>NZ_JADOUU010000005.1:0-231493 GCF_015751955.1 Arthrobacter sp. CAN_A214
CCACCACAAAGCAGGCAACCAGCCAATTCAACCAATCAAAAAACAATCGGTATCAACAAACTTGGCACACTATTGAGTTCTCAAACAACAGACACTATCGGCACCAAACACAACCAAACCGTCATGTCATCGCTCCGAAGCAACTTTTCAAGCCTACCCGCCCCGATCCGACTCTGCAAATCGGCCGATTCTCACCGTTCCCATCCGACATAGCGAATGATGGAACATAATGTCTGTGATTGTCACCCGATCGAAGACTCGATCAGCGCGGAAGTCAACTCTAGCACCGCTCAAGCCTGAATGTAAAACGGCCGCCGGCCCTTCCCGGGAGGGAGGCCGGCGGCCGAAGGTCGAAGCGTGGAATCAGTTGGTCTTGGGTACCAGGTAGAGCACGCCGAGCGGGGGAACCCGAACATCACCATAGGCGGGCTGCCCGTTGTGGGCTCCTTCCACTGCAGTCACGACACCCTGGTTACCCACTCCGGATCCGCCGTACTGCTCGGAATCCGTGTTGAGGGCTTCGGTCCATTCCCCTGCCCAGGGCAGACCGACCCGGAATCCTTCGTGCGGTCCGCCGGCGAAGTTCGCGATGCATACCAGCGGGTTCCCCTGGTGATCCCATCGGACGAAGGACAGCGTGTTGTGCTCGCCGTCGTTCTCGTCGATCCACTGGAAGCCGGCAGGCTCGTTGTCCCGCGCATAAAGGGCAGGCGTTTCCCGGTACACGCCGTTCAGCGAGCGCACCAGCTCCTGGACGCCCTTGTGAGACGGGGTGTCGCAGAGCCACCAGTCGAGTCCGTGCTGTTCGGCCCATTCGGACTCCTGCGCGAACTCGGAGCCCATGAAAATGAGCTGCTTACCCGGGTGTGCCCACTGGAAAGCAAGGTAGGCGCGGACGTTGGCCAGCTGCTGCCAGCGGTCACCGGGCATCTTGCGCAACAGTGATCCCTTGCCGTGCACGACCTCGTCGTGGCTGATGGGAAGGAGGAAATTCTCGGTGTAGGCATACACCATCGAGAAGGTCGCCTTGCCATGGTGGTGCACACGGTTGATCGGCTCCTCGGCGGCGTACTCGAGCGAGTCGTGCATCCAGCCCATGTTCCACTTGATGCCGAAGCCGAGCCCGCCGGAGCTCGTGGGCCGGGTGACGCCGTCGAACGCCGTGGACTCCTCGGCGATCATCACGATGCCGGGCGCCCGCTTGTAGGCAGTGGCGTTCACTTCCTGCAGGAAGGAGATCGCCTCCAGGTTCTCGCGCCCGCCGAACTTGTTGGGCCTCCACTGGCCTTCCTCGCGCGAGTAGTCGAGATACAGCATCGACGCGACGGCATCCACCCGCAGTCCGTCGATGTGGAACTCTTCGAGCCAGTACAGGGCATTCGCTACGAGGAAGTTGCGCACCTCACGACGGCCGAAGTCGAAGATCAGCGTTCCCCAATCCTGATGCTCGCCGAGGAAGGGGTCGCCGTGCTCGTAGAGTGTTCCGCCGTCGAACTTGGCGAGTGCCCACTCATCCTTCGGGAAGTGGGCGGGTACCCAGTCCATGATGACGCCGATGCCGGCCTGGTGCAGCTTGTCGATCAGATACTTGAAGTCATCCGGACTGCCGAAGCGCGACGTCGGTGCGAAATAGGAAGTGACCTGGTAGCCCCAGGACCCTCCGAACGGGTGCTCCGCCACGGGCATGAGCTCGATATGCGTGAATCCCTGCCACGAGACGTACTCGACGAGCTGCTCAGCAAGCTCCCGGTACCCGAGACCCACACGCCACGATCCGAGGTGAACCTCGTAGACGCTCATGGGTCCGTTGTGCGGGTCCGTCGCCGCACGGGTTTCCATCCAGGCGGAGTCCTCGAACTGGTAGCGGGATTCCACGACACGGGAGCCTGTCAGGGGAGGTACCTCGGTACCCCGCGCCATCGGGTCGGCCTTCTCACGCCATTGGCCGTCGCTACCGAGGATCTCGAACTTATAGCACGCCCCGGCGCCGGCGCCGGGCACGAAAAGCTCCCAGATGCCTGAGCTCCCGAGGGCGCGCATCGCGTTGACGGTGCCATCCCAGCCGTTGAAGTCGGCCTTGACCCGGATCGCCTGGGCGCTCGGCGCCCAGACGGCGAAGGACACTCCGTTGATGTCGCCCAACACCGACGAGTAGTGGCGGACGTGCGCACCAAGCGCGGTCCACAGCGTTTCGTGGCGGCCCTCGCCGATGAGGTGCAGGTCGACCTCACCAAGAGTCGGCAGGAACCGGTAGGGGTCGTCCACCACCTCCGGTTCGCCGCCGTAAGTGACCTCGAGCCGGTAATCGGGTGTGTGTCCCGGCACTTCGGCGGCAAGGGTTCCTACCCAGATGCCGTTGTGCTCATGTGCGAGCTCCACCCGTGCATCGCCCGTCACCACGGTGACCGACGAAGCGAGGGGTCGCAGCGTGCGGATCGTGACCAGGCCGCTTGCATCCACGTGCGCTCCAAGAACCGCATGCGGTTGGTGGTACGAGCCCTCGGAAACACGCTGGAGGATGTTTTCGGCGACCGGAACCGGGTCGCCCGAGGCCCCGGCCGGGGTGGTTGGAGTCTCCTGCGCCGTTCCGACGGCGCCGGTTGCCTCGGGCCTGGCGTCCGCCGTCGGGTCGGAATCAGGGCCGCTACCGGTCGAACTGCCGGCGCTGGGTTCCACCGGCGCTTCAGCACCGACCGGCGCCGTTCGTTCAGCTCCGGCGCCGAGCGCGCGGCGTACGTCACGCACCGGCCACTCGACCCAGTCGGGGCGGTTGCGCAGCTCGTACACCACCTCGTACAGCGCCTTGTCCAGCCAGAGGGCCTTGAACAACGGCGCCTCGGGATCGATATCGGTGCCGCTTTCCTCGGCGTACCCGGCCAGGAACGCGCTGCGGGCCGATGCCGCCCACTGCTCCGTCTCCCGGGCGGCATCCGTTCCTTCGGCGGCGGGCCCGCGGGAGGCGGCTGCGTACTCGAGCGAACGCACCATCCCGACGACGTCGCGCAGCGGCACGTCGGGGAGACTCCGCTCGGCGGTGGGGCGCAGCGGCTCACCCTCGAAGTCGATGACGAGCCAGGATTCGTCAGGAGCCCGGAGGACCTGTCCCAGGTGGAGGTCGGCGTGGATGCGTTGCAGCGCCGGAAGGTCGGTCAGGGCGGCTACGTCCTTGAGCACCTGGTCCACTTCGGCGTCGAGGGGCCCGACGGCGTCGCGTGCCTCCCGCCATGCCCACTCGATGCGGCCCGCAAGGGCATCCTTGAATTCCGTCTCCTCGGCCTCGGAAGCGGAGCCGTTGCCGAAAGCCCCGCTGAGCTGCACGTGGATACGGGCAATGGCTCGCCCGAGCTCGTGCGACTCCTCCCTGAAGTCGGTGCCCGAGGATGCTGCAAGGGCGGCGATGCGCCAGGCGTCGATACTGCTCTCGACGTAATCCCTGAGGACACTGACGTGGCCCATCACGTGCTGGCCGGGTTCGGCGTGGGGCTGCTGCCAGGTACCGGTAACCCAACCGTAGGTTGGCGGAACGTCGGTGGACCCGGCCGCCGTCAGCTGCGCGCTGACCTGCACATCAGGGCTTTCCCCGGTCGCGAGAATCCGGAAGAACTTCACGATCAGCGAGTTCTTCCCTGTGCCGACCACTACCGAAGTGTTCGACTGCTCGCCCTGGAGGACCTTGACCTTCGGTGCTTTCGCCCGGCTGCGCGGAGGCATGCCCTTCAGCGCGGTCGGCACGAGGCGACCGTCGGAAGTGGCCTTCTTCGAACGAATGAAGTTCACCCAGGCCGTGACGAAATCCGGATCATGGGTGGCGTCATACACCCAGCGCGTCCCTAACTGCGGATGGTCCACCTGGCCGATGAGGCCCGCAGCAGCAACTTCCAGCGGCTCTTCGCGATAGCTCAGGGGAACACTGACGACGTCGGTGCGGTGCCCGGATTCCACGGCGAGGAAGTGGACCTCCAGTCCGGCCTCCCCGTTCGGGTCGTCCAGGACGGTGCCGCCGACGACGGTCAGGGTGACGTCCCGTCCGCGGGCCGGGAACCAGCGCTGCGAGGGCAGCCATTCACTGAGGATTTCGGGAATGAAGGGTGTATGGGTCGCCATTATCTGATGGCCTCCGAGATCGGGATGACGGGAAGTGCTTCGGTGTGGGGAGATGAGGTATTCGAGGAAGCCGACCGCAGTCGGAGCCAGAAGAAGTCGTGGCTGCCCAGTGTCAGGGTGAGGTCGCCCTCCAGGCCGAACGCCGGGAAGATCGCCCCGCCGAAAAGGTCCCGGAGCCCGCGGCCCGCGAACTCGGGCAGGTGCATCTTGGCGGCTACCGGGTGCTGGGAGAGGTTGAAGATGCACAGCACTACCTCAGGTTGCTCGTGCTCGGCATTTCCGTCCTTGACTTCGCGCAGGAACGCAAGCACTGCGTCCGACTCGGTGGGGACGTTGCGATACTCTCCCAGACCGAATGCGGGGTGAGCGCGCCGCACGGCGAGCATTTGGCGGACCCAGTGCAGGAGCGAACTCGAGGTCGCGAGCTGGGCCTCGACGTTGACGTGGCTGTAGTTGTAGACCAGCGACTGCACCACGGGCAGGTACAGCTTGCCCGGATCGGCGGTGGAGAACCCGGCGTTGCGATCGGGGTTCCACTGCATCGGTGTCCTTGAGGCATCACGGTCCTCGAGCCAGATGTTGTCTCCCATGCCGATCTCGTCGCCGTAGTACAGGAAGGGACTGCCGGGCAGGGACAACAGCAACGCGTGGATGAGCTCGACCTCGGCGCGGGAGTTGTCGAGCAGCGGCGAGAGCCGGCGCCGGATACCCACGTTGGCACGCATCCTCGAATCCGGTGCGTACCAGCCGAGCATCGCTTCGCGTTCCTCGTTGGTCACCATCTCGAGGGTCAGTTCGTCGTGGTTCCGAAGGAACGTCCCCCACTGGGCTCCCGCCGGGATGGCAGGAGTGTCCTTCATCGTCTGGATGATCGGGCCGGCCTTCTGGTCACGCAGCGCGTAGAACAGGCGGGGCATGATGGGGAAGTGGAATGACATGTGGCATTCGGGGCCCTCCTCGTCACCGAAGTACTCGACAACCTCCTCGGGCATCTGGTTGGCCTCGGCGATGATGACACGGCCGGGGTAGTTCTCATCCACCATGGCACGCAGCCGCTTGAGGAACTCGTGCGTCTTCGGCAGGTTCTCGCAGTTCGTTCCCTCCTCCTCGAAGAGGTAGGGGATTGCGTCGGCGCGGAACCCATCGATGCCCTGGTCCAGCCAGAACTTCACGACGTCGAAGATTGCTTCCTGGACCTTGGGGTTCTCGAAGTTGAGGTCCGGTTGGTGGCCGAAGAAGCGGTGCCAGAAGAATTGCCGCCGCACCGGGTCGAAGGTCCAGTTGGACTCCTCGGTGTCGACGAAGATGATGCGGGCGTCCTCATACTTCTCGTCCGTGTCGCTCCACACATAGAAATCACCGTATGGACCTTCGGGGTCGCTCCGGGATTCCTGGAACCAGTGGTGCTGGTCGGAGGTGTGGTTCACCGGGAGGTCGATGATGACCCGGACACCGCGGGCGTGGGCCTCGGCGACGAGCCGCTTGAAGTCGCTCAGCGACCCGAACTCGTCGAGGACGTCGTAGTAGTCGGCGATGTCATAGCCGCCGTCACGCAGCGGTGACTTGAAGAACGGCGGCAGCCACAGGCAGTCCACGCCGAGCCACTGCAGGTAGTCCATCCGTTCGATGAGGCCCGAGAAGTCTCCGGAGCCGTCACCATTGGCGTCCGCGAACCCACGGACCAGCACCTCATAGAAAACGGCCTTTCGGTACCAGTGCGGGTCGTGGGCAAGCCCGGGTGCGTTCAGCTGGAAGGGATTGGGCACTAGCGCTGCCTCCTGACAGAAAGGATGTGAGCTGGTTCCACATGGGCGTCCAGCCGAACGTAATTATTCTCGCCCCAGGCGAAGCTCTGGCCGCTCACGAGGTCGTCCACCCAGAACGTGCCGTCCTCGTTGCGGTCCGCAGCATCGATCGAAAGCGCGCCCAGATCGAGGAAGACGGTACTTTCCCTTGTGCTGTGGGGATCCAGGTTCACGACGACGATGATGGTGTCCTTGCCCTCGGCGGTTTCCTTGTGCTTCGAGAACGCGACGGTTGCGGAATCGCTGCTCGGGTGGAGGATCAGGTTCTCGAGGTCACCGAGTGCGGGATGCGAGCGCCGTATGGCGTTGAGGCGGCTGATGTAGGGAGCCAGCGACCGGCCTTCGGCCTCGGCCGCCGCGTAGTCGCGGGGCCGGTACTGGAACTTCTCGTTGTCGATGTACTCTTCGGCACCGGGCCGCGCCACGTGCTCGAACAGCTCGTAGCCCGAGTACACCCCCCACATCGGGCTGGCCATCGAGGCGAGCACTGCCCGGATCTTGAAGGCGGCAGGTCCGCCGTACTGGAGGTATTCGGTGAGGATGTCCGGAGTGTTGACGAAGAAGTTCGGACGGAAGTAGGCGGGTGAGACATGGCTGATCTCGGTGAAGTACTCCTCGATCTCCGTCTTCGTATTGCGCCAGGTGAAGTAGGTATAGGACTGCTGGAAGCCGGCGCGGCCCAACGCATGCATCATCGGAGGACGCGTGAACGCCTCGGCGAGGAAGATGACGTCGGGGTGCTTCTTGTTGACCTTGGCGATCAGCCATTCCCAGAACTGCACCGGCTTGGTGTGCGGGTTGTCCACGCGGAAGACCTTCACGCCGTGCTCGATCCACATCAGCACGATCCGTAGGATCTCCTTCGAGATGCCCTTCGGGTCGTTGTCGAAGTTGATGGGATAGATGTCCTGGTACTTCTTGGGAGGATTCTCCGCGTAGGCGATCGAGCCGTCCACCCGAGTGGTGAACCACTCGGGATGCGAGGTGACCCACGGGTGGTCCGGAGCTGCCTGGAGCGCGAAGTCGAGCGCCACCTCGAGGTTCAGCTCGGCGGCCCGTGCGACGAAAGCGTCGAAGTCCTCGAAGGTGCCGAGGTCGGGGTGGATGGCATCGTGGCCTCCTGCCTCGGATCCGATCGCCCAGGGAGATCCTGGATCCCCGGGACCCGCGGTCAGCGTGTTGTTGGGACCCTTGCGGTGGGTACGGCCGATCGGGTGGATCGGAGGCAGATAGACGACGTCGAACCCCATGGCGGCGACGGCGTCCAGGCGCTTCGCCGCAGTCCGGAAGTTGCCCGAGGTCCATTCCCCGGCTTCGGGGTTGTAAACGGCGCCTTCTGAACGTGGAAAGAACTCGTACCAGGCTCCGCGCCCGGCGAGCTCGCGCTCCACCAGGATGGGGTAGGCAGGCGATGCAGTGACCATGGAGCGTATGGGCTTCCGTCGGATGGCCTCCAGCACCTGAAGCGTGCCACCGGCAGCCAGTCGGTCCTCGACGCTGCGCGAAGTGTCGGCGAGTTCCGCCGCCGTGCGGCGGAACAGTGCTGCGTCCTTCGCTGTGCGCTCCTCAGCTGCTCTCGTGAAAAGGGCGACGCCCTCAGCGAGCATGAGGTCGACATCCACTCCTGCGGCGATCTTGATCGACGCGTCGTGCTCCCACGTTCCGTAGAGATCCGACCAGCCCTCGATGGTGAAGGTGTGGAGTCCGCGCGCTGCCGGGCGGAGCCGGCCTTCCCACCGATCCAGCCCGGCGCCGACGGCGGTGAGCCGGATGCGCTGGACTTCCTTGCCGCGCGGGTCATACAGGACGGCAGAGACACCGAGCTGGTCATGGCCCTCGCGGAACACCGTCGCACCTACAGTGATGTCGGAGTCCGGGATCGCCTTTGAGGGGAACCTGCCGTCCTCGATCACGGGGGCTACGGCGGTAATGGGGATGCGGCCGAAGCGCAGCCCCTCGGGGTATAGGACATTGCGGGGCTGCTCACTCGAAATCGTCACGCACCTGACGTTAGCGAGTATTCAGCGGAATTGCTAAGGGGGGCTTTCCGTAACATAGGGATTAACTGGGCGGTTTACGCAAGCGGTTGCGTTGGCCTTCCCAAGAACCGGAATAACTGCGCTAGCGTAAATCCCGTGAAGGCAATCCGCAGATTTACAGTCCGTACCGTCCTCCCTGAGAGCATCGCCCCCCTGGGCAAGCTCGCGGGCAACCTGCGATGGTCGTGGCACTTGCCGACCTCGCGCCTCTTCGAGGACATCGACCCCGCCGCATGGGCAGCGAGCGGCCATGACCCGGTGTCGTTCCTCGGCTCGGTGACGCGTGAACAGCTGCGTCAGCTGGCGGCAGACAAGCAGCTCGTCCAGCGGATCCAGGACCTGGGGGCCGATCTCGACAGCTACCTCAGCCAGCCCCGCTGGTACCAGTCACTCGGCGACGATGCACCCCGCTCGATCGCCTACTTCTCCCCCGAGTACGGGATCAGCGCTGTACTGCCGCAGTACTCCGGTGGCCTCGGCATCCTTGCCGGCGACCACCTGAAATCGGCCTCCGACCTGGGAGTGCCGCTCATCGGCGTCGGCCTGCTCTACCAGGCGGGCTACTTCAAGCAGTCGCTGTCCCGTGACGCCTGGCAGCAGGAGACCTACCCAGTCCTCGATCCCGACGGCCTGCCGCTGACCCTGCTCCGCGAGGAGGACGGCAGTGCAGCGAAGGTCGTCCTTCCGCTCCCCAACGGCAGGCAGCTGTCCGCCCACATCTGGCGCGCCGACGTCGGCCGCGTACCGCTGCTCCTGCTCGACTCGAACGTGGCAGGCAACGACGAAGCAGCACGCAACGTCACCGACCGTTTGTACGGCGGGGGCGGGGACCAGCGCCTGCAGCAGGAACTGCTGCTCGGCATGGGCGGCGTCAAGGCGCTCCGGATCTTCGAGCGGCTCACCGGAACCCCCGCTCCCGAGGTGTTCCACACCAACGAGGGCCACGCGGGCTTCCTGGGCATCGAACGGATCCGTGAACTGATGGATCCTTCCAACGAATCCCCCATGAGCTGGGAGGAAGCTCTGACGGCGGGAAGGGCTTCCACCGTCTTCACCACGCACACCCCGGTCCCCGCGGGAATCGACCGCTTCGACCGCACGCAGATCGAGCACTTCTTCAATGCTGGCCTCGCCCATTCGGTCCCCACGGACAAGGTTCTCGCGCTCGGTGCAGAGAACTATGCCGACGGGGATCCGGCAAAGTTCAATATGGCGGTGATGGGCCTCCGCCTGGCCCAGCGCGCCAACGGCGTGGCGAAGCTGCACGGCGAGGTGTCCCGCGGCATGTTCTCGGGTCTCTGGCCGGGATTCGACACGCGCGAGGTGCCGATCACCTCGGTGACCAACGGCGTCCATGTTCCCACCTGGGTCGATCCGCAGATCGTCGATTTCGCACGGAAGAACTTCGGCGCCGAGTCGATCCTCGACCCGAAATGGTCCCGCGTGTATGACGTCGCCGACCCCGAGATCTGGGCGCTGCGCCGAAGCCTCCGCTCGAACCTCGTGGCCGACGTCCGGCGCCGCCTGCGTGCATCCTGGAAAACGCGTGGCGCGGCCGATGCCGAGCTCGCGTGGACCGATTCCGTGCTCGACCCGGATGTCCTGACCATCGGTTTCGCTCGCCGCGTGCCCACCTACAAGCGCCTCACCCTCATGCTCCGTGACCCCGCGCGCCTGAAGGCACTGCTGCTCCATGCCGAGCACCCGATCCAGCTGGTGATCGCCGGAAAGTCGCATCCCGCTGACGAGCAGGGCAAGCGGATGATCCAGGACCTGGTCCGTTTCACCGATGACCCGGCCGTGCGCCACCGCATCGTGTTCCTGCCGAACTACGACATCGCGATGGCCCGCACGCTCTTCCCGGGCTGTGACGTGTGGCTCAACAATCCGCTCCGTCCCCTCGAGGCCTGCGGAACCTCGGGCATGAAGTCGGCCATCAACGGCGGCCTCAACCTCTCGGTGCTCGATGGCTGGTGGGACGAGATGTACGACGGCGACAACGGGTGGGCCATTCCCACTGCCGACAACGGCGCGTCGGCGGACGAGCGCGACGACATCGAGGCCGCAGCCCTCTACGACCTCCTCGAAACGCAGGTCGGCCCCAGGTTCTACGGATCGGTCCCCGCCATGGGAGCCGGCGCCGCAGGGCCTTCGGAGCCGTCTTCCGACCGCATCCCGCACCAGTGGATCGCCATGATCAAGCACACCATGGCCACCCTCGGGCCCGCTGTTTCGGCCGAGCGCATGCTGCAGGACTACGTGGGACAGCTCTACCAGCCGGCGTGGCGGGCCGGACGGGACGCCGTCGCCGACTCCTACGCCCTGGCGAAGCGCACTGCCGCCTGGCGTTCACGGATCCAGGGTGGCTGGTCGGCAGTGCAGGTGGAGCACGTCGATTCAGTAGGCGTTACGGAAGATCCCCAGATCGGTGACTCGCTGACCGTCAACGCCTACGTGGCGCTCGGCAACCTGGACCCCGACGACGTCGCCGTCGAGGTCGCGTTCGGACGGGCGTCGGACAACGACGAACTCGATCACGTGGCGCTGGAGGACCTGGGTGTCGCCGAGAACCTCGGAAGCGGCCGCTACCTGTTCACGGGCGGAATCACGATCGACCACTCCGGCTCCTTCGGCTACACCGTGCGGGTGCTGCCCAGGCACTCGACTCTGGTATCGAAGGCGGAGCTCGGCCTCGTCGTCAACGCCTGACCGGGCCTCCGGAGCAATCCGGCCGCCCGGCCCACCCGGTCAGCAGCGGTAGATGCTGACCGAGTTGGCTGCAATGGAGTCCGCCTCGCCCGAGAGCAGGCGGGCTCCATTGCGTTTCATCGCCGGATCGGCGGAGTCGAAGGTGCGCTCGAACCACCGGGGCTGGGCGTCGCCGATTCCCTGGTTCTGGAGGATCCATGCGGCTGGCAGATGGATCCGCTGCTCCTTGAGGGATCCGTTCATCACTACCAGCCCGTTCATCGTTCCGCCGTGTGACCCCAGCAGGAACTGCACGGTGCGGGTGGCCGGGTTGTCCCACTCCGCCGGAGTCATGGGCAGTCCGGCCGCGCTGAACCACAGGAGCGTGGAGCTGTCGCTGCGGGCCGGGAAGCTTGCCGGGAGCCCGGCGAGGAAGTCGCGCCGGATGGTCAGCAGCGTCCGGGTGGCCTCGAGCATCCGTCTTGCTGCCGCGTCCTGCGGCCAGTGCACCCAGGCAAGCTCGTTGTCCTGGCAGTAGGCGTTGTTGTTGCCGCGCTGGGTCCGGCCGAACTCGTCCCCCGCGGTGATCATCGGGACACCCAGTGAGATCAGCAGGGAGGCCATCAGGTTGCGGGCGGTCTGCTCGCGCGCGGCGATGATGCCCTCGTCCTCCGAGCGCCCTTCCACTCCGTGGTTGTAGCTGCGGTTATCGCTGTGCCCGTCGCGGTTGCCTTCGCCATTGTCCTCGTTGTGTTTGCGGTCGTACATGGTGAGGTCGGCCAGCGTGAAGCCGTCGTGTGCCGTCACGAAGTTGAGGGAGGCCAGGGGACTCCGGCCGGAGCGCGCAAAGGTATCGGTTGAGCCGGCGAGGCGTCCCGCCAACTGCCCGGGCGAGGACGCCCGCCCTCCCGCACGGAGCGCTGCATGATCCCGCAACCAGAAGTCCTTCACGGTGTCGCGGAAGCCGTCGTTCCAGTCCGCCCAGCCGTGCGGGAAGTTCCCGGTCTGCCAGCCACACATGCCGATATCCCAGGGCTCGGCGATGAGTTTCACGCCGCGCAGTGCCCGTGAGGCCCCCGCCGCCACGAGGAAGGGGTGGCGCGGGGTGAAGGTGTTCGATTCGTCGCGGCACAGGGTGACGGCGAGGTCGAACCGGAAGCCGTCGATCTGGAACTCCTCCGCCCAGTAGCGGAGCGAGTCGAGGGCGAATTCGACCACCTTGGTCTTCGAGAAGTCGAGGGAGTTGCCGCAGCCCGTGGTGTCGACGTACCGGCCGGCGTCGTCGTGCCGGTAGTAGTCCCGATCCCCCAGTCCCCGCCAGCACAGCGCGGGGCGGCCCTGCGGGCCTTCGGCGGTGTGGTTGTACACCACGTCCAGGATCACTTCGAGGCCCGCCTCGTGGAGCTGCTTCACCATGCCCTTGAACTCCGCAATGACGGCTTCCGGGCCGTCGGCCCGGGCCTGCTTCGTGGCATAGGCGGAGTGGGCTGCGAAGAAGCCCAACGTGTTGTAGCCCCAGTAATTGGTGAGGCCGAGCGGTTCGAGGTGGGGCTCGTCGATGTGGAAGTGGACCGGCAGCAGTTCCACGGCCGTGATGCCGAGTTCCTTCAGATATCCGACCATGGCTGGGTGGGCGAGGCCCGCATAGGTTCCGCGCAGGTTCTCGGGTACCTCGGGGTGCAGCTGCGTCAGTCCCTTCACGTGCGCCTCATACACCACTGTGTCCCGCCAGGGCGTCCGTGGACGCTCGGAGGCGCCCCAGTCGAAGGAGTGCTCGACGAACACCGAGAAATACGCGGGGCTCGATGCGGCGTCATCGACGTCGATTGCGCGCCCATAGGGATCGAGAAGGAGTTGCGCCGTCCCCGGAGCTCCTGGAAGGGCCTCGCCGGTGGGCCAGAACGCGTAGGAGGCGCCCTGCGCAATGGGTCCGATCACCCCGTGGTGCACCCCTCCGTCGAGGCCCGGAAGTGTCTCGGACGTCCAGCCGCCGGTGGGGCTCTGGTAGTGGACGTCGATCGACGGTATCGAAGGTGCCCACACTGCGGCGTTCGCGTGGGAGTCATCGGCCCATCGACCCCTCAACCGGTGAAGGCCGAGGGGGAACTCACTCGAGGAATGGGCTGCCTGTCCCTGCCTGCTGATGGGTTGCACCGTTCCGGCACTCAAACGGAACGCTGGCGGGACACCTCGTACAGCGTGATTCCCACCGCCATCGACGCATTGAGGGACTCCATGGCGGAGTCGATCGGAATGGAGACGATCTGGTCGCAGTTCTCGCGTACCAGGCGTGAGAGTCCCTTGCCCTCCGAGCCCACGACGATGCAGATCGGATCACTGGACAGGGTCAGGTCCGGCAGTGAGACGTCGCCGTCGCCGTCGAGCCCGAGAACGAAGATACCCTTCTGCTTGAAGGTTTTCAGGGCGGAGTTCAGGTTGCCGACGCGTGCTACCGGCACGCGGACGGCTGCCCCGGCGCTCGTTTTCCAGGCGGACGCCGTCACGCCCACCGACCGGCGCTCGGGAACGATGACGCCGTGCGCGCTGAACGCGGAGGCGGAGCGGATGATCGCACCGAGGTTCCTCGGGTCGGTGATGCCGTCGAGGGCGATGAAGAGCGGCGCATTGGAGATGTGGCCGCGCTTGAACTTGTCCAGGGTGTCGTCGGCGAGGTCGAGGGCGTCGGCGTACTCGTAGGGTGGAATCTGGAGCATGAGTCCCTGGTGCACGGCACCATCGGTCATCCGGTCGAGTTCCGGCTTCCCGGTTTCCATCACCGGGATGCCCCGCTCGGTCGCCATTTTGAGCGACTCCCGTACGCGGTCGTCCATCTCGATGCGGATCGCCACGTGGAGGGTCTTGGCGGGAATGCCCGCGCGCAGGGCCTCGACCACCGAGTTGCGGCCGGTGACGATCTCCTCGGCTGCCTTGCCCTTGGTCCGCCCGGTGCCGGCGTTCTTTCCACCGCGCTTCGCCGCTGATCGGTCGGCCAGCTCCTTGTTCTTGTACGCCTGGTGATAGGGGCGGTCCTCCGCCTTCGGCGTCGGGCCCTTACCTTCGAGCGACTTGCGTCCATGGCCGCCGGTGCCGATGGTGGGCCCCTTTTTCAACTTGCGCACTGCGCCTGGACGTCCGTGACTGGCCATGGAAAAACACCTTTAAATAGAAGAAGAATCTTCCCCAGTTTACGCGGAAGCGCGGCGGCGCCGGATACGCGCCGCTCCGCAGCCGGTCAGGGCGTCTCCAATCGCCACGTCGCTCCGGCAGCCGAGTCCTCCACGGTGACCCCGGCTGCGGCCAGGGCATCCCGGATGGCGTCGGCTCGGGACCAGTCCCTTGCGGCACGCGCCTCATCCCGCTGCGCGAGCTGGGAACGGACCAGGGAGTCGAGCGCGGTGCGGGCGGCTGACTTCCCGGAGCCGGTAGCCTGCTGAGCGTCATCGAGCCCGAGGACCCTCGTCATGGCAAGGACCGCGGCCAGGGCAGCGCCGGCGTCGTCGTCGTTCCCGTCCGCCAGCGCGGTATTGCCCGCGCGGACGGTTCCGTGGAGCACGGCGAGCGCCTGCGGGACGTTGAGGTCGTCATCCATGGCCCTGCCGAACTCCTCGGGCAGGTGGGCCGCTGGGTCGGTTGCTCCCTCGGCCTCCCCCACCCTCGCGGATGCCTTCGCAAGAAAGCCGTCGATGCGCCCCACTGCTGCCGCGGCCTCCTCGAGGGAGGTGGGGCTGTAGTCGAGCACCGAGCGGTAGTGGGCCTGTCCGAGGTAGTAGCGCACCACGCGGGGGCCCGCGACGGCGAGCATCTCCTCGGGGCTCACTGTGTTGCCGACGGATTTAGACATCTTCTCACCCTGGTAGGTCACCATGCCGTTGTGCATCCAGAACCGGGCGAAAGGATGGCCCGCGGCCTGCGATTGTGCCATCTCGTTCTCGTGGTGCGGGAACCGCAGATCCAGCCCGCCGCCGTGGATGTCGAATTCGGGTCCGAGGTATTTGGTGACCATTGCCGAGCATTCGAGGTGCCAGCCCGGCCGGCCGGATCCCCACGGGCTGGGCCAGGACGCCGAGGCGGGGTCGGTGTCCTTCGAGCCCTTCCACAGCGCGAAGTCCCGCGGGTCCCGCTTGCCGCGCGGACCGGCGTCGGGCGCGCCCTGCATGTCGTCGATGTTCTGGCGCGTGAGGGATCCGTAGGCCGTCCAGGACCGGACGTCGAAGTAGACGTCACCGGAATCATCGAGGGCCGGGTAGGCGTGCCCGCGCTCGATCAGCTGCCCGATCAGGGCGTGCATCTCGGGAACATGCCCCGTAGCGCGCGGCTCATAGGTCGGGCGGCGTACCCCGAGTGCGTCGTAGGCCTTCGTGAACTCAAGCTCGTACCGGTACGCGAGGGCCCACCACGGCTCGTCCGGTACCGTCGCCGGGTCCGCGTCGGCAGCACCTGCAACATATGAGGCGAGGGACTTGGCGAGGATCTTGTCGTCGATGTCGGTCACGTTCCGGACGACCGTCACGCGGTGCCCCCTCGCTTCGAGCCAGCGCGTGATCTGGTCGAAGGCGATCGCGGAACGGATGTGCCCGACGTGCGGCATGCCCTGCACTGTGGCGCCGCAGTAATAGAGGCTTGCCCGGCCCGGGATCAGGGGTGCGAAGTCGCGCACCTCGGCTTGGGCGGTGTCATAGAATCGCAGGCTCACCGCTCCAGATTACCCGGCGGCGGTCGGCCCGGGTCGCCGGTCAGCTGCCCGGGCGCGGCCTGGACCGAACGACGACGGCGGTCGCGACGGCCGCGATGCCCTCCCCTCGGCCGGTGAGGCCGAGGCCGTCGGTCGTGGTCGCGGAGATACTGACGGGAGCCTGAGCGGCGTCGGACAGGGTCGCCTCGGCCTCAGCCCGGCGGGGCGCGAATTTGGGGCGGTTTCCTATGATCTGGACGGCGATGTTCCCGATGTCGAACCCTGCCTCGCGCACGATCGCGGCCGCCCGCTTCAGGAGGAGGGCGCCCGAGGCACCGGCGAATTCGGGACGGTCGGTGCCGAAGTGCGTTCCGAGATCTCCCACTCCCGCCGCGGAGAACAGTGCGTCCGCTGCGGCGTGTGCAGCGGCGTCGCCGTCGGAGTGCCCGGAGAGTCCCCGCTCCCCGTCCCACAGCAGGCCGGCGAGCCACAGCGGCGCCGGGTCGCCGTCACGCGCGTAGGCGTGGACGTCGACGCCGATGCCGGTGCGGGGAAGGTGCTCATGGTCGCTCAGGTACATGGTGCGGCCTTTCCGGGAGGAGGGAGGGAATCTTTCCCGCGACCAGGGTCTCGGCGAGTGCCAGGTCGAGAGGCGTGGTGACCTTGAAAGCCAGTGGATCGCCGTCCACCACCACCACGGGAACGCCCTGGAGCTCAACGAGCATGGAGTCATCGGTAATGGCCGGATCTGCCGCATCCGCCCGGTCATGGGCGCTGCGCAGGACTCCCGCTTCAAAGCCCTGGGGCGTCTGGACGATCCGGAGTTCGGCGCGGTCCGGTGTCCCCGCCACCTGCCCGCTACGCACGATCTTCACGGTGTCGACCACGGGAAGCACGGGAATGACGGCGGTGGCGCCCTCGGTCAGGCGCGATTCGACGCGCTGGAACACGTAACCCGGGGTGAGCGCCCGCGCGGCGTCGTGCACCAGCACCCGACCCACCTCGTCACTGAGTCCGGTGAGCCCGGCCCGAACCGATGCCGCCCGGCTCGGACCGCCGGGCACCGTCGTGACGCGGACTCCCCCGGAGGCAGCCTGCGCCACACTCGCGAGGGCGATGTCGTCGCCGGGGATGACCACCACGATTTCGTGTGCCACACCCGAGGCGAGGACATTCATCAGGGCGTGTTCAAGAAGGGTCACCCCTCCGCAGAGCACGCGGGCCTTCGGGATGCCGAAACCCAGCCGCTGCCCCGAGCCGGCAGCCACGAGGATCACTCCGGTCCGGGTTCCGCTTCCAGGCATTGCTGAAGAAGCAGTGTCGGCAGGGGTTTCCTCGGGCTGATGAGTTGGCACGGCTTCACCCTACGGCAGGTTAAACGAAAAAGAGGGGCCCCTTTCGGGGGCCCCTCGAGAACGTTCAGGAAGCCAGTACCTCGTCGAGAACTACTGCAGCCTTTTCTTCGTCGGTCTTCTCGGCCAGTGCAAGTTCGGAGATCAGGATCTGCCGCGCTTTCGCGAGCATCCTCTTCTCCCCGGCGGACAGGCCGCGGTCGTGGTCGCGGCGCCAGAGGTCACGTACGACCTCGGCCACCTTGATGACGTCACCTGACGCAAGCTTCTCCAGGTTGGCCTTGTAACGGCGCGACCAGTTGGTGGGCTCTTCAGTGAACTCGGCCCGGAGGACATCGAACACGTGCTCGAGGCCTTCCTTGCCCACTACGTCCCGAACCCCAACGAGGTCAACGTTTTCTGCTGGTACTTCTATTGTCAGGTCACCCTGTGCCACCTTGAGCTTGAGATACATCTTCTCTTCGCCCTTGATGACGCGCATCTTGATCTCTTCGATTTTCGCTGCGCCGTGGTGAGGATAAACAACTGTTTCGCCGACCTCAAAAACCATGTGGACTTTCCCCTTTCCCGCAGATCAGTTTATCACGGCAACGACACGCCGAACCCGCGTTTTCGCAGGTCAGCAAGGGCAAACCAGCCGATTAGCTATGATTCTCCTCTTGACGAAAGCGGTATTACCTGATTCAGGGGTTCACCGGCGAACGAATCGACCCACGCGATCGCAAGCTTTGCCGATAGTCTGTTCCCAGAGGTCCTCACCGGATTCGTCAACCTGTCCCGACAGAAGAACCCCAGGAGTTTGTGCTGTGAAGAGTGCACCGAAAAACCGAGTGCAGCAGGCTGCTGCTGCCGGCGCCGTACTGGCCGTACTGGGGGTCACAGGCTGCACCGCCAACAATCTCCAGGCCACCACCATCCAGTACGCAGCGTCGGACGGCATCGTGAAGGACGTCGGCCCCGTCGAGCTGCGCAACATCCTCGTCATCTCGTCCGAGGACGGCGAGCCCGGCAGGCTCCTCGGCACGGCGATCAACACCAGCGACTCTCCTGTGCAGCTCACCATCGAGGCGGAGAACGAAACCGCGGAGATCTCTATCGAGGCCGACGAGAAGTGGGTCTTCGAGGACGAGGTCGACGACGACGGGACCCTCGCGGGCATCGCCGAAATCCCCGGCTCCCTGCTGGACCTGACCTTCACCGTCGAGTCCGAGACGGCGGAGTTCAACGTTCCGGTCCTTGATGGAACCCTCGAGGAATACCGCGAGTACGTTCCCGGGGGGTTCACCCCTGAACCTCCGGAACCTGCGGTCACCGAGGAAGAGGGAGAGGGAGAGGGAGAGGAACACTGATGCTTTCGGGCCTGCTTCAGAAGCCCGCCGCGGCTCAGGCCTCGTACTTGTAGCCGAGCCCGCGCACCGTCACCAGGTAGCGCGGGTTCGACGGATCCGGCTCGATTTTCGTCCGTAGCCGTTTGACGTGCACGTCGAGCGTCTTGGTGTCCCCCACGTAGTCCGAACCCCACACGCGGTCGATCAGCTGGCCGCGTGTCAGGACCCGCCCCGAGTTCCGCAGGAGCATCTCCAGCAGTTCGAACTCCTTGAGCGGCAGGGCGACCTGCACCCCGCTGACGCTGACCACATGGCGCTCGATGTCCATCCGCACCGGCCCGGCCTCGACGGTGTTCGGGACGAGCTCCTCGGGTTCCCCCTGCCGCCGCAGCACTGCGCGGACGCGGGCTACGAGCTCCCGGGAGGAGTAGGGCTTCGTCACGTAGTCGTCGGCGCCCAGTTCGAGGCCCACCACCTTGTCGATCTCGGAATCCTTGGCGGTCAGCATGATGACGGGGACGCTGGAGCGCTGCCTCAGCTGCCTGCAGACCTCGGTTCCGGACAGCCCGGGAAGCTGGAGGTCGAGCAGGACGAGGTCCGCTCCTGCGCGGTCGAACTCGGCGACGGCGTCGATTCCGTTGTCCACCACCGCAACCTCGAAACCCTCCTTGCCGAGCAGGTAGGACAGCGGGTCGCTGAAGGATTCCTCGTCTTCGACAATCAGAATGCGGGTCAAGCGCGGACTCCCTGTTCCTGGGCGCTGCTTCCGCCCTTTTTGATTGGTTTGGATACTGCCGCCGCCGGGCGGGCCGGTGGCGGAGCGGCGTCATCGCCGGCTTCCATCTCGGGCAGCCGCACGGTGAAGGTGCTGCCCTGTCCCGCCTGCGACCACACTGTCACCTCGCCGCCGTGGTTGGAGACGACGTGCTTGACGATGCTGAGGCCGAGCCCGGTCCCGCCCGTCTGCCGGGACCGGGCCGCGTCGATGCGGTAGAACCGCTCGAAAATCCTCTCCTGCTCCTCCGGAGTGATCCCCGCGCCCTGGTCGGTGACGGAGACCTGCACCAGACCGTCGCGGGAACGCAGCCCCACTCCCACCCTGGTGCCCTCCGGCGAATAGCGGATGGCATTGTCGATGAGGTTGCGGAACGCCGTCATCAACAGGTCCGGGTCTCCGAACACCGGCAGCGCCACCGACCCGCCGACCACGATGTCGATCCGCTTGCTCTCCGCGGGCAGTTTGTTGCGGTCCACGGCCTCCGCGATCACCGTATTGATGTTGACGGGCTTGCCCCGGCGCACCACGTCGGCCCCCTGCAGGCGGGACAGCTCGATGATGTCCTGGACGAGGGCCGAGAGCCGCGCGGACTCCTTGTGCATGCGCTGGGCGAACCGCCGCACCGCCACCTCATCCTCCGCAGCTTCGTGGATGGTTTCAGCGAGCAGCGAGATGGCACCCACTGGTGTCTTCAGCTCGTGGGACACGTTGGCGACGAAATCGTTCCGGATCTCCTCGGTGCGCGTGATCTCGGTGCGGTCGTCGGCGAGGATCAGGATGTATTCGGTTCCGAGGGCCGCCACCCGCACCTGGATCACGATGCTGCCCTGCCCGAGGGGTCCGCGCGGCAGTTCAAGCTGCTTCTGCTCGATCACGCCGTCGCGCCTCACGCGCGAGGTCAGGGCGAGGAGTTCCGCGTGGACCACGGTATGCCCGCGCACCAGGCCGAACGCGTAGGCCGCCGGGCTGGCACGGACCACGCCGTCGATCGCGTCCACGATCACGTAGGCCCGGCCGATGATCGAGAGAACCTCCGCGGCGCCGTCGGGCAGCACCGGCTCGTCCTCATAGAGGAGCTGGCTCCGCTGGGTTTCACTGGTGCGGTACGCCAGCATGCCGAAGACACCGAGCGCTAGGCCAACGAGCCCGGCGGTCAGGCTAAGGAATACGAAATCCACGCTCCCAGCTTATGCGCTGGCATTCCCGCCCGGACCTGATCCGGTGGCAATAGGCGAGGGGTTCAACTAACGTTCACTAGAAGCTGTGCAATAGTTCATGCTCGCCTGAGAGTCTCGTGGACGGAACTGTGCAGGCAGTTGAACTATCACTTCAACGGAAAGGACGCCCACGTGCGTAAGGTTTTTCAGGCCGAACTCCACCAGATCGGCGAGGAACTGATCGAGATCTCGCAGCTGGTGTCGGAGGCAATCCAGAAAGCCGACAGTGCTTTCCGGGGCGCCGACACGGAGCTGGCGCAGGAAGTGATCGCCGCGGACGCGCGCATCGATTTCCTGCAGAACGCCCTCGATGAACGCGCGATCGACGTCCTGGCCCTGCAGGGCCCGGTGGCGAGTGACCTGCGGATGATCGTCGGGGCGCTCCGGATGAGCGCTTCCCTCGAGCGCATGGGGGACCTCGCACGACACATCGCCCAGCTGGCCCGGCTTCGTTTCCCTGCCAACGTGGTCCCGGAGCGCATCCGCCCCATCTTCGACGAACTCGCAGACCTCGACTTCCAGATCGCGACGAAGGTCACCGAACTCCTCGAGACCCGCAACCTCGAACTGAACAGCGAGATCAACGCCGCGAACGCCCGCGTCAATGAGCTGCACGCGAGCGTCTTCCGGGCCATCGCCTCGGAGGACTGGAACGAATCCGCCCCCACTGCCGTCGATATCACCCTCGCGAGCCGGTACTTCGAACGCTTCGCCGACCATGGCGTGTCGGTATCCCGCAAGGTCACCTACCTCGTGACCGGCGAATGGCACCCGAGTGCTCCGCTGACGTAGCGGCTTCTTCCCGAACGACGACGACGGCGGCCTTGCGGGGCCGCCGTCGTCGTGTGTGCCCTGTGTTTCCTGCTAGTGCCCGTCTACTGCTAGTGCTTGCCCTGGTTCGCGACTGCTTCGATGGATGCTGCGGCGGCCTCGGCGTCGAGGTAGGTGCCGCCGGCCTTGACCGGCACCAGGTTCTCGTCCAGTTCGTACACCAGCGGGATGCCGGTGGGGATGTTCAGTGCGGCGATGTCGGCGTCGCTGATGCCGTCGAGGTGCTTCACGAGGGCGCGCAGCGAGTTGCCGTGTGCGGCGATCATCACCGTCCTGCCGGCCCTGATGTCCTCGGTG
This sequence comes from Arthrobacter sp. CAN_A214, assembly GCF_015751955.1. Taxonomy (NCBI): domain Bacteria; kingdom Bacillati; phylum Actinomycetota; class Actinomycetes; order Micrococcales; family Micrococcaceae; genus Arthrobacter; species Arthrobacter sp. CAN_A214. Next base: position 21,112 of record NZ_JADOUU010000005.1, read on the forward strand.
ATGTCCGATTCCCAGTACGGCAGGAAACGGTCGAGGACGTCCTTGAGGCACTCGGTGCGGGGCAGGGCATCGGCGAGGTCGGCGTAGCGGGGATCATTCGCCTGCGAGTATTCGCTCGAATCATCAAGGGGCGGCGGCGGGGTGTCGTAGGACCTGCGCCATTCCATGAACTGTTCCTCGCCGAACTCGGCCAGCGTCTGCGCCTTGTCCTTGCCCTGCAGCGCTCCGTAGTGGCGCTCGTTCAGGCGCCAGCTGCGCTTGACGTCGATCCAGGTCCGGTCCGCAGCCTCAAGGGCCAGGTTGGCCGTGATGGTGGCCCGCTTCTGGCGCGAGGTGTAGACGATGTCGGGGAGGATCCCGGCCTCCACCAGCAGGTGCCCGCCGCGGGTGGCTTCCTCCCTTCCCTTGGCTGTCAGGGCCACGTCCACCCAGCCGGTGAAGAGGTTCTTTTCGTTCCACTCACTTTGCCCGTGGCGCAGCAGAATCAATTTGTAGGAAGTCATGGTTCCCAGTCTGCCGCATCGGTGCTTCCCAGGCATCTGTGAACGCACTGTTACCAGTAACCTTGGACGGTGCCGCAGGTCAGACGCAGTCCCCAGTCGGTGGGCAGCATCACGCGTGGAACCACCAACCCCAACCGGCTGCGGCGCGTGGACCGCTGGCTCGCCGGTCCGCAGGCCCGGCGTCTCCGGGCTGCGCACGATCCCCTCGTGGTGGACCTGGGCTACGGAGCGGCGCCTGTCACCGCCGTCGAGCTCTTCGAACGGCTTTCCCGCGTGCGGGAGGACATCGAGCTCATCGGCATCGAAATAGACCCCCTGCGGGTGCAGGCCGCCCTTCCGCTCTCGCGGGACCGTTTGAGCTTCCGGCAGGGCGGATTCGAGCTGCCACTGGCCGGCCGGCGGCCCGTCTTCGTGAGGGCCTTCAATGTGCTGCGGCAATACGGTGAGGACGAGTATGAAGCTCATTGGGAACAGGTGCAGGGTGCGCTCGCGCCGGAGGGACTGTTCATCGACGGCACGTGCGACGAGATCGGGCGGCGGGCGACCTGGGTCGCGCTGGATCCGTCCGGGCCGGTGTCCTTCAGCATCTCGATGCGCTTCGGCGCCTTTGCGCTGCCGTCGGACGTGGCGGAACGCCTTCCCAAGGCCCTGATCCACCGTAATATTCCGGGCGAGAGGGTGCACGGATTTCTGGCGGCGATGGACAGGGCCTGGCTCGACGCCGCGCCCCTGTCCCCGTTCGGGAACCGGCAGCGTTGGAGTGCGATGTGTGCCGCCCTGAAGGACGCCGGGTGGCCGCTGCTCGATTCGCCGTCGCGCTGGAGGCTCGGCGAGGTCACGGTGGGCTGGGACGCGGTGCGGCCCGGCCATTCCGCCTAGCTCGTTCTTGCCAGGGCGCCTTCAACAGGGCGCTTCCTACCGCGGCACTTTATCTGGGCGGCTTTATACCGGGACGTCGTTACCAGGGGCCGTACGGGCCGTAGTTGCCCCCGCGGCCGGCCGTCTCGCTGACGGCGGGCTTGACGTCCGCGAGGTACACGCTTGCCGCGACGACGGCGACCAGTTGGAACAGGTTGAAGCCGCCGCCACCACCCAGGCCGCCGAGCGCCGATAGAAGACCCACCAGGAGCGCGCCGCCGGTCAGCGCCAGCCAGAAGCCCTTGGTGCGCTTGGATGCGGCTTCGAACGACGCCGATTTGCGGCGGGCACAGTCGGTAAAGGCCCAGACCTCGATCGCCAGGGCGACGAAGCCCAGCACGAGGTAGAGGTAACTTTGGATGGAATAGACAATCAGCACGGAATCAGCTTAGCTGTCCGGCTGCCGTGAGGGCACCATCGAGGTCCCGCCAGAGGTCCTCGACGTTCTCGATGCCCACCGACAGCCGCACCAGGTCTGCGGGAACGGTGACCGGCTCGGCCGGCTGGCGGCGTCGTCGTTCGATGAGTGACTCGACCCCACCCAGGGACGTTGCCGGAAGCCAGAGGCGCACAGCATCGATCAGGGCGTCGGCGGCGGGAAGGCCGCCGGTCAGCTCGATGCTGACGATGCCCCCGAAGCCGTTCAGCTGTTCCCTGGCACGCTGGTGTCCGGGATCCTGCGGAAGCCCTGGGTATCGGACGCGGGAGACGGCGGGGTGCCCTGCGAGGCGCTCGGCGAGGATCGCGGCGTTGGACTGACTGCGTTCCATGCGGAGCGCGAGGGTCCGCATGCCGCGAAGCGCGAGCCACACCTCGAACGGACCGGCGATGGCGCCGCGGAGGGTCCGGTGGGCCAGCAGCGTGGCGCGGAGGGCGGCATCGGAGGTGACGAGCGCACCGAGGACGACGTCGGAGTGTCCCGCGAGCCACTTGGTGACCGAATGCAGCACCACGTCCACGCCGTCCTCGAGCGGTCGGCTGATGATCGGCGTATTGAAGGTGTTGTCGGCGACGACGAGCGCGCCGGCGGCGTGGGCAGCCCTAGTAAGGACTGCCGTTTCGGCGACTTCGAGCATCGGGTTGGTCGGGCTCTCGAGCCACAGCATCAGCTGCTCGCCCTTGAGGTCCTCGATTTCGGCGAGGACGGCTGCGGTGTCGGCGATGTCCACGGTCCGCAGGGCGAAGCGTCCGAGCTGCGCTTCGGCGTGGGCGAGGCTGAGGGAACCGGCATAGGCATGCTTCGGCATGATGACGACGCCGCCCGTAGGGACCAGGGACAGGGCTGCGGCGGCTGCCCCGAGCCCGGAGCTGAAGACCAGCGCGGGGTGATCGGCTCCTTCGAGCCGGCCGAGCGCCTCCTCGAAGGGGTCCCAGGCGGGGTTCGACATGCGTCCGTACACGCGGTCGCCCGGTTCCGGGGCGCGGGTGCCGAGAAAGGTGGAGGAGAGGACGATCGACGGGTTCACTGGTGCATCGTGTTCCCGGAGGGGGCGGCCTGCGGCAACCACGAGGGTGTCCGGGGCCAGGTGCATGTCCTCAGCGGAATGGCTCATTGGATCAGGGTAGTTGGCGGGGGCTCGTGTCCGGGAATTACGACGCCCACCGAGGGAAGCGAGCCTCGCGCATCCGTCAGGCGGGCACTGTGCGCAGCACTCGGTAGGCTTGAAGGGTGACTTCCGAGAAACCCCACGGCCTGCCCGGGCTCTTCGTTGCCTTCGAGGGCGGCGACGGCGCCGGAAAATCCACCCAGGCCTCCCTCCTGTGCGAAGCACTGGGGGCCGCGGGCATTCCGGTACTGCGTACCCGCGAGCCGGGTGGGACCCCGGTGGGCGAAAAGCTCCGCAGCCTCGTCCTTGAACACGGCCAGGGTGAGATCGACGCACGCACCGAGGCGCTTCTCTTCGCGGCCTCACGGGCCGCCCACGTGGCGCAGGTGATCCTGCCCGCACTGGCGCGCGGCGACGTCGTCGCCTGTGACCGCTATGTTGATTCCTCGGTCGCATACCAGGGTGCGGGGCGCGAGCTCGGGGCGCAGGCCGTCCTCGACGTGAACCGATGGGCCGTGGATGGGTTGCGCCCCGACCTGACGGTCCTGCTCGATGTGGAGCCCGCCGAGGGACGCAGCCGGCGGACGGCGCAGGACGCTTTGGAGGACCGCCTGGAATCCGAACCTGATCCCTTCCACGAGCGCATCCGGGCGCAGTTCCTCGCGCTCGCCGGGAAGAGCCCGGACCGCTATCTGGTGCTGCCCGCCGACGGCGTGAAAGACCAACTCGGCCGGAAGATCCTCGACGCCGTCCTTGAACGGCTCGCATGAGCGTCTGGTCGGAGCTCCGGGGGCAGGAATCCGTCGTCGAGCAGCTCAAGCGTGCGTCGCAGTCCGGCACCCCCACCCACGCGTGGCTCTTCACCGGCCCGCCCGGTTCAGGGCGCTCCAATGCGGCGAGGGCCTTCGCCGCCGCCCTGCTCTGCGACCGCGAAGCGCTCGATGAACGCGGTTGCGGGACCTGCAAGGCCTGCCGGACGGTACTGGCAGGATCGCACGCCGACCTCACCAACGTCACCACCGAAAAGGTGACGATCACCATCGACGAAGCCCGCGAGCTGGTCCGCAAGGCGCAGGACAAACCCTCCACCGGGCGCTGGCGGGTGATTGTGGTCGAGGACGCCGACCGCATGCAGGAGCGCAGCACCAATGTGCTTCTCAAGGCCATCGAGGAGCCCCCGCCCCGAACGATATGGCTACTGTGCGCGCCGAGTCCGGGTGACGTGCTGGTCACCATCCGCTCGCGCTGCCGCTCGGTGAGCCTGCGGCTCCCACCGGTCCGTGATGTCGCCGAACTGCTGGTGGCCCGCGACGGCATCGACCCGGCGACGGCGGAAGCTGCGGCGCGTGCCGCGCAGAGCCACATCGGCGTGGCCCGGAGACTGGCCACCGACGACGGCGCCCGCGAGCGCCGCAACCAGATCGTCCGGCTCCCGCTCACGCTGCACTCGGTATCCGGGGCCATGAAGGCGGCTGCCGACCTCGTGAAGCTCGCCGAAGCGGAAGCGCAGAGCTCCTTCGAGCAACGGGATGCGCAGGAGCGTGCGGCGCTGCTGACCGCCCTCGGCGCCCCCGAGACGGGCACGCTCCCGCCGTCGATGCGGGCCCAGGTCAAGCGCCTGGAGGAGGACCAGACGCGGCGGGCGAAGCGGTCGAAGAACGACTACTTCGACCGGGCACTGACGGACCTCATCTCGTTCTACCGGGACGTCCTCATGCTCCAGCTGTCCAGCCCGCGGGAGCTCGTCAACGAGCCGCTCCGTCCCGACCTCGAGGCGTTCGCCGGCAACGGCAGCGCCGAGGATACGCTCCTCCATATCGAGGCCATCAACGAGGTGCGGACGCGGCTCGTGACCACCAATGTGTCTCCGCTCCTCGCCATCGAAGCCATGGCCGTGAGCCTTCTGTCCCGAAAGGACCTTGCGCGATGAAATCCGCACCGGACGGCAGTCCCGCCCCGCCCCGCCGTCGTCGGTGGGGTGCGCTCGCCGCCGGTTCCGTGCTCGCGCTTGCCCTGTCGGGATGCTCGCTGTTCCCCGGCCAGGACGGCGACGCGCCCGAGACGGGAGCCGCCAGCGCCGACCCCACCGTGGTGGGCGAGGTGCCCGGAGAGCTGGACCCGTTCTACAGCCAGCAGGTGGTGTGGGAGCCGTGCGAGGAGGAGTTCGCGTGCGCCACTGTGGAGGTGCCCCTGGATTACGACGACCCGGGGCGGGACACCATCGAGATCGCGGCGATCCGGTCCGACGCCGACGGCGAGGCCCAGGGCACCATCCTCGTCAACCCGGGCGGGCCCGGTGGATCGGGCTACAACATCGTGAAGAACGCGGTGGAGTTCGTCACGAGTGACAGGCTGCGGGAAACCTACGACGTCGTCGGCTTCGATCCCCGCGGCGTCAACCGCTCCAGCGCAGTGGAGTGCCGCACCGACGCCGAGAAGGACGTGGCGCGCGAGCAGTTCATCCCCGCCGGCGCTTCCGACGAGGAAGCACTGGCCCTCCTGACCGAGGAAGCCCGGATCTTCGCCGACCTGTGCGCCGAACGCACCGGGGAACTACTGGGCTACGTCGACACCGAGAGCGCCGCGCGGGACATGGACATCCTGCGGGCCATTGTGAATGACCCTCGACTGAACTTCCTCGGGTTCTCCTACGGGACCCAACTGGGCGCCACCTACGCGGAACTCTTCCCTGACCGGGTGGGCCGCATGGTGCTCGACGGCGCCATCGACCCGTCGCTCTCCAGCGAGCAGGTGACGCTGGGGCAGGCTGCGGCTTTCGAGGAGGCACTCCGCGCGTACATCGCCGACTGCCAGTCGGGCGACGAATGTCCGCTACCGGGGACCGTCGACGAGGGCGTCGCCGCGGTGCAGGCCCTGTTCGCCTCGATCGAGGAGGAGCCGCAACGCGCGAAGGACGGGCGGCTGGTCACCGTGGGCACCTTCGTGCAGGGTTTCATCCTCCCGCTCTACGACAACGCCAACTGGCCCACCCTGACCACCGCCGTCGAGAGCGCACTGAACGGTGACGTCAGCGACATGCTGTACCTCGCGGACCTCGCCGCGGAGCGCAGCCCGGACGGAACGTACGCCACGAATGCCACCGAGGCCTTTTTGGCCATCAACTGCCTGGACTACCCGATGACGTCGGATCCGGCGCAGATGGCCAAGGACAGGGAAGAGCTCGTGGCTGCGTCCCCCACGTTCGGGGCGCTCCTCGCCTACGGAGGAGTGACGTGCGCGCCCTGGGCCTACGGCCCGGTGCTCGAACCGGTGCCCGTCAGTGCTGCCGGAGCCGGGCCGATGCTCGTGATCGGCACAACCGGAGATCCGGCAACCCCCTATGAGTGGTCGCTTGCCCTTGCCGACCAGTTGGAATCGGCAGTGCATGTCACGTGGGAAGGCGAGGGCCACACGGCCTACGGGCGCTCGAATGACTGCATCGGCGACGTCGTGGATTCCTACTTCGTGGACGGAACGGTGCCGGAGGACGGTGTGCGCTGCTGAGCGCCGCTTTGACCAGCGGGCTTCCGCTCTTATACAGTTATTGCTTGTGGATTGACCTCCCGGAAACTTCCGAATCATGAAACATGCCTCCTTAGCTCAGTCGGTAGAGCGTCTCACTCGTAATGAGAAGGTCGCCAGTTCGACTCTGGCAGGAGGCTCACGCAAAACCCCCGGACCGCATGCGGCCGGGGGTTTTCCTGTGCGCGAGATTGCCGTTCCCGGCGTTCCCCACACCCCCGCTGATCAAGCGGTTGTGGCGGCTTCGCTGCGCGAATGGCCACCATACGTGCTTGATCAGCGGGGATCGAGGGTGGGACGGCGCGCCGGGTCAGCTCAGCGCCGGCCCGGATTCCGCCGACCCCGTCAGCTCCCCGAGGAAGGCATGGCACTTGGCGGCCCGCTCGGAGTCCTGCGCCATGACCTGCTCGAAGAAGTCAGCGATGTCGTCGCGGCCGGCGTTACGGGCATCACGTACGTACTGCCCGTAGTCGTGGCCCGCTTTCAGCGAGTGGTACTGCAGCGAGATGAGGTCGAACGAGACGTCGTCGAACCCTGTTTCTCCTGTAGCCATGTGGCACCTCCATAGTCGAAATGAACAGGTGGTGTCAGGCTATGGCGCGCCCGAAAGCCGAGGCAATAAAAAGAAAAATCAGCGGCAGGCACTCGCCAAACCGCCCTGATTGCTGTTAAGCGCTGCTATATTCCATCGGAGTCGACGACGGCGCTCCCACCGCAGCGGAACCGGCGGCGACGGCGCAGCCTGGCCCCTCCGGGCGGAGCTGATACGGGCGGTTTGAGCGGCCGCCGTTCGCAGGCACCCCGCCCCCGGAAGGGAACGATCCCGCTGATCAAGCACCTGTGGCGGCCACCCGAGTCGGGTGGCCGCCACAGGTGGTTGATCAGCGGAACTGTCGTTCAGGAAACCTGTTGCTCAGGCGAAGTCCGCCGTCGCAGGATCAGCGCCGATGCGGCCTTCCGCGCCCTTGTCGAGTGCGTTGATCGCTTCGATGTCGCCGTCCTCGAGCGTGACCTTCAAGGACTCGAAGTTCTCACGGATGCGGGACTCGGTCACGGACTTGGGGATGACCACGCTGCCGAGTGCGAGGTGCCAGGCGAGGACCACCTGTGCAGGGGTGGCGTTCCGCTTGGCAGCGATCTCCTGCAGTGTCGGGTCATCGAGCAGACCCTTCCCGGAGCCGAGGGGTGACCACGCCTCGTGGAGGATGCCCTTGCTCTCCTCGAACGCCCGAAGCTCGGCCTGGTTCAGGTAGGGGTGGGTTTCCACCTGGTTGATGACGGGCACCACGCCCGTGGCGTCGATGATCTCCTGGAGCGCCTCGACGGTGAAGTTGGAGACGCCGATGCTCTTGACCCGGCCCTGCTTCTGGAGCTCGACGAGGGCCTTCCAGGTGTCCACGTACTTGCCCTGCTTCGGCTGCAGCCAGTGGATCAGGTACAGGTCCAGGGTTTCCAGGCCGAGGCGTTCCATCGACTCCTCGAAGGCCTTCAGGGTGCTTTCATACCCCTGGTCGGCGTTCCACACCTTGGTGGTGATGAACATGTCATCCCGTGCCAGGCCGGACGACGCGATGGCGCGGCCCACACCTGCCTCGTTGCCGTAGATCCTGGCGGTGTCGATGTGGCGGTAACCCACAGTGAACGCCGTGCCGACGACGTCCTCGGCAACCTTGTCCTCGACCTGCCACACGCCGTACCCGAGCTGGGGAATGGTGTGGCCGTCGTTGAACGTCAGATTCGGGGATGCGGTCAGAACATTGGGTGAAGTAGTCATATAGGCGGCAACCGGCGTGGTGCCGGAATTATTTCGGGAAATCGCGGAAACCTCCAGGTTGCGTGTCAACCCTGGAGCTGGCGCTCCGCTTCCGCCACGTCCTCCGCCACCAGCTCGGCCCGTCGGCGAACGTTCCCGAGCCCGACGGAAGCCACTCCCCAGCGTTCGCCGTCGAGCCGGGTCATCGCGGCGGCTTCCGCCGTCGTCGCCAGCGTATTGCCTGCCTTGGAAAGCGCCCGGTGGACCTGCACCATTGCCCCGGGGATGTCGAGTCCGCTGCTGGGCGAACGCCGCTGCGCTTCCACGCAGACGCTTCGGACCCTCGGAAGCATCTCCCCCAGCTGGTTGGCGATCTCGACGAGCTCGCTGTAGACGTCGTCGTCCTCGGTGCCCTCAAGAATCTGGTGGTAGCGGTCCAGCCCGCGGCGGAAGCGGTCATGCGCCCGCCTCCAGACGCCACTGCCCAGCTCGACGTCGTCCTTGCGCCCCTGCCGGGCCGCAGCGAAAAAAGCCACCGGTTGCTAGAGGTACTGGCCGGGGCCGTGCGGATCCTCGGGCGTGAGGGACACGTTCGGCACACCCTGGACGCGCTTGGGTTCGCCGTCCTCCCCGATCACCACGCCTGGCGCAATCTGGGTACCCGGCGGCAGCTGGCGCAGCTGCAAGCGTGCGGCGAGCTGCTGGTTCGCCATGTGCTGGGCGGCGAGGGCGGTCTGGATGCCGTGGAAGAGCCCTTCGAGCCAACCGACCAACTGCGCCTGCGCCACCCTCAACTCGGCGTCGGTGGGGGCGGAGTCGTCATTGAAAGGCAGGTGGATGCGGTGCAGTTCCTGGACGAGTTCGGGGGCGAGTCCATCCTCGAGCTCCTTCATCGAGCGTTCGTGGATGGAGGCAAGGCGGACACGCCCGGCGTCGTCCAGCGGCGACGATCGGACCTCCTCGAGCAACTGCTTTAGCATGGTCCCGATCCGCATGACCTTGGCAGGCTTGTCGACAAGCTCGGCGAGGGGCGCGGCCTTGCCGTCGTCGTTGGGCTGCTGTTCAGTCATGGGCCTATATTCTCACGATTGGAGAACCCATACCGGTTACGACGACGTCGGTCCGACGACGATGCCCGGCCCGGCTGCCCTGGAAAAAGCAGCCCGACCGGGCATCGTTTCGAAGACTGCTAGCAGCAGCGCCCTTCGGGGTTCACGTCCTGGCGGTCCGTCTTGTCCCGCCAGAACTCCCGCTCCGTCATCGGAGGCTCCGCTACGTGCGTCTTCGCGTGATGGTCGAGGTACGCCTGGTAGGCGTTCTCGCCCATCACTCCCTTGAACAGCCACGCGACACCGCGGGCAGCCTTCCGTGCCCTTCCAAGGGCAAGGTTGATACTCATCAGTGGCCCGTTCTTGCCGGACGCTTGCCGGGCTCGAGCGCAGTCCACTGTGCTTCGAGCTCCTTCTCAGCCGGTGTGGCCAGGAATCCCGACGGGGCGTAGGACCGCGAGGCAACCTGAGTATCCTCGGTATCGGTTCCGCCGCCCTGCCGGATCGCCTTGATGGTGGCGATGATCGCGGTGGCAATCACGATGATCGACAGCACCACGAAGACGATCGACAGCGTGCCCTGGATGAAGGTGTTGCGGACCACTGCCTCCATTGCCGCGACGCTCTGGGCAGTGCCGAAGCTTTCCTCTCCGGCAGCCAGCGCACCCTTGAAGGCATTGTGCTGGGCCCAGTAGCCGATGTTGGGAACGGGCGAGAAGATCTTCAGGAACGACGCCGAGATGGTCACCACGGAAGCGAACGCCAGCGGCAGCGCGGGAATCCACAGGTAATTGACGACACCCTTCTTGGCGCAGATCGCCATGCAGACCGCGAGCGCGATAGCCGCGAGGAGCTGGTTGGCGATACCGAACAGCGGGAACAGGGTGTTGATGCCGCCGAGCGGGTCGGTGACGCCCATGATCAGGATCGCTCCCCAGCCGGCCACCATGATCGCCGTGCAGATCCAGGCTCCGGTCCGCCACGAGGTGTCGCGGAAACGGGGGGCGAAGTTGCCGATGCTGTCCTGCAGCATGAACCGTGCAACACGGGTTCCTGCATCGACTGCAGTGAGGATGAACAGCGCTTCGAACATGATGGCGAAGTGGTACCAGAACGCCATCATCCCCGGCCCGCCGATCAGGCCCTGCATGATCTGTGCAATGCCGACAGCCAGGGTGGGGGCACCGCCCGTGCGCGACACCACCGACTCCTCGCCGACGTTCGCGGCCAGCTGGCTCAGCGCTTCGGGAGCGAGGTTCACTCCGGCGAGACCGAGGCCGTTGACGAAAGCGACCGCACCCTCGATGGTTCCGCCGGTGGCGGCCGCGGAGGAGTTCATGGCGAAGTAGATGCCGCGGTCGATCGACAGGGCCGCGACGAGGGCCATGATCGCGACGAAGGACTCCATGAGCATGCCGCCGTAGCCGATGAACCGGGTCTGGCGTTCCTTCTGGATCATCTTGGGTGTGGTGCCCGAGGCTATCAGGGCATGGAACCCGGACAGCGCGCCGCAGGCGATAGTGACGAAGAGGAAGGGGAAGAGTGTCCCCGGCACTACCGGTCCGGCTCCCGTCGTCGCATATTCGGTCACTGCAGGCGAGGTGATCTCGGGCCTGGTGATGACGATGGCGACGGCCAGCATGACGATGGTGCCGATTTTCATGAAGGTCGAAAGATAGTCGCGGGGGGCCAGGAGCAGCCAGACGGGAAGCACTGCGGCAATGAAGCCGTAGATGATGATGCCCCAAGCGATGGTGATGCGGTCGAGCGTGAAGATCTCGACGCCCCAGGTGGTTTCGGAGATCCAGCCGCCGGCGATGATGGCGAGCATCAGCAGGACGAACCCGATGGCCGAGACCTCGGTGACCTTGCCCGGGCGCAGGTAGCGCAGGTAGACGCCCATGAAGAGCGCGATGGGGATGGTCATGGAGACGGAGAAGACACCCCACGGGCTTTCACCCAGGGCGTTGACCACGACGAGCGCGAGGATCGCGACGATGATGATCATGATGGTGAGGGTGGCGATCAGGGCGGCGGTGCCGCCGATCAGGCCGAGCTCTTCACGGGCCATCTGCCCCAGGGAACGCCCTCCCCGCCGCATCGAGAAGAACATCACCAGGTAGTCCTGCACCGCGCCGGCGAGGATCACGCCGATGATGATCCAGAGCGTGCCGGGAAGGTAACCCATCTGGGCGGCCAGCACGGGTCCGACGAGCGGACCGGCGCCGGCGATGGCGGCGAAGTGGTGCCCGTACAGGACGCGTCGGTCAGTAGCCGCGTAATCCTTGCCGTCGGCCTTGTACTCGGCCGGGGTGGCCCGGCGGTCATCCGGCTTCAGGAGCTTGCGCTCGATCAGCTTGGAGTAGAAGCGGTAGGCGATGAGGTAGGTGCAGACGGCGGCGAAGACGAACCAGATGGCATTGACGGTTTCGCCACGCACCAGGGCCAGCATGGTCCAGGAGAAACCACCCAGCAGTGCGATTCCTACCCAGATCGCGATCTTCGTTGGCGTCCAGCGACGCTCTTCTTCTTCCGCCACCTGCGGATCGACGGCGGTGGGCGGCAAATCCGGGTCGGAGACCAGCACGTCGTCGTGCCGGTAGGACCCGTTGGAATGACTCATGATGCTCCTCGGGAACGAAGGGGGTTAACCACACGAAGATAGCAATCCGTTGAGGCCTACGTCACATGATCGGCGCATGCAAGCGAGCGAATCGCCCAACGGTAGAAGCACTGCGCCGGGCGGCGCCGATAGTACGTCAGCGGCCGTCGTCGTCCTTCGCGTTGGACCCTTCGCTCAGGCTCGCATGCGTGGAGGTGCGGGGGTCCTCGCCCTCGTTGGCGGTATCCTGCGGGCCGCTGTCCACACCGTCGGGAACCTGGTCGGCAAGGTTGTCGGTGAAACTTTCCGCGGCCTTGCTCAGGCCTGCTTCCTTCTCGCCGTCGTGGTGAACCGTCATGACATACCTCCTGGGTGGGCGTTGCGCTGATCCTTCAACGATTCCACAACAATTTGACGACCGGAAGCCCGGCTGCGCCTCAGATGCGGCCCGTCGTGAGGAGAATCTTGCCCGTATGCCGGCCGGAATCGAAATAGGCGTGCGCCTCCGCCGCCTCGCTGAGCGGGAACGTGCGGTTGACCGCGGTCCGTACTTGCCCCGCGGCAACGAGGGGCCACACCTCACGGCCAACTGCAGCCATAATGGCTGCCTTCTCCACGGACGGGCGTGACCGCAGCGTGGTGCCGGTAACGCTTGCGCGCTTCGCCATGAGGGCCCCGAGGTTCAGCTCGGCCTTCGCCCCGCCCTGCAGCCCGATGACGACGAGGCGCCCGTTCACGGCCAGGGCATCGACATTCCGCCCAAGGTATTTCGCGCCGACGACGTCGAGGATCACGTCGACACCTGCACCATCGGTGGCCCGCCTCACCTCCTCGACGAAATCCTGCTCGCGGTAGTTGATCAGGGTGCGTGCGCCGAGGGATTCTGCGAACCGCAGTTTTTCGTTCGAGCCTGCCGTGACCAGCGGGACGGCGCCGAAGGCGAGCGCGAGCTGGATCGCCATGGTCCCGATACCGCCGGAAGCACCATGGATGAGGACCGTTTCGCCTGCCGTGAGGTCGGCGGACAGGAAAAGGTTGGAGTACACGGTAGCGGCGGTCTCGGGCAGGGCCGCCGCCTCCAGGAGGTCCACCCCCGTCGGCGCCTCGAGAACCTGGCCTGCCGGAACCGCAACCTGCTCGGCATAGCCTCCCCCCGCCAGAAGCGCCACCACCGCAGCGCCGGTGGCAAAGCGGGACCCGTTCGAGTCGGCAATACGGCCGGAAACCTCGAGCCCGGGATATTCCGAGGCCCCGGCCGGTGGCGGATAGACGCCGAGCCGCTGCTGCACGTCCGCCCGGTTCAACCCGGCAGCGACGACGTCGATCAGCACCTCCCCCTCCTTCAGGACCGGCGCGGGTACATCGGTGGGACGAAGGACCTCTGGTCCGCCGGATGAGCTGAGAACAACCGCCAACATGGGGGATTCCTTCACGGTTCGAGATTTTGGCCCAACACGTTCACCCGTGAAACACTATCCCCGGGAAGGTTGTCCGAGCGGCCGATGGAGCTGGTCTTGAAAACCAGTGTGCGGTAACCCCGTACCAAGAGTTCGAATCTCTTACCTTCCGCGAGAGCGCAGAGTCTGCGGTTCAGGGCCGGTTGAGGCAATCGAGGGATTGCTCCGACCGGCCTTACTCGTCTCGTGGGACGGACACCCGGCCGATGCCCGCCTGACACCACACCGCAGAGGCCGGTCGACTCTCTCCCAATCCGGAATCAACCCGGATTTCACATTGCCGCCGTGTCGATAACCCGCCGTTCATTCTTCTCTGGTTTGCTTCTGCCCGGGGGAACAAATGTCACATGCGTCACATACGGTGTGCCCCAAGTTCGAAACACCGGATATCTCGTAACTGATCAAGCACCACTCGCGGCTGGAACGAGCCAGGTCCAAGGAGAAAACAGCGGATGATCAATTCGTCAGTGAAGGGCGCGCTTTGTGCGGCGCTGTCGGTGGGCCTGCTGGCCGCACCGGCAACAGCACTCCCGGCAATTGCAGGGGAACTACCCGGCACGACGGCAGTTGCCGCCTCCGGCGTCATCATCAACGAGGCCTATGTCAACGGAGGAAGCGCCGGCGCTCCCTTCAAGAACAAGTTCGTGGAGCTGTACAACCCCACGGATGCCGCAGTGAGCCTGGAGGGGTGGTCGCTGCAGTACCGCTCCGCCAGTGGAACAAGCCCAACCGGCATGGTCCGACTCAGCGGGAGCATCGCCGCCAAGGGCTACTACCTCATCCAGGGAACCTCGAACGTTTCCACGTCCACCGCCCAGCCCGTGCCGACTCCGGACGCGTCCATGGGAACCTCCTGGGCCGCCGGCGGCGGAGTACTGGTCCTCTCGGACCAGAGCGCGAACGTGGGCGTTCTGCCCGCCGGTCCCACCGCGGGCCACCCGGGTGTCGTTGACCTCCTCGGCTATGACTCCACCAGCTTCGAAACCGCAAAGGCCGCCGGGCCGGGCGGTACGACGAACCCGAAGTCGATCAACCGCACAGGCTTTGTCGACACGGACAACAACGCGGCGGACTTCTCACTCTCAGCCACCGTCACGCCGACGAATGCCTCGGGCACTGCGGGTGAGCTGCCCCCTCCGCCCGAGCCCGAGACGCCGCCCGTCCCGGGAGCCGTGGTGCCGATCCGCGACATCCAGGGAAAAAACGCAACCTCTCCGCTGGCCGGCCAGGTGGCCACGACGCGCGGCAAGGTCACGGCCGCGTATCCCACCGGTGGGTTCGACGGGTACTTCCTCCAGACCCCCGGAACAGGTGCCACCGCGGACCAGAATGCTTCCGACGCGATCTTCGTCTATTCGCCTCCCACGGTCGGTACCGTCGCCATCGGCGACTACGTCGAGGTCACCGGCACGGTGGGTGAAACCTTTGGGATGACCCAGCTGACCGTCGCTGCAGGCGGTACCACGAAGATCGCCGAAGCGGCCGAAGAGGTCAAGGCGTCGGGTATCGCGCTGCCGGCCAGCGAGGTAGCACGCGAAGCAGTTGAGGGCATGCTCCTCCAGCCGACCGATGCTTTCACGGTTGCGGACAACTACAGCCTGAACCAGTACGGCGAGATCGGTCTTGCGTCCGGATCCGCGCCGTTGCTGCAACCTACCGAGGTTGCGCGCCCGGGCACTGCGGAGAACGCCGCCGTGGTGGCCGACAACGCGGCCCGTGGCATCAAGCTCGACGACGGCGCCTCCACCAATTTCCTCTCCTCAGCGAACCAGGACCGGGCGCTGCCGTATCTGACGCAGACCCAGCCGGTGCGCGTGGGGTACACCGCTGGATTCACGGCGCCGGTGGTTCTCGATTACCGGAACAGCGCCTGGAAGTTCCAGCCGGTGACTGAGCTGAACGCCTCAAATGCGGCAGCCGTCCAGCCGGTCACGTTCTCGGGCAGCAGGCCGGCCTCTCCCGAGAATGTCGGGGGCGACCTGAAGATTGCCTCGTTCAACGTGCTCAACTACTTCTCGACAACGGGCGACCAGCTGACTGGATGCTCGTACTACAACGACCGTCAGGGCAACCCGCTGACCGTCCGTGGCGGCTGTGACGCCCGCGGCGCAGCCACGACGGCGAGTTTCGAGCGCCAGGAAGCGAAGATCGTCGCCGCGATCAGCGAGCTCGACGCCGACGTCGTCACCCTCATGGAAATCGAGAACTCGGCCAAGTTCGGCAAGGACCGCGACAGCGCCCTCGCCACCCTCACTGCTGCGCTGAACGAGCGCGCGCCCGGCGTCTGGGACTACGTCCGTTCACCGGAAGCGGTTCCCGCACTGGAGAACGAGGACGTGATCCGAACGGCCCTCATCTACAGGAAGGCTGTCGCGGAGCCGGTCGACGAATCGGTCATCCTCGACGACGACGTCGCGTTCTCGAATGCCCGCAAGCCCCTCGCACAGGCCTTTCGGCCGGTCGGCGGCGGCGCGGACACTACGTTCCTCGCGATCGTCAACCACTTCAAGTCGAAGGGATCACCCGCGAGCTCCGGCCCCAACTCCGACAACGGCGATGGCCAGGGCGGCTGGAACGCTGCCCGTGTCCAGCAGGCGACGGCGCTGGTCGGTTTCGCCGACCGGATGAAGACCGAGGCGGGAACCGACAAGGTGTTCCTTACCGGCGACTTCAACTCCTACTCGGCCGAGGATCCGATGCAGGTTTTCTATGGAGCCGGCTACCTCAACCAGGGCGCAAAGACGGACAAGCACTCCTACGTCTTCTCCGGCCTCAGCGGCTCACTCGACCACGTACTCGCCTCACCCGCTGCCGATGCGACTGTTGCAGGGGTGGACACCTGGAACATCAACTCGGGAGAGTCGGTGGCCCTCGAATACAGCCGGTACAACACCAACATCACCGACTACTACGCGCCTGACCCGTACCGCGCAAGCGACCACGATCCGGTGATCGTAGGAGTGGACGCTGCACCCGCTGACACCACGAGTGAACTGAACCTCCTCAACATCAACGATTTCCATGGCCGTATCGACGCCAACACGGTGAGGTTCGCCGGCACTGTCGAAAAACTGAAAGCGGGCTTCGCCGAGGGTGACTCAGCCTTCCTGTCAGCCGGTGACAACATCGGTGCCTCCCTCTTCCCCTCCTCGCTGCAGCAGGACAAGCCGACGCTCGAGGTTCTGAATGCCCTTGAGCTGCGCGCTTCGGCTGTGGGGAACCACGAGTTCGATGCGGGCACGGAGGATCTGTCGGGCCGCGTGGCCGACCTCGCGGACTTCCCGTACCTCGGCGCCAACGTCTACGCCAAGGGAACGGTCGATCCGGCGCTCGAGGAATACTCCATCATCAACGTCAGCGGAATCGACGTCGCAGTGATCGGTGTCGTGACGGAAGCCACGGCGTCGCTGGTGAGCCCGGGCGGTATCTCCGGTATCGACTTCGGCGATCCCGTGGAGGCGGTCAACCGCGTCGCCAAGGAGATCGAGGCACAGGACCTCGCCGATGTGATCGTCGCCGAGTACCACGACGGCGCCGGAGACGGCGTGGTCGAGGGAGCCACCATCGAGCAGGAAATCGCGGCAGGCGGATCCTTCGCCAGGATTGCCACGGAGACCTCGCCCCTGGTCGATGCCATCTTCACCGGCCACACCCACAAGCAGTACGCGTGGGACGGCCCGGTTCCGGGTGTCGAGGGCAAGACCCGCCCCATCCTGCAGACGGGTTCCTACGGCGAGTTCGTCGGTCAGATCACCCTGACCGTCGACGACGCCACCGGGGATGTCCAGGCGTACACCGCGCAGAACGTTGCACGGACCACTGACACCGACGCGTCGCTCACCTCCACTTTCCCCCGCGTCGCCGAGGTCAAGCGCATCGTGGACAGCGCACTCGCCCAGGCCGCAGTCATCGGCAACCAGCCGGTCGGTTCGGTCACCGCTGACATCACGACGGCGTTCACGGGAACCGGCCGCGACGACCGCGGATCGGAGTCGACCCTCGGAAACCTCGTGGCCGACTCCCTCCGCTCGAGCCTCGGCTCGGCGGAACGCGGTGCAGCAGAGATCGGCGTGGTCAATCCGGGTGGGCTCCGCAACGAGCTCTACCATTCCCCGGACGGTGTGGTGACCTTCGCCGAAGCCAACGCCGTCCTGCCCTTCGTGAACGACCTCTGGACCACCACCCTGACCGGTGCGCAGTTCAAGGAGGTCCTGGAGCAGCAGTGGCAGCCGGACGGCAACTCGCGCGGCTTCCTGGCGCTCGGCCTGTCCGACAACGTCAGCTACACCTACGATCCCGCTCTCGAGCGTGGGTCCCGCATCACGTCGGTGACCGTCGATGGTTCGCCCCTCGACCCTGCACGCGCCTACCGTGTGGGCACCTTCAGCTTCCTGGCGCAGGGTGGCGACAACTTCACGGTTTTCCGTCAGGGTACCGACACCCGTGAATCGGGCCTCGTGGACCGGAACGCCTGGATCGACTACATCAAGGCCAACAGCCCGCTCTCGCCGTCGTTCGACCGGCGCGGAATGGTTGTCCAGGGCGCCCCGTCCGCAGTCCGGGCCGGGGATGCCGTGTCCTTCAACGTCTCGAAGCTGGATCTCACTTCCTTGGGGAGCCCGGTCAACACCTCGCTCACGGCGAAGTACGTCGCGGCGGACGGCTCGTCGACCGACCTGGGATCGTTCCCGGTCAGCGGCGGTGCCGCTGCGGTGGCCGTTACGGTTCCGGCGAGCGCGAGCGGTGCGGGCAGCATCGTCCTGGTGGCAGGTGAATCGCAGACCACCGTCACCCTGCCTGTGACGGTTGAAGCGATGGTCCCCGAGGTGCCGGTGGAACCGGCCCTGCCGATCTGCGGCAAGGACAAGCCCGGCAGGGGAGCCGAGCCCGAAAAGGGCACGGACGCGTCTGAAAAGGCCGAGCACGAGAAGCAGGGCAAGAAGTGCACGCCTCCCGGAAAGGCAAGGGGCTAACTGGCGCCCGACCGAGAATCGGCAGGACCCCCGCGGTAGTTCGTGGGGGTCCTGCCCTTTAACCGCCCTCCGTCGAACCGCCCTCCGGCGTTTCCCTTGCTTCCCGCCGGGACCGGCTCAGCTCTGGTGCTGGGGCACTTCCCGTGCTGCGGACGCGGTAAGACTGGTGACAATGGACTTCGCGATGTCGTCGGCGTCGCGCAGGGTCCGGGCGCCGGCCTCGAGGGAAGCGCCGGCCTCGGCCGCGATGGCTGTCCCCCACTGCACCGAGGCAAGCTGCAGCCCGATCACGAAAAAGTCCTCCTGGATCCCGCCGGCGGCGTTGAGTGCACGGTAGGGGGGCGCTGTCACGTCGAGGCCGCCCGACGCCACCGGCACGCCGTCATCCGCCAGAAAGAGATGCGGCCTCGCCACACCGTCAGCGATCAACTGGCGCAGAAGCACTGAAACGCTCGTGGACACCCGGTTCGCCGGCATCATCGCCTCCACCAGGTAGCGGGCGGTGAATTCGGTACCCACCCACGGTGATACGGCCCGGAACAACCCTTCCTCCGTATCGACGCCGAACTTCGGGTTCGGTCCCACGAAATGCACGAGTCCGGCCCGCACGAGCGCTGCCAGCTGGAGGATCCGCTGCAACGGGGGCCCGCTCACAAGTCCCTCGACCAACGGTTCGAACCAACCGCGCAGTTCAGCCGTCCAGGCGGCGTCGGTCAGCCCGCCGTCGGCCGCAGCCTGTTTGATCATCGACCGGCCGGCGGCCAGTGCTCGAATGGCCGCTTTCAGCGGATCATCGACGCCGGGAGCGGAACCTGCGGCGTCGGCATCGAGAAACTCCAGGACGGCGTCGTCGAAGGATCCGCCGCCCTCGAAGTGTCGCCCGGCGAAGGGGTGCCCCAGTGCTTCGACGTCGAGCTGGAGAACGGCGGGCACCAGCCGATCCAGCACCTCGCCCAGGGCATGGTGCCACTCCGTCCCCGGGCGATCAAGGGCCCGGCGCACCGCGGCAAGGACCTCCGCCGGAGGCCTGAGCAGCGCCCGGGGATTCACCCGCGCCAGCGAGCCGTAGTACGCCCACAGCACGTCGCGGTGAAGCAACGGCCAGAAGTCGTGGTCGAAGCCGGGCTGGATGCCCGACAGGGCGAACGCCGCCAGCGACTCCGGGGTGCAGTAGGGCGCCAAAGGAGAAGAGCGCTCTTCATGCTCGATGGAGAGGCCGGGGCCGCGTGCTGCAGCCCGTGCCCGGTAGGGTGCCCCCCTGCGCGACGCGGCGATGATCCGGGGTTCCCTGCCCGACGCCGCATAGACCAGCCGGCCCTCGCTGTCCTCGGTGAACCTGCCGCCGCGGCCCTCCGTCAGCTGGATCATGGCGTCGAAGAAGTTCAACCCCAGGCCCCTGACCAGCACGGGTTTCCCGGCGGGCAGGCGTTTCCAATCGACGTCGGCGGGTACTGCCGGCGGCCAGTACTGCAGGCCATAGCGTGCGGCGGCGTCCTGCAGCTTCTCCTGCTCGGGCATCAGCTTCGCGGGCAGATGTCCTGCCGCGAGGACCACGGCGTCGACCGCCAGGCAGGCGCCGTCGTCGAGCTCGAGCAGCCATTCGTCGCCCTCCCGGCGCGCACCCAGCACCTCCGCCGCATGGTGAACGACGACGACGGCCTCGCCTGCGTACTCCACCAGCTGCTGGAACACCCAGGCCAGGTACCGGCCGTACAACCTCCGGCTCGGGAAGTCCTCCGCGCCAAGGCGTCGCGCCTCCGCAGCGTCTTCGGCAGGTAGCTCAGCAAGGGCACCGGAGGCCGCGAATGCGCGCCACTGGTCGAAACTGAGGTGCACTGAGGAAGCCGGCAGCGCCTGCGCCGCCTCACCTACCGGCACCACGGTGGGATACCGCGACGGCGTGTTCATGAGGAAGAGCCTCGACTGGTCGGTGCGCCAGACATGGCCGGGCCCGGGTTCGAAGGGGTCGATGACGTGGAGAACGAGCTGCACTCCAGCGGCGTCGACCTGGCCCAGGTGGGCGATCAGGCGCTCGACCACCGACGTTCCGCGGGGGCCGCCGCCGATCACGGCCACCTCTGCTCTCCCCCGGTTGATCATGACTCCACCCTATCCAATGCGTATTCCCCGATAAGCCGCCGCCGGACTGCCGTGCCGGGATGATTCCGATTCTGTCTAGGATTGCTGGATGACGCATTCCACAGAACAGCGCCCACCCGCATCCATTGATGAGTTCCTCTGGCTTGAGGACATCTACGGCGACCGGCCGCTGGAGTGGGTCCGGGCGGAGAATGCGCTCACCGAGGAGAAGCTCATTACCCCGGGCTTCCTGGACATGGAAGCAAAGGTCCTCGAGGTTCTCGATTCCACCGACCGCATCCCCATGGCCACCAAACGGGGAGCGTACTACTACAACTTCTGGCGCGATGCGGGGCACCCCAAGGGGCTGTGGCGCCGCACTACGTGGGAAAAATACACCACCGCCGCGCCGGAGTGGGAGGTGCTGGTCGACGTCGATGCGCTCAGTGCAGGCGAGGGCGAGGAGTGGGTCTGGGGCGGAGCGCTTTTCCTCCGGCCGGCATCCGGCGAGGATTACCGCCGCGTGCTCGTGGCGCTGTCCCCCGACGGCGGGGACGCCACCCGCTACCGGGAATATGACATCGAAGACCGCTCCTTCGTGGACGGCGGTTTCGACATTCCGACAGCCAAGAGCCGGATCAGCTGGGCGGGGCCGGACACCCTCAATGTGGCAACGGACTTCGGCCCCGGCACCCTCACCTCCAGCTCCTATCCCCGCACCGTACGCAGGCTTCAGCGTGGCCAGGCACTGGAGGACGCCGGACTGTATTTCGAGATTCCGGGACACCACATGATGGCCTTGGTGATCCGCGACCAGACACCGGGTTTCGAGCGCGACGTCGCAGTGGACACCATCGACTTCTATTCGAGCCGCACGCACGTGAGGATCGACGGCGAATGGGTGCACCTGGATGTGCCCGAGGACGTGAACGTCTCCTTACACCGGCAGTGGCTCATCTGCCGTCCCCGGACCGACTGGGCCTGTGGGGGCAAGAACCACGCTGCCGGCTCGCTGCTGGTCATCGGGCTGGACGATTTCCTTGCCGGCGACCGCTCGTTCACCTGCGTGTTCACGCCGGACGCCGCCACTTCGCTGCAGTCGTGGAGCTGGACCCGCGACTACCTCCTGCTCAACCTGCTGCGGGACGTATCATCCGAAATCCGCATTCTCGACCCGGCCAGGAGCTGGGCTGCGAGCCTCCTCGACGCGTGCCCTCCCCTCCACGCCGTGGACGCGTTCGCCGTGGATGACGAGGACCCGGAAGCGGGCAACGACTACTGGCTCGTGGCCACAGGTTTCCTCACGCCCTCGGCGCTGTACCGGGGGGAGATCGGCGGCAGTCACCGGCAGGTCAAGGCCACGCCGTCCTTCTTCGACGAGGGCGCGTTCCAGGTCGAGCAGCATTTCGCGGTGTCGGAGGACGGCACCCGGGTGCCCTACTTCCAGGTGGCAGCGAAGGACCTGGTGCTCGACGGCGGCAACCCCACCCTGCTGTCCGGATATGGCGGCTTCGAGCATTCGATGACCCCTGCCTACAGCGGCGTGGTGGGTCGGGGCTGGCTGGAGCGGAGAACGGACGACGGACGACGGGGGGTCTACGTTCTCGCGAACATCCGCGGCGGCGGTGAGTACGGGCCGCAGTGGCACCAGGCGGCCCTGCACTCCAATCGGCACCGGGCGTATGAGGACTTCGCGGCGATCGCCAGGGACCTGGTACGGCGCAACGTCTGCACGCCTGCACTGCTGGGTTGTACCGGGCGCAGCAATGGCGGCCTGCTGGTGGGCAACATGCTCGCCACCTACCCCGATCTCTTCGGAGCCATCTCCTGCGGCGTTCCGCTGCTGGACATGCGCCGGTACACCAAACTGTCGGCCGGTTTCTCGTGGATTGCCGAATACGGCGACCCTGACAAGCCGGAGGAATGGGAGTACGTGCGGACCTTCTCGCCGTATCACCTGGTGCGCCCCGGCACCGCTTATCCCGAGACACTGATTTGGACCGCGACGAGCGATGACCGCGTGGGGCCCGTCCAGGCCCGCAAGCTGGCCGCCCGGATGAAGGACATGGGGGTGGGAAACGTGTGGTTCCACGAAGCGTTGGAGGGCGGCCATGCCGGTGCCTCCGACAACCGGCAGGCCGCGAGGATGCATGTGATGACCTACGAGTTCCTGTGGCAGGCGTTGACGCGCCACGCGTAGCCAGGACCGATCCGGCGGTTTTGCTCTTGTGTGCCCCTTCTGGGTAACCTTGGGAAGCTAGCAATAGCAATTGGAGACGTGCCAGAGCGGCCGAATGGGCTTCACTGCTAATGAAGTGTGGGCCAAAAGTCCACCGGGAGTTCAAATCTCCCCGTCTCCGCGCCAGGGCCCCCTAGGAATAGGGGGCCCTTTTGCATGGGTTTCGATGCGCGGGCTCCCCGCGGGTCAGGCCGGCAGGTCAGGCCCGCAGGGCAAGGGCGAACGGCAGCACCGACTCCGCGCCTGCCATTCTCAACGCGCGCCCTGCCACGGTGATGGTCCAGCGGCTGTCCGCGAGATCGTCGACCAGCAACACCGGTCCCGGGTTGGCTGCGAACCAGGCCTGGCCCTCGGCCGGAACACTGAACCGGTCCCACACCGAGGCGAGCCGGAAGGCGCTGTTGCCGCCCGGCTCCCCGGCGGGCCAGCCCTCCGGAGTGCCGAGTACACCGAGAAAAGGTATCTTCCCCACTCCGGCGAGCGCCTGCGCGAGGGACCCGATAAGCTGGGGGCGCCGATGTGAGGGCATCGCGACCACCGCAACGGGCCGGGCATCCCAGTTCCACTGGGATAGGACCCGGATGCAGGCGTTGATCACGGCCGGGTCCAACGGGGCATCAGGGCTCGCGTCGGCCAGAAGCTCCCGCAGCCGGTTCCCCCACCCGAGGTCGGTCATGCGGGCAAGCGCCCGCCCGGTCCCCGCCAGCTCACCGGGCTTGAGCTTGCCCTTGACCTGCACTCCCAGTTTGTCCATGCCGCTGGGCCACTGCCCGCGTGGCTCGAGCTCCACGCCCACCCGGCTCAGCGCCTGACCCGCGTTGTCGGATGCGTCGTGCCCGATATCGTCGGAGTACCACGGCCCGGCGCAGTTGTCGCAGCGGCCGCAGGGTGACGCCGTCGGATCGTCGAGGGAGCGCGCGAGGAATTCCATCCGGCATGCTGAGGTGGTTTCGTAGTCGAGCATCGCGCGCTGCTCGGCGATCCTCGCCTCACTGATCCGTCGGTACCTTTCGGCGTCGTAGACCCAAGCGCGGCCGGTGGCCTCCCAACCTCCCGATACCTTTCGGACGGCGCCATCGACGTCGAGCACCTTGAGCAGCAGCTCCAAAGGTGACCTCTTGAGGTTGACCCGCACCTCCAGGGCAGGCGTCGAGAGAACGGTCCCGGGCTCCAGCGCCCCGAGGACCTGCTGTGCAGAATCCTCGGAGGGCATTGAGGAGGTGGCGAAGTACTCCCAGATGTCCCGGTCCTCCGCACCGGGCAGCAGCAGCACATCGGCATTGGGCGTACCGCGACCGGCCCGGCCCACCTGCTGGTAGTACGCCACCGGTGAGGAGGGCGCACCGAGGTGAACCACGAAACCGAGGTCGGGCTTGTCGAATCCCATTCCCAGCGCACTCGTGGCGATCAGTGCCTTGACCTCGTTCTGCTTCAGCGCAGCCTCGGCCGCCTCCCGGTCCACCGGGTCAGTCCGCCCGGTGTATGCCCGTACCGCGTGGCCGTTCTCACGAAGGAGCCGTGCGGTGTCCTCTGCCGCCGACACCGTGAGGGCGTAGATGATTCCGCTCCCCGGAAGGGAATCCAGGTGGGTCAGGAGCCAGGCAAGCCGTGATCGGGGGCTCGGCAGGCGCAGGACGCCCAGCCGCAGTGATTCCCGCGCAAGCTTCCCCCGCAGCGTGAAGACATCGGTGCCGCCGGTGCCCAGCTGCTCCTCGACGTCCTTCACCACCCGGGAGTTGGCAGTGGCCGTGGTGGCAAGCACCGGCACGCCCTCGGGGAGCGCCGCAATGAGCTCGCGCAGCCTGCGGTAGTCAGGGCGGAAGTCGTGGCCCCAATCGGAGATGCAGTGTGCCTCATCGATCACCAGCAGCCCGGTGCGGCGCATCAGTTCGGGCAGGTGGCGTTCCCGGAATGCCGGGTTGTTCAGCCGCTCCGGCGACACCAGGAGAACGTCCACCTCGTTGGCGTCGAGCTTCGCGGTGATGTCGTCCCAGTCCGTCTGGTTGGCGGAATTGATGGCCTCCGCGCGCACTCCGGCCCGGGCTGCGGCGGCTACCTGGTCCCGCATGAGCGCCAGCAGGGGGGACACGATCAGGGTGGGGCCCGCGCCGCGGTTCCTCAGCAGCAGGCTCGCCACGAAGTAGACGGCGGACTTGCCCCACCCTGTGCGCTGGACGACCAGTGCCCGCCGGCCTCCTTCGACGAGCGCCTCGATCGCTTCGAACTGGCCTTCGTGAAAACCTGCGTCCGCGTTGCCGACCAGCGATTGCAGCATGCTGGTGGCCTGGTCCCGGAGAAGTGCTGTTTGTGGCATGCCGCCAAGTATTCCAGCCGCTACTGCCATTCCACGCGGCGGGGCAGGGGTATGTGGGCAAGCCGACGGACGGCACAGGTCAGCCGAATGGCCCATGGGGAGCGATCCACCAACAGTTAGACTTCAAACCGTGAACAAAACCTTCGATCTTTCTGCTTCATTCAAGGCCTATGACGTACGGGGTATCGTCGGCGAAACCATCACGGTGGAAACCGTGACTGCGGTGGGTGCGGCCTTCGTCGATTCCCTCGACCTGGCGGGCGAGTCGATCCTGGTCGGCGGGGACATGCGTCCGTCGTCGCCGGAGTTCTCCAGCGCCTTCGCGAAAGGTGCCACCCGGCGCGGAGCCGATGTGGTGCTGCTCGATCTCATCTCGACCGATGAGCTCTACTACGCCAGCGGGACCCTCAACGCCGCTGGCGTCACTTTCACCGCGAGCCACAACCCGGCCCAGTACAACGGCATGAAAATGACCCGTCCCGGCGCCGTCCCCCTGTCCTCCGAGACCGGGCTCAAGGAGATCCAGACCCTCGCCGAGCGATACCTCGACGAAGGAGCCATTCCCGAGGTCACCAAGCCCGGCTCCATCAGCGTGCGCGACGTCCTGCCGGGATACTCCCGCTTCCTGCGCTCGCAGGTGGACCTCTCCTCCCTGCGCCCGCTCAAGGTAGTGGTCGACGCCGGCAACGGAATGGCCGGCCTGACCACGCCCGCAGTCCTCGGCGACCGCCTCCTGCCGGCGTTGCCGCTGGAGATCGTCCCGCTGTATTTCGAGCTGGACGGCACGTTCCCCAACCACCCGGCCAACCCACTCGAACCGGAGAACCTCCTCGATCTGCAGGCGGCCGTCGTGCGGCACGGCGCCGACATCGGCATCGCGTTCGACGGCGACGCCGACCGCTGCTTCATCATCGATGAAAAGGGGGCACCGGTCTCCCCCAGTGCCGTCACCGCCATGATCGCCCGCCGGGAAATCACCCGTGCCCAGGCAGGCGGCGAGGAAACCCCTGTGATCATCCACAACCTCATCACGTCCCGCGCCGTGCCCGAACTCGTTGCACGCGAGGGAGGACGACCGGTGCGCACCCGCGTGGGGCACTCCTTCATCAAGGCAGTGATGGCGGAAGAGGGAGCCGTCTTCGGAGGTGAGCACTCCGCCCACTACTACTTCCGTGACTTCTGGAACGCCGACACCGGAATGCTCGCCGCCATGCACGTCCTTGCCGAGCTCGGCGCACAGGACGGCCCGCTGTCCGAACTCGGCCGCGAGTACGAACCCTACTTCTCCTCGGGCGAGGTCAACTCAAGGGTCGAGGATCTGCCTGCCGCAATCGGGCGTGCCCGGGCAGAGTTCGAGACCGACGGCGTGGTGGTCGACGAACTCGACGGCGTGACGTTCACGCCGGAGCACGGGAAGTGGTGGTTCAACCTGCGCGCCTCCAACACGGAGCCCTACCTGAGGCTGAACGCCGAGGCGGTGGACCCGGCAACGCTTCAGCAGGTCGTGGACCGGGTCCTCGCCCTGGTCCGGCAGTAATTCCAGTTCCGCAATAGGTCCGGTCCGGCGGAACCCGTGGCCCTCCGAAGTAAAACGGCCTCACTGCTTCCAGGTCAGGAAGTAGCGAGGCCGTTTTTCTGCCGAAACCGTCAGACCGCGCTGAACCGTTCCTTCAGCTCGTTGAGCTGATCCGTCAGTTGCTCCGGCAACGAGTTCCCGAACCGGCCGTACCACTCCTCGATACCCTCCAGTTCGGCGGCCCACTCCGCGGAGTCCACGTGCACGGCTGCCTCTACTTCGGCCGGGGTCATGTCGAGCCCCGTCAGATCGAGGGCATCGCCGGTCGGAACAAAGCCGATGGGCGTCTCGACGGCATCGGCGGTTCCCTCCAGGCGCTCGATGACCCACTTGAGTACGCGGGAATTATCACCGAAGCCGGGCCAGGCGAACCCGCCGTCGGCCGTCCGCCGGAACCAGTTGACCAGGAAGATCTTGGGCAGGCGCTCCTGGTCGGCCTTTGCGCTCAGGTCGATCCAGTGCCGCAGGTAGTCGCCGGCGTCGTATCCGATGAAGGGAAGCATCGCCATCGGATCCCGCCGCACCCGACCCACCTCGCCCGCTGCTGCGGCCGTCGTCTCCGAGGACAGGGTGGAACCCATGAAGATTCCGTTGGCCCAGCTCCGAGACTGCGTCACGAGCGGGACCGTGGTCTTCCGCCGCCCACCGAAGAGGATGGCTGACAGCTCAACGCCCTCGGGCCGGTTGAATTCCTCCGCCAGCATGTCGATCTGGTCGATCGGGGTGCAGAATCGGGCATTCGGATGAGCTGCCGTGTGTCCTGACTCGGGCGTCCAGTCGTTCCCCTGCCAGTCGGTCAGGTGCTCCGGCACTTCCTTCGTCATGCCCTCCCACCACACACCGCCGTCGTCGGTCAGTGCCACATTGGTGAAGATGGAGTTGCCCTTGGCGATGGCGCGCATCGCGTTCGGGTTCGTATGCCAGCCGGTGCCCGGAGCGACGCCGAAAAGACCCGCCTCCGGATTCACTGCGCGCAGCTCGCCTTCCTTGCCGAAGCGCATCCAGGTGATGTCGTCACCCAGCGTTTCGACCTTCCACCCGTCGATCGTGGGGTCGAGCAGCGCGAGGTTGGTCTTGCCGCAGGCCGACGGGAAGGCGGCCGACAGGTAGTAGGTCTTCTCCTGCGGTGAAGTGAGCTTGAGGATCAGCATGTGCTCAGCCAGCCAGCCCTCATCGCGTGCCATGACCGAGGCGATGCGAAGCGCGTAGCACTTCTTGCCGAGCAGGGCGTTGCCGCCGTAGCCGGAACCGAAGGACCAGATGGAACGCTCCTCGGGGAAATGCACGATCCACTTGTCGCTGTTGCACGGCCACGGGACATCGGCCTGGCCCTCCGCCAGGGGTGCACCGAGGGAGTGGAGGGCGGGCACGAAACCGGCATCGAGCTCGGTCATCCGATCGAGGACGGGGGTGCCGATGGTGGCCATGATGCGCATGGACGTGACCACGTAGGCACTGTCGGTGATTTCGACGCCGAACTTCGGATCCTCGGCATCCAGATGGCCCATGACGAACGGAATCACGTACAGCGTGCGGCCCTGCATGCATCCGGAGAAGAGTCCCCGTAGCTTCTCCTTCATCTGCTCGGGATCCATCCAGTTGTTCGTGAACCCCGCCTCACGTTCATCCTTCGAGCAGATGAAGGTCTGCTCCTCGACCCGCGCGACGTCGGCGGGATCGGAGAACGCGGCGAAGGAGTTCGGGAAGGTCTCGGGATTCAGCCGGACGAAAGTCCCTCCCACAACGAGTTCGTCGGTGAGCCTGTTGTTCTCCTCCTCGGAACCGTTCACCCAGTACACCCTGGCGGGTTGCGTCATTTCGGCGACTTCACGGACCCAGGCAAGCAGCCCTGGGTGGGTGGTCGGCGCGGCATAGCTACCCGCAGCAGATACGGAAGCATTCGCCTCGCTCCGGTCGGCGGTAGTCTGACTTTCTTCAACCTGCTGGCGTACGGGATCGCCCATTACTCTTCCCTTCGTTGGGTGGCTGGTGTGTATTGATGCTAAGTGGACGCTATTTCGATGGTCGGCGCAATGGAACCCGGAAAACTCCTTCCGAAGGCCAATAACCGCGGCGAATCAAGCCGGGATGGAGTCCGAACCAGCCCCGCTGTGACAAAGGTCACATAGACCGGTATAGTCATCCTGCGATGATCCGGCTGATTAGGCACTCCTGATATTTGGCTGTAAAGTTGTCTACGGCCAAACGGCTGGCTGGTGGAACGGTTTATCGCCCACCGCTTGCGTGCGTAGCTCAACGGATAGAGCATCTGACTACGGATCAGAAGGTTGGGGGTTCGAATCCCTTCGCGCGCACCAGGTTTATCGAAGAAATGCGAAAGGCCCCGGTTCTCGACCGGGGCCTTTCCCATTTCACGCGCTTCTCCGTGCCTGCTCGCCGCGGTCAGTCGCCCGCGGGCCTCCACGGGCCCCATTCCTCGACGCCGGGAACATCGCCGCGGGTCCACCATTGCGTCCGGTACACCTCGCCCCCGAAGATCACGCGCCGGCCCTCGGTGTACACCTCGCCCTCGTTCCATTCCACGGGCTCGGCGGCAGCAGCTTCCTGGGCAGACAACGACGGCGACGGTGCCGTCGCCGGAGCCTGCGCGGGACCACCCGGAGACGCGGTTCCCGCACTCGACGGCTGGACAACGGTTTCGGGCAGGACCCTGTCGAGGGCCGGCCCGCGCGAGGCTTCGCGCAGCTGGTCGGACAGCACGGCCATCAGTGAACCGTCGCGGTTGCCGGCGAGGTCCCACCACATAGCGCCACCGAGCCCCTTGTCCTGGATATAGCCGCTCTTGAGGCGCAGGGTTTCGGGGTTGTCGTAGCTCCACCACTTGTCGCCGTCGAACCGCCAGGCCGCCCCGAGCGTCGGGTCGGTGAACTCCTCGCCGACCCCGCGCAGCCTGTCGTAGTCCTCAAGACCCGGTTCCTCGCTTGCCGGCGCAGGGCCGGTGGCGGTGCCCCAGGGCTCTTCGGTGCCGACGCCCGCCCAGCCCCTGCCGAACGCGGCAAGGCCGAGCCCGAGCTGGGCCGGGTCGATTCCGGCATCGAGGTATGCGCTCACTGCCTGGTCCACCGAAAAACGCTCGCCTTCGGGGCGAGGATCCTCCGGGTCGTCGAAAAGGTTCCCCTGGTGACCGGTCATCCCGGGCTCCCACGTTCCCCACAGGTCGTAGCCCTGGATGTTCCCGAAGTCGAGGTAGTCGAACAATTCGGGGTCGTTCCACCCACCGGCCTCGATATCCGCCGGGTTCGCGGGAAGGAAAGCGCTCAGGGAGTAGGAGCGCCCTGTCTTCTCACCATGGGCGTCGAGCTGCTTCCGGAATTCCTTCACCAGCAGCCGGAAGTTCTCGGCATCGTTGTCGCGGTCCACCCCGTTTCCCTCAAGCCCGTTGTTGCTGCCCGGCCACTCCCAGTCGATGTCGATGCCGTCGAAGATGCCGTCCGCAGCCCCGCTCCCTCCTCTGCCCTCGATCACCGGAAGGTTCCCCTTGATGTACAGGTCGATGCAGGAGGCGACGAGCGCCTTGCGCGATTCGTCGGTGGCCGCGGCACGCGAGAAGTTCTTGGACCAGGTCCACCCGCCGAGGGAGATCACGGCGCGCAGCCCGGGGTTGGCCGCCTTGAGCTGCCGGAGCTGGTTGAACGATCCGGCCAGCGGCTGCTCGGCGGTGTCCCCGATCCCTGCGATCGACCCGGCGGCGTCGTAGGCCATGCCGTAGTCGGCCCAGGCGTCGGAGGCGCCGTCGGAACCGTCCGGCCCGCTTTCCTGCGCCTTATTCGCCTCGAAGCAGGTGAGCGTCTCGTGGTGGATGTTGCCGAAGGCGTAATTGATATGGCTGAGGTTTCCAGCGGCGCCCGAGTCCTGGAGAGCCTTCATGGGAAAGGAACGCCCATAGACGCCCCACTGGGGGAAGTAGCCGACGCTCCGGTACCCGTTGATGCGGGCCGGGGTCTTGGCGGACTCCTCGGAACCGGTCTCGGACGAGGAGAACTGCTCCGAGCAGGAGACGATGAGCCCGCTTCCCAGCAGGGCCACGACGGCCAGGGCGCCGATCCGGTGCAGTCGGCGTGGGCGCACTCGTTTCATTCTTTCCTCCGGATGTGAGACCAGCACCGGCAGGCAGCGGCTCCTTCAGGCTACGGTATGAAGCTTGCCTCCGCAGGGAGCGGATGGAAGGCTCGGCCCATGAGCAATTCCGAGATTACTGACGTCATTGTGATCGGAGCCGGCGCCGTTGGCGAGAATGCGGCGGGGCGGATGGTGCAGGCCGGACTTTCCGCGGTGCTGATCGAGTCCGACCTGGTAGGCGGTGAGTGTTCCTACTGGGCCTGCATGCCGTCGAAGGCGCTCCTCCGACCGCCGGCCGCACTCGTCGCGGCGCGCTCGCTTCCGGGCGCCCGCGAGGCCGCGACGGGGTCCCTGGATGCGCAGCAGGTCCTGGACCGCCGCACCGAGTTCACGTCCAACTGGGACGATTCCTCCCAGGCTGACTGGGCAAAGAACGCCGGCATCACGCTGATGCGCGGCCGGGCGCGGATCACCGGCGAGCGCGAGGTGGAGATAACCTCCAACGGCGACGACGACGCCACGACCGTGCGAGCGCGCCACGCCGTCGTGCTCGCCACCGGCTCAACACCCATCGAACCCGCCATCGACGGGCTGGAGGACCTGCCCTTCTGGGGTACCCGCGAGGCGACGTCGGCCAGGGAGGTGCCGGCAAGCCTCACCGTGCTGGGCGGCGGGGTTGCCGGAGTGGAACTGGCACAGGCGTTCTCGCGGCTGGGGGCCGAGGTCACCGTCGTGGCCCGCAGCGGGGTCCTCGGGAGCTACCCGGAGGAAGCTTCCCGACTGGTCAGCAAGGGACTCGAGAAAGAGGGCATCACACTCCTCACCAACACCGAAACCGCCGCGGTTTCCCAGAACGGGTCCGGGCACTTCACCCTGACGCTGGGCGACGGCCGGACGGTCACCTCCGAAAAGCTCCTGGTCTCCACCGGCCGGCACCCCAACACCTCCGGGCTCGGCCTCGAGGAACTGGGGCTCGACCCCAAGGCCCTGGAGTCCGACGACACGGGACGGGTGATCGGCGCGGGAGGCTGGCTGTATGCAGTGGGGGACGCAGCAGGCAAAGTGCTGCTCACGCATCAGGGCAAATACGAGGCGCGGGCCACCGGTGACGCCATCGTGGCGCGCGCTGCCGGGAAACTGGGCGATGCCGCCGGGGACTGGACCAAGTACACCTCCACAGCCAACAGCTATGCCGTTCCCCAGGTGGTCTTCACCGATCCTGAAATCGCCATGGTGGGCCGCACGCTGGAGCAGGCGCGCAAGGCCGGCATCAACGCCTCGGAAACCTCTCTCGCCATTGAGGTGGGCGGGTCGGCCCTCCACTCGGACGGCTACGAGGGCTGGGCACAGATGGTGGTGGACGAGGACCGCAAGGTACTGGTTGGCATGACATTTGCAGGACCCGACGTCGCGGAGTTGCTGCATGCGGCGACCATCGCCATCGTGGGCGAGGTACCGCTGGAGCGCCTCTGGCATGCTGTCCCCTCCTACCCGACGATCAGCGAGGTCTGGTTGCGGCTGCTCGAGAAGTACGGGCTCTAGCCCTGTCTGGAAGCGGACGCCCGCCGGACCACGAAGTCGGTGACGGTGGCGTCGCGACCGTCGAGCTCCGCCCATTCATGCGGGTGCTGCAGCACGGTGAGTCCCGCCGTCGGATAATCCGTCGCGAGGTCCATCACGGCCTCCTCGTTCGATTCGACCGAGGCCAGCCGCATGGCGAGCTCCTGGACCCCCGGAAGGTGCGCGATCACCAGGAGGCTGGTGACAGTGGGTGGCACCTGGTTGATCAGCGCGAGGATCTCCCCGGGACGTGCCGCATACAACCCGTCCTCGAGCTTTGGCGTGGGCGCCTTGTCGCCGAGCTCCTTGCAGACCCAGGTGCAGGTCTGTCGGGCGCGCAGTGCCGAGGAGCACAGGATCAGGTCGGGAAGGGCGTGGTCGGCCATCCACCGGCCGATCAACGGTGCATCGAGGTGCCCGCGCGAGCTCAGTGAGCGCTCATGATCCGGAACACCCTCGCTCCACTCCGCCTTTGCATGACGCAGCAGCATGAGGCGTTTCAGATGGGAGGAGGCCATGCGCGAAAGTCTAGCGGGCACGGCAACGGCCACGGCTAACGGTCACGGCGCGCACGCCGGCGTTCGGCTAGATCGAGTATTCAGGTGCCGCCCACACCACGACTTCAGGGTGGTCGTAGAAACGGTAGCCCTGCCCGCGCACGGTGCGGACCGTGTTGGCCAGCCGGCCCAGCTTCGAGCGGAGACGTCGGATGTGAACATCGATGGTCCGCTCGTTGGGCACCTCGTCGGCGTTGCGCCAGAGTCCGCTCAGCAGCTCCTCGCGGCCGACGGTCCTTGCGGCGTTCTCGACAAGGTAGTTCAGTAGTTCGAATTCCTTGAACGTGAGGTTGAGCGTCTCGCCGTCGAGGTGCACCTCCCGGCGGGCGAGATCGATCAGCACGCCGGTGGGCCGTGGCGTGGCGGGCGGGGCATTGTGCTGCGTTTCGCGTGGCCGGCGTTCAACCGTGGGGTCCCCGAGGGCCGCCCGGACCACGTCGATGTCGCTTCCTGGGGCATCGGCCGGCGCGAGCGCAACTGCTGCGTGGGTCTCGACAGCACCGATGAGTGATTGGACATAGGCGCGTGCATCCGAGGCGAGCCGGGACAGCGTGGTGCCGTGATCGGCCGCCGTGCCCTCATCGATGGCCACGTACAGGACGAAGCCCCGGGCAGTGGTGTCTCCGGAGACGGCCTGCGGTCCCGGCACTCCGCTCGGCACGACGACGGGAACGGGGGCCGTGTCGGTGGATGCGGCAGGACCAGCCACCGGGGCGAGCGGCGGGCGGTACGACGGCGCCGGATAGGTCTGCGCCTGGCCGTAGCCGGGGTGTCCCGAGCTGCGCTGCTGAAGTCCACCGGCCCGGTTCTGGGCGGTGCGGAGGGAGATATGGACGTAGCCCGAAGAAACTGACATGAAAACAACCTCAGAGTGTGTGCCGTCATTCCGGCGCGAATGCTTGGATGTGCCCGGTCGGGATGATGCTTCAGTGGCGCCCGCCGTTGGGCTTGGAGTGCGGAAAAGGCCGGGGTGGAGCCGTTACGCGCGCATTCGGAGACAGCGAGTTTCCGCGACGGGCAGAAGGCCCACGGAAGGAACTGCGGCTGCAGATGCTGTCGAGTTGGTGTTCACCCTCCAAATTATTGCACGTAACAATCCAGTACCCGCAAGTAACAAAGGTGCCGGTTGTCCACGCAGCCGGGGGAAGGCGCCTGTGGGAGGAGCGGGCACCGCTGGACGAAAGCACCCGACAGCGATCCACCAGGATCCTTCCCGCGACAGTTTTTCTTCGGAGATCCCCGGGGAATGACGTTCAGTCTTTTGGGATCAGCACTCATACCGCAATCGCCGCGATTCGGCTACCGACAGCAGACGAAGGTCTGCTAGCCCACCACGCCATACAGCCGGTCACCGGCGTCGCCGAGGCCCGGAACGATGTAGGACTTCTCATCCAGCTTCTCGTCGATCGAGGCGAGGACGATGGTGACGTTCTTGCCTTCGAGTTCCTCCCGGAGCGCTGCGAGTCCCTCGGGAGCTGCCAGGAGGCAGATGCAGGTGATGTCAGCGGCTCCCCGGGCGAACAGGAACTTGATCGCCTCGCGGAGGGTTCCCCCGGTGGCGAGCATCGGGTCGAGAACGAATACCTGGCGTCCCGTGAGGTCGTCGGGGAGGCGCTCGGCGTAGGTGATGGCCTCGAATGTCTCCTCGTTGCGTGCCATTCCCAGGAAACCGACCTCCGCCGTCGGGACGAGGCGTGTCATTCCCTCGAGCATGCCGAGGCCGGCACGCAGGATGGGCACCACGAGCGGCGTCGGCTTGACCAGCCCGGTTCCGTCGGTCGATGTAACAGGAGTTTCGATGCGCACCGGCTCCACCCGGACGTCGCGGGTGGCCTCATAGGCCAGCAGCGTGACGAGCTCTTCGGTGAGGAGGCGGAACACCGGCGATGAGGTGTCCTTGTCCCGGAGAACCGTGAGTTTGTGGGCTACCAGGGGGTGGTCGACTACCAGTACTCGCATAGCTCAAAAGTACCATTGAGCACATGCCCCCAGACCTGACCAGCCCCGCCGTCAGCGGCAGCGCCCTCCATGAGCAGTGGATGGGCTACGCCCTGCAGGCGGCCCGGAGAACCGCCGCCAGCGCAGATGTCCCGATCGGCGCCGTCGTCATGGGCCCAAGCGGCGCCGTGCTGGGCGCCGGCTGGAACCAGCGCGAGGAACTGGGTGATCCGACGGCGCACGCGGAAGTAGTGGCGATCCGCGCAGCAGCGGCGGCCCTGGGAAGCTGGCGGCTCGAGGGGTGCACGCTCGTCGTCACGCTCGAGCCCTGCGCGATGTGCGCGGGGGCCTCGGTGCTCGCGAGGATTCCGCGCGTGGTGTTCGGTGCCTGGGACGCCAAGGCAGGAGCGTCGGGCTCGGTCTTCGACGTCCTGCGCGAGCGGCGGCTCAATCACTGGACCGAGGTGTTCCCCGGCGTCCGCGAGGAGGAGTCCGCTGCGCTGTTGAGGGATTTCTTCGTCGGGCAACGCTCGAATTCCGACGCCGGACAATAGTGCGTAGGCTTAGTATCTCCGGATAACCGAACTTCCAAGGAGTACATAGTGGATACCCAGCAGGACGGCATGAAGGAAGTACACAAGATACTCGACAATGCGGACATCGCGATCCTCACGACGGTGAGCCGTGAGGGTCGGCTTGTCAGCCGCCCCCTCGCCCTGCACGGCAAGGACTTCGACGGCGACCTCTGGTTCTTCACGGAGGACCCGTCGCCCAAAGCCGACGAGATCCGGGCGAACTCGCAGGTCAACGTGTCAGTGAGCTCCGGCAAGGGCTACCTCTCCATCGCGGGGACGGCGACCCTGACCAAGGACCAGGCGAAGATCGACGAACTATGGGGCCCCTCCGTTTCCGCCTGGTTCGAGAACGGCCGGGACGATCCCACCGTCGCCCTCATCAGGGTCGACGCCGACACCGCCGAATACTGGTTCATGGAGGCTCCCCGCGTCGTCTCGGCCGTGAAGATGGTCAAGGGCCTTGTCACCGGGTCGAAGCCCGACACGGGCAAGAACGACGTCGTCGAGCTCTGATTTCCGCGGCCGTTGCCCGCCGTTTTGGGCAGAACGCACGAAACCCGGTAAAGTAGCGGCGTTGGTGACGTGTCCGAGCGGCCGAAGGTGCAACACTCGAAATGTTGTTTGGTGTAAAAGCCAACGTGGGTTCAAATCCCACCGTCACCGCCATCGAGAAGGCCCTGCTTCCCCTCTGTAAACAGAGGGGAAGCAGGGCCTTTCGCTTTCTTCGAAATGGTTCTGAGACCACGATCTGAATGGACGACGGTCCCTGATGAACGATGTGCCCGCACCGCGTTCTCCAGCGCGGTGACGGCCAGAAAGTATTGCATCCGCGCGTCCATCGAGTACGCGACGGTCCTCCCGGAATAAACGTGGCGGTTTCACCGGGCAGAGGTAGAACTTCCCTCAAAGGCTTGGAATTCCGGCCGCTCGGAAACGAGAACAGCGAACCAGGCGCATGATGCAGGCGTGTACAATTCGGCCATGTACAGTGCAGCCCTGCAGTTCCGCTTTGTAGTGATCTTCGCGCTCCTCATCGCCGGCATCGCCCTCGTTGCAGGGTGCACCGGCCCCGGTCCCGGCACATCGTCGGAGGATCCCCCCGACCCCGCCGCCCTGTTGAATGAGTCGAGCGAGACCACCAAAGCCCAGACCAGCACGCATCTCGAGCTCTCGGTCGAGGGCGAAATCGCGGGACTGCCGGTCGAGTTCATCGAGGGTGATCTCACACAGACTCCCGCGGTCGCTGCCGAGGGCACACTCGACATGACATATCTTGACCAGCAGCTCAAAGGGGTTGAGTTCGTGGTCTCCGACGGCAACCTGTGGGCCGCCATCACGTCGGGAGGCAGCCTGACCAACTTCGGGCCGGCATCCAACGTCTACGACGTCGCGAGGATCCTGGACCCTGACGTGGGGCTGGCCAACGTGCTCGCCAGCTTCTCCGATCCCAATATCGACGGACAGGAGACCGTCGAAGGCGTGGACACTGCACGCATCACCGGCAACGTCGCCGCGGACGCGGTCAACAACATCTCCCCGCAGATCGGGGCAACAGATCCTGTGCCTGGCACGGTGTGGATCTCCGAGGGCAGCAACCGTGAGCTGATGCAGGTCCGGTTGGAGCCCAGCCCCGGTAACAGTGTCACCATGATCCTGTCCGAGTGGGGCGAACCGGTCACCGTCGCGAATCCGGCAGGGTGATTCAGGGCCGACCCCCGGCAGCCGGGCGGGTGCCGGCCAATCGCCGCATCGCGATCAGCGCGGCCAGTCTCGCAGTGGCGCTGGGCGCGCTCGACACCTACGTCGTTGTCACGATCATGACTGACATCATGCGCGACGTCGGCATCGGAGTGAATCAGCTCCAGCGGGTCACTCCCATCATCACCGGCTACCTTCTCGGCTACATCGTGGCGATGCCGCTCCTGGGTCGGGCGTCGGACCGGTTCGGACGGAAGATGCTCATCCAGGTCAGTTTGGCCGGTTTCGCGCTCGGATCGGTAGTCACGGCACTGTCGACGGATCTCACCGTGTTGGTCCTCGGCCGTACTCTCCAGGGTGCCGCCAGCGGCGCCCTGCTGCCGGTGACGATGGCCTTGGCCGCAGAACTGTGGGTTGCACGCAACCGCGCAACCGTGCTGGGTGGCGTCGGCGCCGTACAGGAACTGGGCAGCGTGCTCGGCCCGCTGTACGGCATCGCTTTGGTCGGGCTGTTCCAGCATTGGCAGACCGTTTTCTGGATCAACGTGCCGCTTGCGGTGATCGCGATGGTGATGATCCACTTCAGCCTGCCGGACCGGCAGCAGACCGATGACCCCCAGAAGGTTGACGTGGTCGGCGGTCTGCTGCTGGCCATCGCCCTGGGCCTGATCGTGATCGGGCTCTACAACCCCAAGCCCGACGGCAAGCTGGTGTTGCCCAGCTGGGGAATGCCGGTGCTGATCGCGGCCGCCGTGGCGACCATCGCATTCTTCGTCTGGGAGAGGTTCGCCCGCATCCGCCTGCTCGAACCGGCAGGAGTGCACGTCAGGCCGTTCCTGGCGGCACTTGGCGCGTCGATGACCGCCGGCGCAGCACTCATGGTGACGCTGGTCAACGTCGAGCTGTTCGGTCAGGGCGTCCTGGGTCAAGACCAGAACCAGGCCGCTCTCCTGCTGCTGCGCTTCCTCGTCGCGCTCCCGATCGGGGCGCTACTCGGCGGATGGCTGGCCACACGTATCGGCGACCGGATCGTAGCCTTCAGCGGCCTGCTCCTCGCCGCAGTGGGCTATCTGCTGATCTCGAAATGGTCCGTCGATGTGCTGACGGCACGACACGATCTCGGACTATTCACCCTGCCGACCCTGGACACCGACCTCGCGATTGCCGGCCTGGGTCTCGGCCTGGTAATCGGTCCGCTGACGTCCGCCACGCTTCGCGTGGTTCCCGCCGCCCAACACGGGATCGGATCGGCCGCGATCGTGGTCGCCCGCATGATCGGCATGCTGCTCGGCATCGCGGCACTGAGCGCATGGGGCCTCTACCGGTTCAACCAGCATCTGACCAGGCTGCCCGCCAGCACGGTCGGCACACTCGAGGAACGGTTGTTGGCCGAGGCCGGGCGGATCCGCGGGGCGTACGTCCTGCAGTACGGAGAAATATTCTCGATCACCTCGATTGTGTGTGTGGTAGGCGCGGCGCTGGGTCTGCTGATCAGCGCGCGCAATGAGTATGCCGAGGAGCCGGAGCGAGCCACTTCGGGGGACCCGCAGTAACGAGCAGGCCTGTGTCAGACACCCATCCACACTATGACGGCAGCAACTTCCCCGAAGATGGCCCAAGAATAGATAGCTTCCGGGGTTGTGTTTTTGCCTTAGGCTCCTACACTGTGGTATGGGGCCCTCCTCATCCATTCTTGGGGTGGTGTGCTTGGAAGTACTGGTGTCCCCTTCCTTGGAGTCACCATCACCCGCGTGCGTATGAGGAGGATTCTCCAATGAACAAGACACTCCGCTTTATGGCAGTACCCACCCTCGCTATGGGCGCACTTGCCCTTTCTGGATCGCCGGCCATGGCCGCTGACGAGTCCTACCAGGCCACCCTGGGCCAGCTCAACGGCAGCTCCGGCTCGGCCACCATAGAAGTTCACGTCACGGGCAATGAGGCTCAGGTACTGCTGAACGTTTCGGATATGCCCGCGACATTCATGGATATGCCCTACCCGCACGTCCAGCACATCCACGGCGGGGCGCAGGGTACCTGTCCGGATCCCTCTGCTGACAAGGACGGCGACCAGGTCATCTCCACCACCGAAGGGGCTCCGTTCTACGGCGGAGTCCTCACCACCCTCTCCACCAGCGGTGACACCAGCCCCGCGGCTGCCGCTGACATCAACCTCGCCGGTAAGGGGGCCGCTTACACGATTGACCGGACGTTCGAACTGAATGCTGAGACCAAGGCAGCCCTCGAAGCCGGCACTGCCGTCGTCGTCGTCCATGGCCTCGACCCGGCGACCCTCAGTCCGGCCGGCGCGGCAGCCAAGTCCGACCTCGCCCCCGAACTGCCCCTGGCAGCAACCTCACCGGCGCTGTGCGGCACCCTGGCGGCTGGACAGGTGGAGATGCCCGTTGGTGGCGCTGACACCGGCGTCGCCCAGGAAACCGGAACCGGCATCGGCACATTCGCCATCGGAGGCGGGCTGGCCCTCATCGCTCTGACCGGCGGCGCTTACGTTGTCCGTCGCCGCACCGCAGAATCAGTCGGCTAGACACCGCTGGCCGGTCAGGGCTAGGGCTAGGGCTAGGGTTAGCAGTAACGCAGCGGTAACGGAATGCCCGCAATCAGGTGGGACACCGTGTGACTCGGCAGGAGCAACTTCGGTGGAATGACAACGATCGTGGGGGCTTGCCGCATCACCAGGTGGGCGTCCATATGGGTTCGAATCCTACCGTCACCGCCACAGAGAAGGCCCCTGCTCCCCTGCTGCGGCAGGGAAGCAGGGGCCTTTCCGCTACCCGCTACGGACGAATTGCACCACGGCGCTGCCCGTGCCCTCGAACCGCGCCTCGGCTTCGTAGCCGAAGGAGACGAGAATCTCCTCGTCAGCATCATCCTCCGCCGGATGGACCAGCCACACCGTGTCGTGCTGCAGGATTCTGTCCTCCGACGCTTCGAGGCCGAACCGCTGGTTGTAGATCCTGCCCCAATCGGCTGCACTGATACCCACTGTCGTATCCACCAAACCGGCGAATGAGTCCGGGTAGGCGGTTTGCGCCAGGTCCGCGTCGCCCAGCAGGGCCACCGCATCACCGGGCCGCGCGCGGTCGCTCAGTGTCTGGGCAACGTACCTGAAATCGTGGAGCGGGCTCCGGCCGGACTCCGTCCGTTGGCCTACATAGGACGGAAGCGCCAGCACCACCACGGCCAGCAGTACGACGGCGCGCTGCCGCGACGTCGTTCCCGGCCCCCGGCCATCGGACGGGCGCAGAACCAGCGCAGCCGCAAGGAGTGGAAGCGTAGGAAGAAGGAATGACAGGTAGCGGGGCAAATAGTACGGCGAGCCGAGAACAAGCGAGCCGCCGATCACCGCAACCAGGGGAAGCACAAGGAGGGGAAGCGCGAGCTTCACGAGGAAATGTCGCCGGAATCGGACGGCGCCGGCAGCAGCAAGGGCCCACATCACCGGGGCGAGCCCGTACATGGACAGGCTCTCAAACGGTGTGTGCTGAGGAACCGGTTTCCCGTCGAGCAGCATGTAGGCGTCGGTGAAGAACTGGAGGAAGGCCACCTCGGAGAACACGCTGCCGTCGATCGGTCGGATCCAGGAGATCTGGAACTGCTGGCTCGCGCCGATGATCGCCAGGGCTGTCGTGGGAATCAGCCAGGCCGGGCTGACGGCAAGCACCGCTTTCCAGCGGCGACGCAGCACGGGATCGAGGAGCACTGTCAGGACATGGGCGACGAAAACCAGTCCGGCGTACAAGGACAGCAATGTGGCCACCATCGCCGCTGCGGCATACCCCGCCCAGAGCCGGCCGGAGGGACGCTCGCGGATCCGCACCAGGAAGTATGTGGCGAGCACCGCGAACAGCAATGCAAGGGCGTATGACCGGGCATCGGTCGCCACATATTGGGTACGCGGCAGCACTACGAACAGCAGGGCAGCGACGAGGCCGTAGGTAGTACCAGCCAAACGACGTCCAATCGCCACGAGGAGCCCCGCGGTCGCTGAGACCGCCAGCAGGCTCGGGAAGCGGAGCGCGGTCTCCGAGAGTCCGAACACCGCGGTCCAGGCATTGATGAGGACGTAATAGAACGCGTGGACTGCGTCGATACTCTGGATCATGCGCATCATCTCGGCGAAACTGCGGTCGACGGCGCTGATGGTCGCTGCCTCGTCCACCCAGAAGCTCGGTATCGATATGCCGATACCGGAATAGGTCAGGGTGAGCGCTGCAACGAGGACCGCGGGTCTCGTGGTCCTTTTCACGAACTCATTAAAACACGCTGGGCATCGCCTTCCTCGATGCGGCTGCTAGGTCTTGGCCCCCGATCGGCCGGCATCCCGGACCCGTTCCTCGACCTCTTCGGCCGACAGGTGCCTTCCCACAGTGCGGAACGACCCGAGCGGCGCCACCGAGTTGACGATGCTATCCGGATACACGTGCACGAGGTTGTGGCCCTGGCCCCCATCGCGCCCGCGGACGCCGCCGTCGGGCACGTGGAGATCCTGCGTGTAGCAGGTTGCCGACGCCACGGACACCGGGATTCCGGCGAACATCGACGACGACGAGAAGTGCAGGTGCCCGCCGAGGATGAGCCGCACGTCCGATCCCTCGATCACGCCGCGCAGGCGGTCCTGGTTCCGCAGCTCGGTCAGCACCGCGAGGTTCTGGATCATCGGAATGGGAGGGTGGTGCATTGCAAGGATGGTCCCCTCCGGTGCGGCCGTCGCAAGTTCTGCCGTGAGCCAGACCAGCTGCTCCTCGTCCAGTTCGCCGTAATGGTGGCCCGGCACCGAGGTGTCGAGGGTGAGAATCCGGAGGCCCCCGATCCGGTAACTGCGGTACAGCGGCGCTGCCTCGGGCGCTTCATCGAGGAGGCACTCACGAAGGTTCTCACGCCGGTCATGGTTGCCCATCAGCCAGATGAGCGGCGCACCGAGCTCACGGGCCACCGGCTCGACGGCGTTCCGAAGCTTCCGGTAGGCCTCCGGCTCGCCCTTGTCGGTCAGGTCTCCCGTGAAGATCAGGGCATCGGGCCTGATCCCGGAGGCTTGAATGTCACCGAGCAACTGCTTGAGGCGGGCTTCGCTGTCGACCGCCCCGTAGAGCGGCTCCGGCCGCCCCACGAGGTGGGTGTCACTCAGATGCAGGAGGAGGTGCTGGTGCGGCGGATGCTCAGCGGAAATGTGAGCATCCGCGCGCAGTTCAGAAGTAGACATGGCAGCTAGGCAGTTGCCTCGGCAGCTGCGGACTCCAATCGGGCACCCTCGGGCGTGAACGCCAGCTTCTCCATGAGCGCCGCGATACGGTCCCAGTGATGTCTTCTCATCAGGCGGTTCAGCTCCGCGGAAGCCGGCTTGCCGGCCCGCCCCCGAAGCTGACGGCACGCCGCCGCGAATCCGCCGGCGTCGTCCCGCAAGTCGACCACTCCCCCGAAATCCGCGACGACGTCGGGCACCCGCGTCGACACCACGGGGAGACCGCTCGCGAGGTATTCGAGCGTCTTCGTGGGGCTGATCGATTTCGTCGACTCATTGAGGGCGAACGGCATCAGCGCTACATCGAATTCGGCCATCAGGTGCGGAAGGTCCTCATACGCCTGCTGACCCAGATAGGTGATGTTCGCCGCCTGCGGGAGATCTGTGGCATCGATCTTGCAGACCGGGCCGATCATCCGGATCTCCCAGTCGGGCAACTCCGCGGCGAGGTCGGCCACAAGGTCCAGGTCGAGCCGCTCGTCAAGCACTCCCACGTAGCCCGCCGTGGGTTTGCTGCGGTCCGGATCGGCGGCCCGGGCGGCCGCAGCATAGTGCTCGGTGGATACTCCGCTGGGTATCAGGTGGGCGTCCTCCCTCCCCTGTTTGACGACGGACCGGTGAAGCGACTTCCCCCCTGCAAAGACGACGTCGGCCTTCCTCAGCGCCTGCCGCTGGCGGACCAGAAGCTCCGGAGCTGCGTTCTTGAAAGCCGCGAGATCGTCCATGACGTCATAGACGAGCGTGGTGGGATTCAGGGCGAGTGCCGCTTCGAGTGCTAGCGGCGTATAGATCCACACCACGCGCTCGCCCTCGGGTTCACCGATCAGCTGTGGAAGCTGCTCGACGTAGTCGGGCATCACCTCGTCGAAGAAGCCGACGTGCCTGCCCTGCTCAGGGATCTCCAGCCACACGCGGGTCAGGCCGTCGACCTCCGTGCTGTTGAGCCGGTTCTCGGTGGCCCCACCCAGGGGGGTCAGCGGCTCCTCGACGAACCAGGTCTTACGGGCGGGCGCCTTGCCGAGCCGGGATACCAGCTGCTGTGGCCGTTGCCATACCCAGTCCCACCGTAGGTGCGACAGGACGATGAGTTCACTTTGCATCGACGATCCTCAATTCCATTCGAGTGGTTGTTCGGGGAAGGCTTGATCCGATGTCGGTGGAGGGCGGCTCAAGCCAGTCCCAGTGCGACATCTGCGGGGAATACCCCTTGAGCCAAGTGCTCACCGGTTCTTCCAACCGGTAAGCGGGCAGGTCTGCGGCACGGGCACCGCCCGCGGCCAGCGCATACGACGTCGCCATGACCGAGCCCCGGCGCTCAAGGTTCTCGTCGAGCCAGTAGACTCCCACGGGGTCGATATGGCCATCACAGCGGAACAGCAGAGAATCCCAGTCGGTGGAGTCGATGACCGGGAACCAGCACAGGCCGTCGAGAAGGATTCCCCGCTCCTGCGCCGTCTCGCACTGCTCGAGGACGTATTTGAACCAGGTGGCGCGGTCCGAGGTATGTCCGCGGACATTCGTCTCGGTAATCATGCAGGGAAGTCCGTAGCGCTCCCAGTACTGCCCGATCTGGTCGGCCAGGGGCAGCGGTGAAGGGGTAGGCGTGGAGCCTCCGTCGATCGAGAAGTTCCACTGGCAGTGGGCGTAGTAGTCCAGGCCGAGGACGTCGACGAAGCCGGGCTTCAGTCC
The DNA here is from genome assembly GCF_015751955.1 of Arthrobacter sp. CAN_A214. Taxonomy (NCBI): domain Bacteria; kingdom Bacillati; phylum Actinomycetota; class Actinomycetes; order Micrococcales; family Micrococcaceae; genus Arthrobacter; species Arthrobacter sp. CAN_A214. Next base: position 65,001 of record NZ_JADOUU010000005.1, read on the forward strand.
CTTGAGCCGTTCGCCGCCCACGGGTGCAAGATCCCTCGCCAGCTGACCGGCGTCGTCGTAGTCCCTGCCCAGGAAGGCGTCGAGCACCAGGAAACGGCGCTCGTTGGCCATGTCGGCGTAGGACCGGCCCGAGGGGTCGGCCCCCGTGTGGAATTCGCACGTGTCCACCCAGACGTGGCGTGCGGCGGGCAGCAGGGTCCGGTAGAGGCGGCTCGCCTCGGCCACCGCGGGCAGCACGTTCACGATGAGGTCGACGAAGCCCTTCAGCCCCGAGTGGTAGGGGGGCCAGATCGCCTCGTGACCGCTCAGGAACAGCGTGGAGAACGGCTCGTTGAAGAGCGTGTATTCCTCGATCCACGGGTAGCGCCGCGCGAAGGCCTCAGCGTAGCGGAGGTAGGCGTCGCCGAAGCGCGCATCCGCGAACCCGTCCGAAAGCCAGCGGGGATAGCTCGTGTGGTGGACGAGGTCCACGATGGGGCGGAAGCCGTTGTCGGAGAGGTAGCCCAGGACCTCGTCGGTGGACGACCAGTCGTACGTACCCTCGGTTTCCTCGATGCGGTGCCACCGGACGGGATACCGCAAGCGCCGAATGCCCGATCTGCTGAGCAGCTCGAGATCCTCCCGCCACCGGATGTCATGTTCCGTGGTTTCGAAGATGTCCCGGTCGTGGGCCGGAAGGAACGTGCTCTCGAACCCGCCGATCAGCTCGATGGGCGGATTTCCGTCAACCCCGGACATGACGGTCCCCCAATTCCTCGTAGACGACGTCGAGCAGCTCCGCCGCACGCAGGTTGAGCCTGCGGGACTCGTCGAGGTCAGCGTCGAGGCGGGCCACTTCGGCCTTCAGGGCCTGCAACTCCTGTCGAAGTTCGGCCATCTCACCTGGAAGGTCCTGGGGTGGTTCCCCTGTTCCGTTCCGAATTCTTCTCACCTTTTCTCCTTCCGCACAACGACGCGCTTTCGCGTCGATCCCGCCCCTGCCGCGTCCTGCGGCTCGTCCGATACAACTGTTTCCTCGTCCTCGATGACCAGCCCGTAGCGCCGGAGCTGCTCCTGGAAGCGGTCCCAGCCGACCAGCTGGCACCCGTTCCAGCGGACCGATTCACCCGGGCCGTCCGTTGCCACCTCGAACATCCCGCGGCTGCCGCTGCTGTGCAGGAGATGCTTGACCAGCATCAGGGTGGTGTCCCAGCCAAGCGGACTCAGGGCGTCGAACAGGCGATTGCCGTAGACGTTCACGGCGCCGTCGAGCGCGGCGCACTGCTTCCGAAGGTGGAGCGCAGAGCGTGCCATGTTCAGGTTGACGGCCTCGAACTGGAGGAACCCCGTTGATGTCTCCCGTTGCGAGCCGGCGTACTGGATGGCCGGGCGGCTGTAATCGACCGCGAGGACGTTACGTGCCGATCGGGCGAGGAAGCGTGCATCAGCCCCCAGCCCGCATCCGAGATCAAGAATGCTCGACCCCGTCCCGAAGACCTTGAGGGCTTTCCGGGCGAGCTCCGATTCCGATTCCGCCGGACCTGCTGCGATCTCGGCCCGATGGTGATCCTCCCAGTTCTCCCGATCGACGTCGAAGTGGTTCAGCCACCAGTAGAACCGGCGGAACGCGGCCGGCGGTGTGATGAAAGTGAACGTGGGGTCAGGCGTCTCCCATCTCGGACCGTAGATCGCCTCGAGCAGTTGTTCGGGCTGGGCCGGACCGGGAAGCATGCGGCCGTTCACGGGAAGCCTTTTCAGGGGAAGGATGTTCACCCGTTCAGCACGTTCCCTTGCGTGGAAAGTACCGTAGAACCAGCCCGAGCAGACGAAGTAGCTGAAGATATCGAGGTAGAAACTGTCAGTCATGGATCCGCCCGGGAACATCAGCTGCAGGTGCCCGCTGGAGTGGCGCACCACCTCATACCCGCGTGCTCGCAGGGTGCGTTCCACTTCGAAGCTTTCGAGTGCGACGTCGGAGGGGTTGTCGTGGACGCTGAGATAGGCGAGATCGGCGTCGTCGTCGTTCGCCAAAATCCTGCCGTTGCGCACGGGCCCCAGCAGCGTGCCGCCGGTGACGAAGAGGTCGATACTCAAGGCGTTGTGCAGCAGTGCGATCAGGTGCTCCGCTTCGTCGAGGACATCCTCCACCAGTCCGGCGTCCCTACCCTCGAAGGAGCGCGCCACGCGGCCCCACTTGTTGACCACCTGGGGCATTCCCGTCCCCGGTTCGGTCAGGTGCAGCTCGCTGGTCCCGTCGTCGAAGGCCACGAGCCGCTCACCCACCAGGGGCATACCGTCGCGTTCGACGGCGAGGGCGGCCTGCCCGGTCAGGCGTTCGGCGAGCGCGGGCGGCCACTCCACCGACCATCTGCGCTGTTCGGCCGCTTCGCTCGGTGCCCTGAACGTCCAGATGCGCCGACCACCCAGCAGGAGTGACAGGGGTTCCCCCTCCGAAACCGTCACATCCGAGATGGTCAACCGCAGCGCATCCGCTGTGAGTGACCCGCTCAACGGACAGGTTCCAGTTCCGTCAGCAGGGGATCGGTCTGCGGCAGACGGACATCGAAGACCTGGCCCGTGGAATCGGAGGCCAGCACCTGGAGGCTCGAGCGCGCCACGGTGGCTGCCTGCACCAGGGTGTTCTTTTCCTCCACACCAAAAGCCTTTTCGCGCATCGGCGTCGCAGTGCGGCTGGGACTGATGCAGTTGACCCGGATCCGGTCAGCGCTCCACTCATCCGCCAGCGCTTGCGTCAGGTTCACCAGGGCGGCCTTGGTGGCGGAATAGACGGTGTACCTGGCGCGTCCCCGTGTATAGGAACTCGACGAGTAGAGCAGGAGCGAGCCCTGTGACTCGCTGAGGTAGGAATGCGCCTCCTGTGCCACCACGAAGGCAGCCATCAGGTTCACACCGACGTCGTGCTGCAGTTGCTCGTCAGTGAGCGTCACGAGCTCCCCCACCGTCAGCACTCCGGCAGTGAGCACCACGTGGTCGATCTTCCCGAAACGTGCTGCTGCGGAAGCGAGCGCAGCTTGCACCGAGACCCGGTCCTCGACGAAGGTCCCACTGCCCCCGCGGCTGTGGCAGACGACGTCGGCACCCTCCTCCTCCAGCTGCTGTGCAAGCTCGGCACCGATCCCTGAGCTTCCACCGAGCACCACGACGGCGGCGCCGCGAAGGCTCGAGGTGGGCAGGGGGACCGGCCCCGTGCTCTGGTGCTTGAGCTGGAAGAGCTTGTCGGCGAGGTGGATATCGATGGGGTGTGTGATCTTGATGTTCGCCTCATGCCCGGGAACAACGATGATCGGGACATCCGGCTGGTACTTGAGGACCACACTGCAGTCATCCGTCGCCGCGAATGCGGGGTCCTTGCGCGCGAGGACGTAGGCGCGCATCAGGGTCTCCCACCGGAAGGCCTGCGGTGTCTGGCCCCGCCTCAGCGATGCCCGGGGTGGAATTGCCCGAATGACGTCGTGCTCGTCCACCTCGATGATGGTGTCAGCGGAGGGAATCGCGGTGTCCACAGCGGCGTAGGTGTCCAGTGCATCGATGCAGGCCTTGATGATGCCGGCATCGATCAGCGGACGGACGGCGTCGTGGAAGACGACTTTCGCGGAGGGGTCGGCGATCTCCCGCAGTGCAAGGAAGGATGTCTCGTTCCGGTCCCGGCCGCCCGCGAGGATTCCGGTGATCTTGGGGTAGTGCGCCTGCGTCAGCAGTTCCTGGGCTCGCGGGATGGATCCCGGATCCATCATCACGAGCACCTCGTCGATGAAACCGCAGTCCTGAAAGATCCCCGCAGTGTGCTCGAGGCTCGTCTTGCCTGCGATCGGAACCAACTGTTTGGGGATATCAAGCCCCATCCGCGTCCCGATTCCGCCCGCGAGAATTACTCCTACCGTCCTCGCCCGGCCTGACGTCCGGTCCGGCACGTCCCCGGAGGAAGTTTCATCGAAATCCACCATGATCCCACCCCATCTCCAATTGGTCCTCGAATTTAGTAAGCGTACTGATGATGACAGTAGTACACCAGAAGGATTTCGCCGCAGGTTCGGTCATTTTTTACTTGAAGTTCGCGCTTTGTTCACCGTGCGACCTCCCGGTCTGCCTCGACGTCCCGTGGCGCCGCAAGGAACGACCGACGGATCGGCAGGGGCTTTCTGCCGGGGTAGCCTGTGGAGCATGGCGATCCGGGTGCTGGCCGTCGGCCGAAAACATGAAAGCTGGGTCCTTGAGGGGATTACACGCTACGAGAAACGCCTCAAGAAGCCCTTCGATCTCACGTGGCAGTTCCTTCCGCACTCGTCCCGGGAGGGCGAACCGGCACGAAAGGAAGAGTCCGAGCGCCTGATTCCCAAGCTTTCCGGCGATGACTTCGTGGTGCTGCTCGATGAGCGCGGCAAGGCGATCGATTCCCCGGCCCTCTCCCGCACGCTGCTGCATTCCCTGGACCGTTCGCGCGGCGTCACCCTGATCATCGGCGGAGCGTACGGCGTCGACGCCGGCGTGCATGCCCGCGCGGACTTCGTCTGGTCGCTGTCCCCGCTGGTTTTCCCTCATCAACTGGTCCGGCTCATCCTGGTGGAACAGGTGTATCGGGCACAGGAGATCGCCGGCGGCCGCTCGTACCACCACCTATAGCGAAATCACATCCGTCACTTTTGTAACAATTGCTCTATCAAATGCCGAGCTGGACACCTTGCCGTCTGGACGGGGGCACAGCCGACCCTAAGGTGATGCTATGAACAATCTGGTGGTCATCCCGCGCCGCATCCTGGCTGGAACAGCACTCGGCGCCGTCGTCCTTCTCAGTGGTTGCGGAATACTGGGCGGCGAGGACGAGCCTGCAGGAGTGGCCGCACCGACCGTGGCCTCAAGCGGTGAACCCAGCACTGTGGCGCCACCCTCCGCCGTGCCGTCGAACGAGGACTCAGGTGAAGCAAGCGCCGCTCCCAGCACGGAGCCGACTGCTGCAGCTCCGACGGAACCACCCGGTGCCGCGACCCAGGGGCCACCGGAAGCCGCAACTCCTTCGCCGTCGTCGGACGCCGCTCCCGCTCCTGTCGAACCGGCGTCCGCCGGCACCTGTACCGCCGCAATGCTGACCGGCAGGATCGATACTCCTGCCGGAGCAGGCGGCATGGGAAGCGTCTACCGCTCGATCGTGCTGACCAACGCGTCCACCGCACCCTGCACGACCGCAGGTTTCCCGGGGGTTTCCGCCGTGACTGCCGAGGGCAACCAGATCGGTCTCCCGGCGGACCGCGATGACTCCTCGCTGACCGTTCTCACCCTCGCCCCGGGCGACTCCGCCGCTGCAACCCTCAAGCAGGGCAGCTGGCAGAACCATGGTGCCGACTGCGGAACGACGCCGGTAGCAGGACTCCGCGTCTACCCGCCCGGCGCCACTGATTACCTCGTGCTGGAGCAGCACGGTGAAGCATGCTCGGCGACATCGATCATCCTGATGACCGTGGGAACCCTGCAGCCCGCGCAGTAATCCGCAGGCCCTCCCAGCGCCGGAACGATCGCACGGCTTCCCTGGAACAGCCCGATGATCCCGGAATGTCAGTGCACCGGGGGATGATGGTCGGGTGACTGAGGTGCTGGACAAATTCACCCCCGCTACCCGGAAGTGGTTCGCGGGTGCCTTCGCGGCGCCCACCCCGGCTCAGGAGGGTGCCTGGAATGCCATTTCCGCCGGGTCCAACGCCCTCGTCGTCGCTCCGACCGGCTCCGGAAAAACGCTGGCGGCATTCCTGTGGGCGCTCGACCGGCTGATGGCGACCGAGGACCCGGTTCCCGCGGCCGCTGCATCAACCGGCAGCCCGAAGGCCGGTGACTCCCAAGCCGGCAGGAAGCCGAAGCGGACCACCCGCGTCCTCTACATCTCCCCGCTCAAGGCCCTCGGCGTCGACGTCGAACGGAACCTCCGCGCACCCCTGATCGGCATCACCCAGACAGCCAAGCGGCTCGGCCTTCCCGCGCCGGCCATCACCGTGGGGGTACGCTCCGGCGACACCCCGCAGGCAGAACGCCGCTCCATGCTCACCCGGCCCCCTGACATCCTGATCACCACCCCCGAATCGCTCTTCCTGATGCTGACGTCCAAGGCGCGGGAATCGCTGCTGGAGGTGGACACCGTCATTCTCGACGAGGTGCACGCGGTGGCCGGAACCAAACGTGGCGCCCACCTTGCCGTGTCACTGGCCCGGCTCGACGCCCTCCTCGACAGGCCGGTGCAGCGCATCGGCCTCTCGGCAACGGTGGAGCCGCAGGAGACGGTCGCCCGCTTCCTCTCAGGCAACGCACCCGTCGAGATCGTCGCCCCTCCGTCGAAGAAGCAGTGGGACCTGACCGTCACGGTGCCGGTCGAGGACATGACGGAGCTCGGCGGTGCTGCCTCCACTGACGACGACGGCGACGCCGCGCCCCAGGCGAGCATCTGGCCGCACGTCGAAGAGAAGATCGTCGACCTCATCGAGGCCAACCGCTCCACGATCGTGTTCGCCAACTCCCGGCGGCTCGCGGAACGGCTGACGGCACGGCTCAACGAAATTTCCGAGGAGCGCCGGGAACGCAATGCCGTCTGGGCGGGTCCGCCGCCAGCGGAAGGATCGCCTGTGGAGCAACCGGCGGCGCAACCGTCCCGTCCTCCCGCCGAGGTGATGGCGCAGGCCGGCCAGACCAAGGGCGGCGAAGCGCTCCTGGCACGCGCCCACCACGGTTCGGTGTCGAAGGACCAGCGCGCCCTGATCGAGGATGACCTGAAGTCGGGGCGGCTGCGGTGCGTCGTCGCCACCAGTTCCCTCGAGCTCGGCATCGACATGGGTGCCGTGGACCTCGTGGTGCAGGTCGAATCCCCGCACTCGGTGGCCAGCGGCCTGCAGCGCGTGGGCCGTGCCGGGCACCAGGTGGGCGAGGTGTCGCAGGGCGTCCTCTTCCCCAAGCACCGGGGGGACCTGGTGAACACCACGGTGACCGTGGAGCGCATGCTGGCCGGCCGCATCGAGCCGCTCTACATCCCCACCAATCCCCTCGACATCCTCGCCCAGCAGACCGTTGCGGCAGCGGCCCTGGGAACCATCGACGTCGAGGAGTGGTTCGACATCGTCCGGCGGTCCGCGCCATTTGCCACGCTTCCCCGTTCCGCGTTCGACGCCACACTTGACCTCCTGGCGGGCCGCTACCCGTCCGACGAGTTCGCGGAACTGCGTCCCCGCATCATCTGGGACCGGGTGGAAGGCAGCATCACGGGGCGTCCCGGCGCCCAGCGCCTTGCCGTCACCTCGGGAGGAACCATCCCAGACCGCGGCCTGTTCGGGGTGTTCCTTGTCGGTTCCGCGAGTGAGGGGCCGAAGGCGGGCGGCCGGCGGGTGGGCGAGCTCGACGAGGAGATGGTGTACGAATCACGGGTGGGCGACATCTTCGCGCTCGGTGCAACGAGCTGGCGCATCGAGGAGATCACGCACGACCGCGTGCTGGTGTCCCCGGCCTTCGGGCAACCGGGCAAGCTTCCGTTCTGGAAGGGCGATTCGCTGGGCCGGCCGGTGGAACTGGGGCGCGCGCTCGGCGCCTTCGTCCGTGAGATGTCCGGGGCCACTCCGGAAAAGGCCCGGGAGAGGTGCAGCCGGATCGGGCTCGACGACTGGGCCTCCGGCAACCTCATCACCTACCTCACCGAGCAGCGGGAAGCCACCGAGGTGGTGCCCAATGACCGCACCCTGGTGGTCGAGCGTTTCCACGACGAGCTGGGTGATTGGCGCGTCGTCCTGCATAGTCCCTTCGGCATGCCGGTCCATGCGCCGTGGGCGCTGGCGGTGGGTGCGCGCCTCCAGCAGCGCTACGGCATGGACGGATCCGCCATGGCGTCCGACGACGGCATCGTGCTGCGGGTGCCGCTCATGGAGGACGAACCCCCGGGAGCCGACCTGTTCCTTTTCGACGCCGAGGAACTCGACGGCATCGTGACGGCGGAGGTCGGCGGGTCGGCACTGTTCGCGTCGCGCTTCCGGGAGTGCGCCGCGCGGGCGCTGCTTCTGCCACGGCAGAATCCGAGCAAGCGGACGCCGCTGTGGCAGCAGCGCCAACGCTCGGCGCAGCTGCTCGACGTCGCCAAGAAGTACCCGACGTTCCCGATCGTCCTTGAGACCGTCCGCGAGTGCCTGCAGGATGTCTATGACCTCCCGGCGCTGAAGGAGCTCGCCTCGGCCCTCGAGCGACGTGAACTGCGGATGATGGAAGTGACCACGCAGCAGCCCTCCCCCTTCGCCCGCTCGATGCTGTTCGGGTACGTGGCGTCCTTCCTGTACGAGGGGGACTCCCCGCTTGCCGAACGCCGGGCCGCTGCGCTCTCACTCGACCCGACGCTGCTCAACGAGCTGCTGGGCCGCGCCGAGCTGCGCGAGCTGCTCGACGCCGGCGTCATCGCGGAAACGGAGCGCGAACTGCAGCGCCTTCACCCGGACCGGCTGGCACGCGGACTCGAGGGCGTCGCCGACCTGCTGCGTCTGCTGGGTCCGCTGACTAATGAGGAAATTGCCGAGCGGCTCGAGGAACCGGTCCCCGCCCCTGCGGGCGCGGTGGCAGAGGACGGTGATCCGTTCTCCGATGCCCCTGTTCCCAACAACCCGCGCGCATCCCCCGAAACGGTGAGCAGCCATGTCGCCGCGCTGGTCCGGGTGAACCGCGCCCTCGTGGTCAACATCGCCGGGGTGGAACAGGTTGCCGCGGTCGAGGACGCAGCACGTCTCCGCGACGCCCTCGGCGTGCCGCTGCCCATGGGCATACCCCTCGCGTTCATCGAGCCCGTCGCCGATCCGCTGGGCGACCTCGTCGGGCGTTACGCCCGCACCCACGGTCCCTTCACGGCCGCTGAAGCGGCTTCCCGGCTGGGGCTGGGGGTCGCCGTCGTCGCCGGTGCACTCCAACGGCTGGCGGGGAACGGACGGACAGTGGAGGGCGAGTTCCGCCCAGCCGAGTCCGTGCCCGCTCCCGAACCGGGGACGACTACCACCGTGCATCCGGCCGCGCCGAGCGAATGGTGCGACACCGAGGTGCTGCGGCGGCTCCGGCGCCGTTCGCTTGCCGCGCTCCGGCAGGACGTCGAACCGGTGGACCCTGCTGCATACGGCCGGTTCCTGCCCGCCTGGCAGCACGTCGGCTCAGGACTGCGGGGGCTCGACGGCGTGGCCACGGTGGTGGACCAGCTCTCCGGGGTGCCCATCCCCGCCTCGGCGTGGGAACCCCTCGTGCTTGGGCAGCGAGTGGCCAACTACTCGCCGGCAATGCTCGACGAACTCACCGCGACGGGCGAAGTCGTGTGGTCGGGTGCCGGTTCACTCGCGGGCAATGACGGCTGGATCGCATTGCATCTCGCAGAAAACGCACCGCTGACGCTCCATCCCGACCCCGCCTTCGAGCCCACCGCACTGCACACCTCGCTGCTCGAACTCCTTGAGGGAGGCGGCGGTTTCTTCCTGCGCCAGCTGGCGAACCTCCTCCCCGTCCAGGATGCGCCCTCGGAACCCGAGGTGGTGACAGCCCTCTGGGACCTGGTGTGGGCGGGGCGGATCAGCAATGACACCTTCACGCCCGTGCGTGCGTTGCTGGCCAATGGAAAGACGGCTCACAAGCAGCGGCCGGCCCCGCCGCGTGCCCGGTCATCCCGTCCGGGGCGGCTCGGCCGAGCTCCCGGGAAATCCCTCACCGGCGCTTCGATGCGCCTCCAGTCCGGGGCCGACGGCCGCGGCTTCCAGCGCACCACGCCCCCGCTTGCTGCGGGCCGGTGGAATCTACTACCGCCGTTTGAAGGGGAAACGACACTGCACGCCCATGCGACGGCTGAACTGCTGCTCGACCGGTACGGCGTGGTGACGCGCGGCGCCGTAGGTAGCGAGGGCATCCCGGGTGGTTTCGGCCTGATGTACAAGGTGCTCGCCCGTCTCGAGGAGATGGGGCGATGCCGCCGGGGCTACTTCATCGAGCACCTCGGCGCGGCACAGTTCGCCGTTCCTGCGACGGTGGACCGGTTGCGTTCCTTCAGTGCCGACAACCAGCCGGCCGCCCCGGCTGACGTCCTCGGAGCACCCAGTGCCCCATTGCAGGCCGTTGCGCTGGCCGCTACCGACCCGGCCAACCCCTACGGCGCCGCACTTCCCTGGCCCTCGGCGGATGGCGGGCACCGTGCCGGGCGAAAGGCGGGCGCCCTCGTGGTCCTGGTGGACGGAGCTCTCTCGCTGTACGTCGAACGCGGCGGGAAGACCCTGCTGGCGTTCACCGAGGACCCAGCAGCGCTCGAATCAGCAGCGGCGGCACTCGTCTCGATCATCCGGCGGGGTGCTGCCGAAAAAATGGCGCTCGAGAAAGTGAACGGCGGGGAAATCCTTGACACCGAAGTGGGCCGGGCCCTGGCTGAAGCAGGTTTCTATACGACTCCGAGGGGGCTGAGGATCCGTGCCTGAGGGTGACACAGTCTGGCGCGCGGCACGCGAGCTCAACAAGGCCCTTGCCGGCAGGGAACTGACGCGCTGCGACATCCGGGTTCCTCGATTCGCCACGGTCGATTTCACGGGCGACACCGTGCAGGAGGCGGTGGCACGCGGAAAGCATCTCCTCATCCGCGGCGGCGACGATGGGTGGGACATCCATTCCCACCTCAAGATGGAGGGCCTCTGGCACGTCTATGCGCGCGGGGAGAAATGGCGGCGGCCGGCTTTCAAGGCGCGCTGCATCCTGGAGACCAGCGAGTCGGTGGTCGTGGGTTTCGAACTCGGTTTCCTGCGCGTGATCACCCGCGCGGAGGAGGAGGACGCCGTCGGGTATCTCGGCCCGGACCTACTGGGGCCCGACTGGGATCCGGCGGAAGCGTTGCGCCGCCTCTCCGCCCAACCGGACCGGCCCATCGGGCTCGCCCTGCTCGACCAGCGGAACCTCGCCGGCATCGGCAACGTGTACCGTTGCGAACTGTGTTTCCTGGCCGGTGTCCATCCGCTGACGCCCGTATCCATGGTTCCCAACCTGCCGCGGATGGTGGAGCTTGCCAGGAAACTGCTCGAGGCGAACAAACTCCGCAGCACAAGGGCAACCACGGGTCAGCTGAGGGGCAATAACCTGTGGGTCTACGGTCGCTCCCACCGCGGCTGTCTGCGCTGCGGCACACCTGTGACCCTCGAACAGCTCGGGGACAACGACCTTGAACTCCGCGACCTCTACTACTGTCCCCACTGCCAGCCGGAGCCGGCTGACGCCTGAAGGCCCGTAGGCTTGCAGGGTGATGAAATCCCCGCTGCCCGTGCGAAACGGGGTCAATGCCACCCGCCTACGCCTGCCGGACGAGGGACCCTGGGACACGGCCCTCGAGTACATCCTCGACCGTTTCGACCACGTGAATCCGCAGGGAATCGGCGAGCGCTTCGACCGCGGGGAGGTGGTTGGACTCGGCGGGACCGTCCTGACGCGTGAAACGCCGCTGACCGACCACACCTTCGTCTGGTACTACCGTGAACTGCCCGTCGAGCAGCGGCTTCCCGTCGAAATCACCATCCTCCACCAGGACGAGAACCTCCTCGTCGTGGACAAACCGCATTTCCTGCCGACCACTCCGGGCGGCATGTACGTTGCGGAGTCCGCGCTCGTGCGCCTGCGCGTTCAGCTGGGAATTCCCGACCTCATCCCCATGCACCGGCTCGACCGGATGACGGCCGGCATCCTTCTGTTCTCCGTCAACCCGGAAACCCGGGGCAATTACCAGCTGCTCTTCGAGAATCGGCGGATCACCAAGGAATACGAGGCGGTTGCCCCGGTGCGCCCGGAGTTGAACCTCGGGAACGAACCGCTGACCGTGCGCAGCAGGATCATCAAATCCCGCACCTACCTGCTGGCCCAGGAAGTGGAGGGCGAGGCAAACACCGAAACGACCATCAGCCTGCTCGAACAACGCACGACTCCGCAGGGGCTGGCGGGACGTTACCGGCTGCAGCCCCATACAGGGAAGACCCACCAGTTGCGGCTGCACATGGCGGGCCTCGGCCTCGGAATAGTGAATGACCCGTTCTATCCGGTACTTCACCCCCAGCAACCGGACAGCTACGACAAACCCCTCCAGCTTCTCGCGAAGAGTATTGCCTTCACTGATCCCTTGAGCGGCGCCGAGTCCTATTTCGAGTCGTCCCTGCAGCTTTCCGGCTTCGCCTGAAGTCTCGGCCCTGCCGGTACGCGGACGGTACATTGGAAGCGTGGAACTGCCCGGTGCCGACATTCCAACACTCCTCTACCTCCTCATCATGTTCGCCGTCATCTTCGTGGACGTAGTGTTCCCGCTTGTGCCCTCGGAACTCATGGTGATCGCGGCCGGCACCATGGCCTCCCACGGCGACCTGTTCCTGCCGGGAGCTGTTCTTGTTGCGATGGCCGGAAGCTGGCTGGGGGACCTTGCACTGTTCCTGCTCTTCCGTCGTCGCCTCACCCACTGGCTGGATCGTTTCCGCTGGGGACGTTCGGTGCACCGCGGGTTGCGGAGCGCCGTGGAAAAGGCCGGCAAGTCGCCCACCTACGCCGGCCTGGTCGCCGTCCGGTTCCTTCCCGGCGGGCGGACTGCGAGCGTCGCGGCTGCAGGGATCGCTGAGGTATCCCTCAAGCCTTTTCTGGTCGCCACGGCCATCGGGGCCGTGCTGTGGGCCGGCTGGCTGCTGGGTCTGGGCTACGTCACCGGGGCGACGACGGGGTTGCCTTTATGGATGAGTGCCCTCCTCGGGATGCTGGTCGGTACGCTGGTGGGGGCGGTGACCGCTGCTGTCCTCGCGGTCAAACAACATCGGAAGGTCAAAAGAACCAATGAGCATCCCGCAGAACCAGGGACGTAGGCCGCCGCACACGCCGTCGTCCCCGCCCGCGGGCGCACCCCCTGCAACTTCTGAAACCGTTCCTTCCGATGAGGCCGGAAAGGGTTCCGCCGGCCGGCCCAGCGTCCTGGAGCGGCTCAAGGCGGCGCAGCCCGGTGCAGCGGCTCCCACCGACATCGGAGCGACGATCCCTGCGGGCAGGGCGGACGACGGCGCCGGGAACGTGCGTGATGACGCGGGCGGGAACGTGCGCTATGACGCGGGCGGCAAGATGCCCGGTGTCGCCCCGGCAGAGGAGGCAACCAGCCCGACGGCGACCGCCCGGGCGGCGGCAGCACGGGCCGCTGCAACCCGTGCCGCAACCGCCCGCGCTGTGGCGACCTCGCGAATGCTCCGGACCGCGGGGAGCACGTCGCGGCGCCTCGTCCGCCGGGGTGCATCCGCCACGACGACGAACGTCCGCTCCTGGAATCGCGACGTGTTCCGTTCGGTCGTGGTGACCCTGGCGGCCCTCGCCTGCGTCCTCGGATCCGCGGCCGGCGTCGGCGCTTTCGGTGGTCCGTCGATCAGCGACGCCGCCGGAGGCGTTCTGGCACCGGATGCCACCCTGCTGGCACCCGCCGCCAGGGCTTTCGCCATCTGGAGCGCCATTTACGCCGGGCTGATCCTCTACACGCTCTACCAGTGGCTTCCCTCCCAGCGAACCAGCAAGCGGCAACGACGGCTCGGCTGGGTGGTGGCGTCCTCGATGCTGCTCAACCTCGCGTGGATCCTGAGCGTGCAGGCATCGATGCTCCCCCTCAGCCTGGGCGTGATCCTGCTCCTCCTCGGTGTGCTCCTGTATGCCTTGCGGATCCTGAACCGCACACGGCCGCGCTCGCGGTGGGAAGGCACACTCGTGGACGTGCCTCTCGGTCTGTACCTGGGGTGGGTCATCGTGGCGGCAGCAGCCAACATCGCTTCGGTTGCTACAGCCGAACGGAGTGACCTCTTCGGCTGGGGCGGGCTGGTCTGGGCACTGGTGGGCCTGGCGGCAGTCGCCCTCGGGACCATTACAGTGTGCATGACGGACCGGGGCCGGCTCTCCGTCGCATTCGCCGCCTGCTGGGGACTGGTGTGGATAGCCGTTGAGCGGTTCCTGGGGGAACCGAGCGCTCCCTTGGTGGCGTTCGCGGCGATCTTCGCCGTCTTCCTGGTCCTGGTCTCGGCAGGTTCGCGCCGGCATTCCGTGGACCACAACTACCGGCGCTGGACCCGCGCCCAGCAGGACGCCACGCGGGAACCCCTCGACCTCCTGGCAACCGGGGACCCCGACGACGCGGACCGGTAGGCGGCACCGAGCCATCGGGCCCCGCCTACCGGTCAGCCCCGGCCCTGCTCAGGCCCTGCTCAGGCCGCGACAGACTTCCCGGACCCCTCGCCCGATCCCATCACGATGGCGATCTTTCCCCGGGGACCGTCGATACTGCTGCGGAAGGCATCGGCCGCGCGGTCCAACGGAAAGGTCTCCGCCACGATCGGCCGGACCTTGCCGGCTTCGACCAGTTCCGTGAGTGCGGAGAGGTCCGCAGCGTCCGGCCGCACGAAGATGTAGCGGCCGCCGTGTCCGGTGACGGACTGATCCACCACTGACGCCACCCGGCCCGGCGTCCGGAGGTTCTCCAGCGTCGCGCTCCAATCGTCTCCCCCCACGAAGTCGAGAATCGCGGTGACGCCGTCGGGCGCCGTCGTGCGCACCCGATCCTCGACGCCCTCGCCGTACGCCACCGGTTCTGCACCGAGGGAGCGGAGGAAGTCGAAGTTCTTCTCGGAGGTGGTAGCCAGCACCCGGGCGCCCCGGGCGCGGGCGATCTGGATGGCATAGGTGCCGACGCCCCCGGCTCCGTTGTGGATGAGGACGACATCGCCCTCCCCCACCTCCAGCGCCGCAAGGCTCTGATACGCCGTCAGTCCGGCAAGCGGCATCGTTGCGGCCTCGGCCCACGTGGTGTTGCGGGGTTTACGTGCGAGCGAGCGGACAGGGGCCGCCACACGCTCGGCGAAGGTCCCGAGTCCAACGGTGTCCATCCGCGCATAGCCGATCACTTCGTCACCGGCCGCGAACTCAGGCGCGGCAGGTCCGGGCTGGACGACGACGCCGGCGAGGTCCCACCCCGGAATCACAGGAAAGTAGGTGGGAAGTGCGGCGTCGAGGTACCCCGCGGTGATCTTCCAATCGACAGGATTTACCGAAGAAGCCCGGACGTCGACGAGCACAGAATCCGGCCCCAAACGGGGCTCGGGCTGCTCGCCGTACTGCAGTACATCGGGGTCACCATAGGCAGTGTAGAAGACGGCTTTCATAAGTATTTTCCTTCGCTGTAGCGCTTGTGGAACCGACGGGTGTAACCCTCAGCCGGTATCGCGCATTCCCTCGGCCACGCCATTGATGGTCAGCAGGGCGCTGCAACTGTACGCCGGACGAGGCGACAGCGTTCCCGCCGTCGTCGGACTGCGCGGAGAGCCGGTGGAGCAGCTCGACCGGCAGGTAGGAGATCGGACTAAGGTATCGGGCTCAGGCGATGGCTGAAACTCCGGTGATGGCCCGGCCTACGATCAGTGAGTTGATTTCGTAGGAGCCCTCGTAGGTGTAGACGGCCTCGGCGTCCGCAAAGACCTTCGCCATGCCGTAGTCGGTCACAATGCCGTTGCCCCCGAGGATGTTGCGGCCCAGCGCCACCGTCTCACGCATGCGTGCCGTGGTGTAGGACTTCGCGAGCGCGGCCTGCGGCATGTCGGCCCCGGAAAGCGGCACCTCGGCAGTCCCCAACCGCTGGTCCTCCTGCAGTTGGGCGATCCGCGCCATCATGGCCAGGCTGGCCGTGGTGTTGCCGATCATGGTGACCATCTGGTCCTGCACCAACTGGAAACCCGCGATGGGACGCCCGAACTGATGGCGTTCCACCGCGTACCGGCGGGCAATGTCGAACGCTGCGAGTTGTTGTCCGACCGCTTGCCAGCCCACGAGGATACGGGAGCCCCGCAGCAGGTGCCGGGTGTCGGAGAAACTTGAGATCCCGGCGAACCTGTCGGCCTCGGTGACCCGCACGTTCTCGAGCGTGATGTCGGCATTCTGGACCGTCCGCAGCGCGATCTTGTTGTCGATGCTCGTGCGTGTCACCCCGGGAAGGGTGGCGTCGAGGATGAACCCCCGGATGCACTGCGTCTCGGTGTCCCGCGCCCACAGGAGCATGTAGTCGCAGAAGGTGCCGTTGCCGATCCAGCGCTTGGCCCCGTTGATGATCCACTCGTCTCCCCTCCGGGTGGCGGTGGTAGCCATGCCACCGGCGATGTCGGACCCGTGCTGCGGTTCCGTGAGGGCGAAGGCGCCGGTGATGCGGAGGTCCATCGCGTCCTGCAGGAGGCGGGCCTTCTGGTTCTCGGAGCCGAACTCGTGGAGGGCCTCGACGAAGAGATCGTGATGGACCATGAAGAAGGTGGCAAGCGAGGTGTCTGCCCGCGTCATCTCCGCGATCACCATGCCGCTGAAGAGGTGGCTGTAGCCCTGCTGGACCGGGGTGCTGAGGTTCAGCAGGGCGAGCTTCGGGAGCATGTCGTGCGGGAACTCGGCCCGGTTCCACCATTCGACGGCCCGCGGCGTGACCTCCTTGGCGAGGAAGTCACGGACATCCTGCAGCTTTTCGCGTTCGGCGTTGCTGAGGAGCGATTCAAAACCCAGGAAATCCGCTGAGGGAAGCTGGTCCATCATTTCGGCGCCATGCGAATGGCGCCGTCGAGGCGGATGGTCTCGCCGTTGAGCATCTGGTTCTGGACGATGTGCGCAACCAGCGCCGCGTACTCCGCCGGCTTCCCGAGGCGTGAAGGATGGGGCACCTGCCGGCCGAGGGAATCCTGCGCCTCCTGGGGCAGCCCCGCCATCATGGGGGTTTCGAAGATGCCCGGAGCAATGGTCACCACCCGGATCAGGTACCTCGCAAGCTCCCGTGCAATCGGCAGCGTCATCGCGGCGACGCCACCCTTCGATGCCGCGTAGGCGGGCTGGCCGACCTGCCCGTCGAAGGCCGCTACGGAAGCCGTGTTGATGATGACGCCGCGCTCATCGGAACCACCGGCGGACCGCACGGGTTCGACCGCGGCCATGGCCTCGCCGGCGAGGCGGAGGACGTTGAAGGTTCCGATCAGGTTGACGTTGAGTACGCGTGCGAAATCGGCGAGTGGCAGGACGCCGTCGCGCCCGAGGATCTTGCCCGGAGTGGCGATCCCGGCACAATTCACCAATACCCGCAGCGGCCCGAGCTCACCCGCGGCACGGACCGCAGCCTGGACCTGAGCTTCATCAGTTACATCGGCCCCGACGAAACGGGCCTTCGCGCCGAGCTGTGCCGCGAGGTCGGCGCCCTCGGACTGCGGCAGGTCCACCAGGACCACGGAGGCGCCATCGTCCAGCAGTCTCTCCGCCGTCGCACGCCCAAGACCCGAAGCGCCTCCGGTCACCAGTGCCACTGAGCCTGCGATATCCATGGGAGCCCGTCCTTTTCGCGAATGTTTCGGGTGCTCCGGGAATTCCGGATGCCAAGGCCAGAGTACTGTGACGTACGGCATAGCGCATCCGGCGACGGCCCGGCTGAGCAATCTGCTCAGCGAGGCCCTGGTTGCCGTTCGCTAGGGTGGTTTTATGCTCACTGCGCCTACTGCCCCACCCGATCCCGCATCGAGGGCGCACATGGCCGCCGCAAGCGTGGAGGCGATCTTCGGCGGGCGTTCCCTGGGACTGCCGGGAACGCGGCTCGCAGCGGTTGCCTTCCCACACCCCGTCGGCCTGCGGGGCCACTGGCATTACTGGTGGCAGGCACACTATCTGGACTGCCTGATCGATCAGTACGAACGCCTGGCGGAAAGCGACCCAGGCGAGGCCGCCGGAGCCCTGCGGCGCGCGTCTCGCCTCGCGCGCGGGATCTGGGTCCGGAACGGCCTCCGCTGGACCAACTCCTACTACGACGACATGGCCTGGCTCGCCCTCGCGCTCCAGCGTCTCGCGGCAGCATCCGCATCAGCCGGACGACGACGGCGTGGCACCGGTGTCGCAACCCTCGAAGACGCGCTTCGCTCGGCGCACACCGCCGAACTCGGCGGCGGGGTCTTCTGGAATACGACACGGGACTACAAGAACACGGCAACGACGGCGCCCGCCGCGCTGTACTTCGCGCGTTCCGGCGAACCGGCGCGGTCCGCCGATCTGATGACCTGGTTGAGGGAGAACCTCCGGGACGGCGACACGGGGCTGTATTTCGACGGCGTCCGACTGGGGACAGGCCCCGAACCGAGTCACAACGAGGTGGTCCGCACTATCCACACCTACAACCAGGGAACGGTCCTCGGCGCGCTCGTGACCCAGGTCGGCCCGGAGTCACTTGCTGAAGCCGCACACCTGGTCGGCGCCATCGCTTCCGAGCTGGCGAATGCCGAGGGAGTGTTGAAGGTCGATTCCGGCGGCGATTCCGGACTTTTCACCGGCATTCTGGCACGCTATCTCGCACTGGCCGCACGCACCCCGGGCTTGCCCGAGGACGCCGCCCGGACCGCCGTCGGACTCCTCCACGCAACAGCCGATGCACTCTGGACACGGCGCTCTCCCGGGAGCGTCCCGGATTCCCTGGTGTTCCCGCCAGGGAGCAATGGACAGGGTTCCAAGCCCGTCAGCCTCTCGACCCAGCTCCAGGCCTGGATGGTCTTCGAGGCCGCCGCACGGGTCCAAACGGCGGGCCCTGCGGGAACCGCGAATAATAACGACACAGGAATGTGACTAATTTCCAGGGACGTGCGACACTTTCCGTATTGCCGAGAACTACTTAGGCAAGGCTTACTTGGCGCCCCGTCCCCGGGCACCAGCACCCGTTCCGCCGTCAGGCCCCACCTGCCCGGCAATGTCGTTTGAAAGGCCCCCCATGAAGCTTCGATCCACGGCCCGCTCCGCCGCGCTGGCCGCAGCCGTCCTCCTTACTGTCACTGCCTGCGGCGCGAACACCTCCGAGCCTGCCGCCGAGACCGCTCCGTCAACCGGCCCCGCGTCAGCGGAAGCGGCCGAGATCAGCGGCGAGATCACTGTGTACAACGCCCAGCACGAATCGATGACCCAGGCGTGGGTCGACGAGTTCACCGAGCAGACCGGTGTCGAGGTGACACTCCGCCAGGGCAGCGACACCGAGATGAGCAACCAGATCCTCCAGGAGGGCGAACGCTCGCCCGCCGACGTGTTCATCACGGAGAACTCCCCGGCGATGACCCAGGTGGAGAACGCCGGCCTCTTTTCCGACCTGACGGAGGAGACGCAGCAGAACGTTCCCGAGGAATACCGCCCCTCGACCAACAAGTGGGCCGGCGTCGCCGCACGGTCCACGCTCTTCGTGTACAACCCGGAGAAGGTGCCCGAGGCGGAACTTCCAGAGTCGATCATGGACCTGGCAGACCCGGAGTGGTCGGGCAGGTGGGGCGCCGCGGCAGGGGGTGCCGACTTCCAGGCGATCGTCTCGGCGATGCTCGACGTCGAGGGCGAGGAAGCCACTGCAGCATGGCTCAGCGCAATGAAGGACGGCGCGAAGATCTACCCCAAGAACGGTGCCGCCATGAAGGCCGTGAACTCCGGCGAGGTGGATGCTGCGGTGATCTACCACTACTACTACACCGCCGATCAGGCCGGCACCGGCGAGAACAGCAACAACGTGTCGCCCTACTACTTCAAGGGTGAGGACGCGGGCGCATTCGTCTCCATCTCGGGAGCAGGGGTGCTCGAATCCTCCGACAACCAGGCGGCTGCGAACGCCTTCCTTGAATTCATCACCAGCAAGGAGGGCCAGGAGACCCTGGGCTCGGGCAGTGACTACGAATACCCCGTGAGCGCCGACGTGACGCCACGTGAAGGTCTTGTACCGCTCGAGGAACTGGAAGCGCCGGCAATCGATCCAGCCGACCTGAACGGTGAGAAAGTCGTAGAACTGATGACATCGGCCGGGCTCCTCTAGGCCGGAAGCACAATACAGCCCGTGACCAGGGCACTGAAGCTCCGTACGACGGCGGGCGGGAACTCCGGTTCCCGCCCGCCTGTCGGCGTCGTGGGGGCAGTCGTGCTCGTCACCCTCGGCACCCTGGTGCCCCTCGGCTTCGTCGTCTCGATGACCATCGCAACGGGATGGGAGGCAGCAGCCGAACTGATCTTCCGCCCCCGTGTCGGCGAGCTGCTCTTCAATACTGTCGCCCTGCTGATCCTCACCATTCCCCTGTGCGTCATCCTCGGGGTGGGTGCCGCCTGGCTGGTGGAGCGCACCGACCTTCCGGCTGCCCGCCCGCTGTCCTTCCTCCTCGCGGCGCCCCTCGCCGTACCCGCCTTCGTCAACAGTTACGCCTGGGCCAGCACCATACCCTCCCTTTCCGGGATCCGGGGCGGCATCCTGATCTCAGTTCTGAGCTATTACCCGCTGGTCTACATTCCCGCGGCAGCGATGCTCCGGCGCCTCGATCCCAGCCTTGAGCAATCGGCTGCGTCCCTGGGCCTCGGTCGCTGGCGGACCTTTTTCCGCGTGGTGCTTCCGCAGCTCCGCCTCGCCATCGGCGGAGGAGCGCTCCTGGTGGGCCTCCATCTGCTCGCTGAATTCGGCGCGTTCTCCATGATCCGTTTCGACACCTTCACGACGGCGATCCTGCAGCAGTTCCAGTCCACCTTCAACAGCGCGGCGGCGAACATGCTTGCCAGTGTGCTCGTCTTTCTCTGCCTGCTGCTCCTGCTGGCCGAAACCTCGACACGGGGCCGGGCCCGCTATGCCCGGCTCGGCTCCGGTGTTGCGTCCTCGCCGCGAATCCACCCCCTGGGAAGCTGGGCGCCGGTGGGGCTGACCGCCGTCCTGGCCCTGATCGGCCTCGCGCTCGGAGTGCCGCTCTGGAACGTGACGCGCTGGCTCGTCGCCGGCGGCAGGGAGGTGTGGGAAGCAGCTGAGCTGTCGACGGCCCTCCTCCAGACGCTGAGCTACGGCCTCATCGGTGCCGCTGTCACCGTGGTGGCCGCATTTCCCATCGCCTGGCTTGCCGTCCGCCACAACGGAAGGCTCACTCGGCTGCTGGAAAGCAGCAACTACATCACGAGCTCGATGCCCGGGATCGTGGTGGCGCTCGCCTTCGTGACGGTGACCATCAACATCGCGTATCCCTTCTACCAGACGGCCCCCGTGGTCATCACCGCCTACGCCCTGCTTTTTCTGCCTCGCGCGCTCGTCAGCCTTCGCGCAGGCATTGCCCAGGCGCCCCGGGAACTCGAAGAGGCAGCGAGGGCACTCGGCAAGCCACCCCTTGCCTCCTTCCTTCGGGTGACGCTCCGCCTGAGCGCCCCGGCAGCAGCGGGCGGTGCCGCCCTGGTTTTCCTTGGCATCTCGAACGAGCTCACTGCAACCCTCGTGCTGGCGCCGTCGGGCGTGTCCACCCTCGCCACGCGCTTCTGGTCGCTGAGTTCTGAAATAGACTATGCCGGGGCCGCGCCCTACGCGCTGCTGCTGATTCTCTTGTCCCTGCCCATGACGTACCTCCTGTACCGGCAATCGCGAAAAGCCGTCGGCCAGTAGCTTCCGGAGGATTCCCATGACGACGCACCCTGCAGGCCCGGCCGTGAACCATCTCGACCTCGTTGGACTGACCCGGTCCTTCGGAGGTGTGGAAGTCCTGAAGGGGCTCACGCTCTCGGTGCAGGCCGGCATCACCACGGCTATCGTCGGGCCGTCCGGCTCAGGGAAGACAACCCTCCTGAGGATCATCGCGGGCTTCGATTCCCCGGACTCGGGAACCGTCTCGCTGCAGGGGAACGTCGTCGCCGGTCCAGGCGTGCTCGTACCTGCCCATCGGCGCAACATCGGCTACGTGGCCCAGGACGGCGCACTGTTCCCCCATCTGTCCGTTGGGGAGAACGTCGCTTTCGGCCTTGACCGCCGGGCTTACCCACGTCGATCCGCCCGGGCACGGGTGGGTGAGCTGCTGGGGATGGTGTCCCTCGCCGCCGCCTACGCCGACCGCCGACCGGATGAGCTCTCCGGAGGCCAGCAGCAGCGGGTTGCCCTGGCCAGGGCACTCGCCCGCGGTCCGTCACTCATGCTGCTCGACGAGCCGTTCTCGGCGCTGGACACCGGCCTTCGCGTGGCCACCCGCAAGGCCGTGGCAGCAACGCTCGCAGAAACGGGAGTCACCACCATCCTGGTGACCCACGACCAGTCGGAGGCGTTGTCCTTCTCCGACCAGGTTGCAGTGCTGCGGGGAGGAGTCCTGGCGCAGGTCGGGAATCCCTTCGTCGTCTATACGCGGCCGGTTGACCGGCAGACCGCTGAATTCCTCGGCGACGCAGTCATCCTCGAGGCCGATCTTCAGGGTTCCCTCGCCTACTGCGCGCTCGGCGCGATCCCCGTGCGTCGGCCCACCTGCCAGGGCACCGTGCAACTGATGCTTCGCCCCGAGCAGATCCGCATCACCGAAGACGGCAGTATCGCCGGAACCGTCCTTGAGACCGACTTCTTCGGCCCGGAGGTGACGGTGACCATCCGGCTCGAGGGCACCGGCACTGCCGGAACTACCGGTGCCGCCGGAACCGGAGGGGAGATCATCACCATCCGGCACTGGAACGCGGCGATGGCGCGGATCGGCACCCGGTTGAGACTCAGCGTCGTGGGGGAAGGCGTTGCTTTCCCCGGCGTCGCTAATCCTTCGCGTTAGGCCTGCGGCGCTGCGGATACAGCGTCTCCCCACGCTCCAGCATGCTGGTGAACGCGGCAATGTTCCGCGTCCGTGCGGCCTCGGTCTTCAGCTGGCCCAGCCGGAACACCAGGGCATACCTGTTCTGTGCGGAAAGCACGTTCAACATCGCCTGCGCGTCCGGACTGGCGGCGACGGCGGCAAGGAGGTCCGCCGGCACCTCGGCCGTGGCGGAGCCGGCGTAGGCCCGCTCCCAGCGGCCGTCGTCCAGCGCGGCCTGGATCGCCGCCCGGCCGGCGGGCTGCATGCGCCCCTCATCCTCCAGCCGCTCCACATGCTCGCGGTTGCGAACCGACCAGATACTCCCAGCCCTCCGCGGGGTGAAGCGTTGCCCGAAGCTCATCGTGTCCCTGCTGCGCTTCTGGCCATCGATCCACCCGTAGCACAGGGCCTCGTCGAGCGCCTGCGCGTACGTCAGCGTGGTCGACGAGCCGCCCTTCCTGGAGAGAACGAGCCAGGCTCCGGCGGACGTGCCGTGGTGCTGGTCGAGCCAGTTCCGCCATTCGGCCGCGTCCTGCAGCAGCAGCTCGGGAACATCGGTTTTCATGGAGCCACGGTAGGCCACCGAATCCGTAAGAACCAGTCTGGTTCTCCGCACCAACCCGAAGGAATGCCGATGCTCCGCGTCCGACCGATCGTGTCCACCTCGAACCCCATCCGCTACGGTCACCTGCTTTCGGCGCTGGGGCTCCGCGTCGCCACCGAAGCCGGCGATTGCAGGGTGTACGACGCCGGCAGTGGCCGGATCGTGCTGCACTCTCCGCAACCAGGAAGTGCTGGGGTGAACTCCGTCGAACTGGGGTTCGAGGTGGGAGATTCGACCGGTGATCTCGATGAGTTCGCGCGGCGGACACGGCAGGAGGGCACAGCGGTGGACGTCGTCGGGCAAGGTCTCGGCCGTGCAGCCCTCGTTTCAGCCCCGGATGGCGCTCCTTTCCTCGCCGTTCCCGGTCCCCGCACCACGCCGTCCCCCGGTGGTCCGCTGAGCGTCGTGGCGCTTTGGCACACAGCGGATTCGGAGGCTGCGGCCAAGGTGCTCCTCGGAATCGGAGCACGGCCTCGCCCCGCCTCACCGGACGGCACCAGGCAGGATTTCACGGCGAAGAACGGCGGGCTCATCGCCGTGCATCCTGCTGCGGAAACGTCGGTGACGCTGGGCTTCGAGTACGACAGCGACGTGCGTGGACTCACCGGAAGCTTGAAGGCCGCAGGCATCGGATATTCGGTTTCCGAACGGAACCAGGGCCGATCGCTGAGGATCCCGATTCCGGGCCACGCCCCGCTCGTCATCGACGAAAGGCGGTAGGGGCCCCGCCGCACGACTGACGGAACAGCACAATTCGGCGTTCCGTACTGATACAAGGGCTCCGCTGCGATTCAGCCAGCGGCCGAAGAACAGCGCGCCGCCCCCGTCGCCCGCATGGTCTGCTATAAAACTGAAGGTATGAACGTTCGCACCCCCGACCCCAATCCGGGCTGGCTCTCCGAAGACGATCTTTACGAGGCCCGCCGCCGCCTGCCGATGGTCTATGTCGAGGCGATCCCCGTGCGGTGCGATTCCCTCGGGTATGTCAATGAGGTGGGGCTGCTGCTGCAGGCCAATGAGCGGGGCGAGATGGTGCGCACCTTCGTGTCCGGCCGCGTGATGTATCGGGAAACCATCCGCGCCGCCCTCCTGCGCCATCTGGAGAAGGACCTGGGGCCGTTCGCGCTTCCACAGCTGCCGCCGTCGCCCGTTCCTTTCACGATCGCCGAGTACTTCCCATCGCCGTCGGAAACCGGGCTGACCGATGACCGCCAGCACGCGGTCGCACTGGCCTACCTCATTCCCGTTGCGGGCCAGTGCGATCCCCGGCAGGATGCCCTCGAGCTGTCCTGGCTCACGCCCTCGGAGGCCCTCAGCCCGTCGATCCAGGAGGAATTTTCCGGCGGCAGGGCGGACCTCCTGCGCCAGGCACTCGCGCATGCGGGCTGGGGCCGTTGAGCGCCTTACCCTATCGTGTTAGGAGGCCCCGGTTCGTGGGCGGATACAGCATCGCAGTCGGGAGGACGGAGCCGAGGTGAAAGAAAACCAGGTGGACAAGAACCAGGATCTCCGGCCGGTGCCCGCTGAGGCAGTCCGGGCGGGCGAATCGCTGGTTCTGCCGGGCGGCGGTGCGGCAGTCGAGGTGAAGGACACTTCGACCCGTAACGATGACTTCGGCGCGCCGGCACTTATTGTCGCCGAGCTCTCCAACGGGGACACCGTCACCATGGCCACCGGCTCGATCGTGTATGTGGAGGCCACGGGTGCCGCAGGGGTTTCAGCCGTCGCCGCGGACCACGGCTCACCCGAGGCAGTGGTGGCGCAGCTTGCCGAGGCCTACCCGGCGAGCACCGTGGTGCAGGAGACCTCGAGCAGGCTGCTCCGCGGGATCAACCTGAAGTCGGGCAGCAACCTGCAGGACCTGCACCACCTCGCTGTCACCCTCCTCGTGGACCACGCTGACACCGGAAACGCTCTTACTGTCGCCGACCTCCTCACCGTGCTGCCCTTTGACGGGAACTTCGGCCGCTGGAAGTGGATCGAGGGCGCCCTGGCCATGGCCGCCTACCTTTCACGGCACGACGACGCCCGGTCGTCGGCATACTCGGCAGCCCTGCGCTCCGCCGATGACGCCGAAACCGATCCCTTGCGCGCGAAGCTCGCGGCAACCGTCCGCCAACGCCAACTCAATGATCCGAACGTGTACGACCCGGAGATCGTCCGTGCCACCGTGTCCGGCAACAAGTCGGCCGAGAAGGATTGGCGCGTCCTGCGTCTGGGGGTCCTCCTTCACCTGCGGGCTCACGGGGGTTCCGAGACGCTGACCCGCGGCGTGCTGGAGCGGCGCATCGAATCCGAGTTGGCCGCACTCTCGGGTCTGAACAAGGCACTCGAATCGCCCTAGCTCCCCTTCCCTGCCTTTCCCTTCCCTGTTCCCTGACGGCTGACCGCTGACCGCTGACCGCACCGGTACCGGCGGGACGTCCGTGCGTCCCGGTTCTGGCAATATGGGTTGGTGTATCCACAGTCCCAGCAGTCATCCTTTTCTTTCACCGTCGGCACCCGGCTCGAGGAACGCGCGGCCCCCTCCGATGCCACCGGCCCGCGGCATGGGCGCACAGGCACCATCACGACGCCGCACGGGACCATCCGAACGCCGGCATTCATCGCGGTCGGCACCAAGGCGACCGTCAAGGCCGTGCTGCCCGAGTCGATGTCGGATCTCGGGGCGCAGGCGCTCCTGGCGAACGCCTATCACCTTTATCTCCAGCCCGGACCCGACGTGCTTGACGCAGCCGGCGGTCTGGGAGCATTCATGAATTGGCAAGGACCCACCTTCACCGATTCGGGCGGGTTCCAGGTGATGAGCCTCGGTTCCGGTTTCAAGAAAGTCATCACCATGGACGTCCCGGTCGATTCCGGAACCGCCGGAGCCGATGACCGGGTGGCGGTGGGCAAGGAACGCCTTGCGCACATCGACGACGACGGCGTCTGGTTCAAGTCCCACCTCAACGGCGACCGCCACCGGTTCACCCCCGAAATCTCCATGCAGGTGCAGCACCAACTCGGTGCGGACATCATGTTCGCTTTCGACGAGCTCACCACGCTCATGAATTCACGCGCCTATCAGGAGGAATCCCTCGAGCGGACACGGTTATGGGCGCTTCGTTGCATCACGGAGCACGAGCGGCTCTCGAGGGAGCGCAGCAACAAGCCGTACCAGGCATTGTTTGGGGTTATCCAGGGCGCGCAGTACGAGGATCTGCGGCGGAAAGCCTCCCGCGACCTCGGCGCTCTCGACTTTGACGGTTTCGGAATTGGCGGAGCGCTCGAAAAGGAAAACCTCGGAACAATTCTCGGGTGGTGCAGCGAGGAATTGCCCGAGAACAAGCCCCGGCATCTCCTCGGTATTTCGGAACCCGACGATCTCTTCACGGGAATCGAGAACGGCGCCGATACCTTCGACTGCGTCTCACCCACCCGTGTGGCCCGCAACTCTGCGTTCTATACGCCCGACGGCCGGTGGAATCTCTCGAACGCACGGTTCAAAAGGGACTTCGGTCCACTGATGGACGAGTGCGATTGCTACACCTGCGGGAACTACTCGCGTGCCTACATCCACCATTTGTTCAAGGCGAAGGAGATGGTGTCCGCCACCCTCCTATCGATCCACAATGAGAGATTTGTGGTCCGCATGGTCGACGACGCCCGCGCAGCCATCGAGAATGGATCGTTCGACAATCTGAAAGCCGAGGTACTGGGCCGTTACTATGCGGGCATAAACCTCAGGAACCAATGAAGTATGTGGAACCGTTATCGAAGAACTGTTCGGAAGTGCGGAAATCGCTGATACTGTCCGTCTGTACAATCTTCCCGGTCAACAGCCCTAATTCCCGAGCGGGATGCTCATAAGCAGAAAAATAGGGGAAAAATGCGGAGTCTCAGACCGCTCTTTTTTTGGGCGGCAGTGGGCGTCATTGCCCTGTCCGCCTGCACGTCACCACCTGCCGATGCGCCGGACACACCAGCAGTATCAGGAGCGGAGACGGTTGTTTCCGGTGGAGCAAGCACAGCGCCGGAATCCCAGGACCCAGGACCGGAGACGTTGGTGCCCGCACCAACAGGAACGGATGTCCCTGCAACGGTGCCGCCCGATCCGGGACCAAGCGTCGAGGCCACCCTGGAAATCAGCAGGGAGTCAGTTCCTGCAGACCCCAATGCCAGCGCCAATGAGGCCCTGAGCAATGTGGTGTGCACTGCGGATGCGGCGGGAGTCTGGTCATTCTCAGGAACACTGACGAACACCGGGGATACCGCGGCAACCTTCTCAGTTGCAGTGGCAGTCGGCAGCACCAGCAGCGTGGCCGGACACGCGACCATCCAACAGGAAGTACCAGCCGGCGGCACGGCTGAAGTCCGCGCGGACGCCTTCGCCGATGGCGCCCCAGCATCATCTACATGTCAGGCGGTTGTCTCACGGTGAACCATCCATCCTTCCTTCCGGGGCGCACGCTGGCCGCGATTTCGTTGGCCGCGCTCCTTCTTTCAGGACTTGCCCCCGGCGCGGTTGCTGCGCCAACCACTTCCCCTCCGGTCACGGAACCGGCGGCTCCGGCAACCGCTCCCGCACCTGCACCGGTAACCACAACTCCAGTCCCAGCCACGACGACGGCTCCGCCGACCACGGCTCCGCCGACCACTGGGGCACCTGCCCCTGAATCGCAGATCCCCGACGTGCAGGTGAACGAGTCCCCCGCTCCAACGGAGGCTGCACCGGCTGACGTCCCATCGGCAGGGGTTACTCCTGCTGCTCCCGACACACAGGAGACGGCTCCGGCTCCGGATCCGGCTCCCGCTCCGGAAGAGACATCCGCAGTCGAAACGTCCGCACCCGAAACCGGTGCCGCTGCTGCCGCAGCATTCACTCCCATCGGCGGCATTGCCGCCAAGTGGAAGGAGCTCGGAGGAGCCGCGGGCCCGCTGGGCGAGCCGACGTCGAACGAGTCCTGTGATGCTTCGGGCCGGTGCGTGGAGACGTTCGTCGGCGGGGAGATCCACTACACCCCTTCGACGGGGGCACACGCAGTCCTGTTCACCTCGGGCAACACCGGGCCGCGCTGGGCAGCCACAGGCGCCCTGGGCGCCTTCGGGTACCCCATCACTGACGAGCAGTGCACGGCAGCGGGCTGCTCGCAGCGTTTCTCGAGCGGCATCGACCTCACCTGGAGCACGACGGGCGGGCACCGGCAGGTATGGACGCGGGGAGCAATCGGCGGCGCCCTGTACGGCGTGTACGGCGGCTACGCGGGCGTCGGCTACCCGTCGACTGCTGAGGTCTGCGGCAAAGCGAACAACGGCTGCGTCCAGGAATTCGGCGGACTTCGGATCGTGTGGTCGGCGTCGTCGGGTGCTCACGGCGTGTGGGCTCCGGGTGCCATTGGCGGCGCCTACGCCCGGACCGGAGCGGAAGCCGGCTGGCTCGGTTATCCCACCTCTCGTGAAACGTGCGGACTGCGGTCGTCAGGCTGCCAGCAGACCTACCAGCGCGGGGTCATCTCCTGGTCGCCGGCCACGGGCGCCCAGATCGTCCGCGGCGGCATGCGGGATGCTTGGGCAGCCCGCGGCGCCCACGACGGCGTGCTCGGTTACCCCCTGGAGAACGAGGTGTGCGGCCAGCGGGATGGAGGTTGCATCCAGAAGTTCCAGGGAGGTTCGGTCTATTGGTCACCGGCAACAGGCGGACAGTCGGTGAACGGTGACATCAAGGGCCGCTACGAAGGACTGGGCGCCCACAACAGCTACCTGGGCTACCCGCTGACAGCTGAAGTGTGCGGTCAGCGGAACGGTGGTTGCTACCAGTGGTTCCAGGGCGGCCTGATCTTCTGGTCGCCTGCCACCGGATCCCAACCCGTCCGCGGCGGCGTGAAGGCCAAATACGAGTCGATGGCCATGCACCAGAGCTACCTCGGCTACCCCCAGACGCCGGAGCGCTGCGAGGGCGGCGAGTGTGTCCAGCCGTTCCAGGGCGGTTACATCACCTGGAACGCGGCCGGCAACAGGGACCACCGGCACACCGAGTGCACCACCCTGAACGACGGGCGCTCCGTCTATTCCACGGGCGGGGCGAAGCGGGTCCTCCTCACGATTGCCGGTGGCTACGGCCAGAGTTCCGCCAGCGCGGTGTACTGCCAGAAGGTGGCAGGCACCTATGTCACCGACTGGAAGACCGACGCCACGGTGGGAGCCAGCGGATTCAAGGGACCGGGCGTCCCGTCCGGGCCCACGCGCTTCAACTTCTCCCCCACCGGCTCATACTCGGTGACAGAGGCCTTCGGACTGGGCAATCCCGGGACGGCGCTGCCGTACCGGACGCTCAACCCGCGCTCGCGCTGGGGTGGCAACCCCTGGACGGACACCTACAACAAGTACTTCGAGTCCTCCACCTGGGTGGGTTACGACGAGGACATGTGGTATTTCGCCACCCGCCCCACGCACGACTACCGGCAGGGCGCTGTGCTCAACTACAACCGCCCGCCGGATTCGCCGATCGTGCAGGACGCAGGCTTCGCGATCTTCCTGCACCAGAACAAGGTGCCGACAGCGGGGTGCATCGCGCTCGACGACTGGGCCGTGGAGGATTACCTGAGGAAGTCCACTCCGGGAGACCGCATCATCATGGGTGTCGCCTCCGATCTGTTCAGGTAGCAGCCGATCCTGCTTCCAGTGCTTCGAAGAAGAACCCCCGACGGGAAACCGCCGGGGGTTCTTTCGTTCCGTCAACCGCCACCCCTGTTCCCGGCAGGCGGGAGAACTCCGCACTACGATGAGTTGACTCGGTTCGAAGGAGCATCATGGGCGCAACTCCGGTGTGCGGCAGTGGATGAGACCGGGATCCCGGAGCAGCGCCGGCCGGGACCCCGCGTGATCCTCGGATTCGGTGCTCTCCTGGCCGGGTTCGCCGTCGGCGCTGTCCTCCTCGCCGTCGCCATGGGACTGAGCTGGGCCCTCTCGGGGAGCGATTTTTTCCGCACTTTCGCCCTGGCACTCGTCTACGGGTTGCCGATCGGGCTCGTCACCGGTTTTCCGCTCGGGGTGGTCCTCAGCCTCGCGCTGCGCCGGGTACCGAACCAGTGGCAGCACGTGCTGGCATTCTTCGGGGTCTTCACGGGGGCCGGATTCGCCGGGATCGCCCTCGTCACCCTCGCCGGGACGGCCCAGAACCTGCCCATTGCCTTCGCGATCGGGGTGGCCGCCGCCGCCGGGAGGGCAAGCGTCTGGAGAATGGCGAGGATTCAGGAGGCGGAGGCCTGAGGAGAAACTCCTATCCGGAATGAGCGGCGAGGAACGAGTAGACCTCCGTCTCGTCCACCCCTGGGAAGGCTCCCGGCGGCATGGCCGCGAGAAGGTGCGAGTGCGCCCGCGCGCTGGGCCAGGCGTTGCCCGCCCACTCCTTCGCCAACGACGACGGCGGGCGCCGGCAGCAGGATTCGTCGGGGCAGAACGACTTCTCCCGAATGTCGGTGTCCCTGCCACGGAACCATTTCACCTGGGCATACGGCACTCCGACACTGAGGGAGAACTCCCCGTTCGGTCCCCTCTCCGTCCTCGCTGTGCACCAGTAGGTCCCGCTGGGGGTGTCGGTGTACTGGTTGTAGGCGCGGAACTTGTCCTGGACGTCGAAGACGACCCGCGAGGTCCACCGCCTGCACGAGGGCTGGCCCTCGATTGCGCCCGTGTGGTCCTGGGGGAAGGTCACGCCGTCGTTCTCATAGGCCTTGTAGATGATGCCGCTCTTATGGGTTTTCTGGAAGTGCGTGAGGATCTCCAGATGCTCCGTCGCGAGGTTGGTGAAGCGGTGCGCTGCCGTCTCATAGGACACGGCGAAGGTGTCGCGGATGTCCTCCACGGCAATCTCCTTCGACGCCTTCGCGCGCCGTAGGTACTCCACGGCCGGTTTCTCGGGCAGCAGAAGGGCCGCAGCGAAATAATTGGTGGCGACCCGCTGGCGGAGGAATTCACCGTAGTTCTCCGGCGTCCGGTGCTCCAGCACGTAGTGGCCGAGGGCTTGCAGGAGCACCGACCGCGGATCGTGGTCGGTGTGCTGCGACTGCGTGAGGTAGATCCGGGAGTTCTTGAGGTCCGTGACCGACCGCGTCGAATGCGGCAGATCACTCACATGGTGCAGCGAGAAGCCGAGGTGCTTGGCGATATCGGCGATCAGGTGCTCCGACATGGGCCCCGCTGAATAGCCGACGGCGTCGAGCAGTTTCTGCGCCTCCGCTTCGATCTCCGGGAAGTAGTTGTTCTTCCGCCGCATGACGCCGCGCAGTTCGGCATTGGCCCGCCGGGCCTCCTCCGGCGTTGCAACCTGTTCGTTGAGGCGACGCTCCAGTTCAGCTTGGAGGCCGACGAGCGATTCAAGCACTTCCATCGGCAGGCGGGAGGAAATACGGACGCGAGGCAGACCGAGGGATTCGTACAGCGGCCCGCGCTGCGCCCGCTCGAGTTCAATTTCCAGGGCTGCCCGGCGGGTGGGCGGCTCCGCCCCGAGCAGCTCGTCGATACTGACGCCGAGGGCGCCGGCGAGTCCCTGCAGCATCCCCAGCTTCGGCTCACGCTTTCCGTTCTCGATCAATGACAGCTGTGAGCCGACGGTTCCCACCTTCCGGCCGAGGTCGTCAAGCGTCATTCCTCCGGCTTTGCGGAGATGCCGGACGCGCCGGCCCAGGCTGATGAGGTCGAGGGTATCCGAAGTGCCGGCGGCACCGGGAAGGGAGGACGCATCGGTGCGGGACCACGGGGAAGTCGTCATTTCTTGACGATACGCGAAGAATTGCATTTCTTGCCGGAGTTCCTGCCTAGGAATGGTACCGAATGTAGCGAATTGTTGTCTTTACAGCGGTCGGGAAAGCCTCGACCCCTTCCGAAGGAGATCGCCATGACGCAGGACTCACCCCGGCCGGACAGCAATCCAGTCGTTGACCGCCAGCCGGCCCTGGACACCGCAGCGGAGGAACTCGAGCTCGAGTGGTCCGCCGATTCGCGCTGGGAAGGCGTGACACGCGACTACTCGGCAGCCGACGTCGTGCGGTTGCGAGGCAGCGTCCAGGAAGAACACACCCTCGCGCGCCGCGGCGCCGAGAAGTTGTGGGATCAGCTGACCACCGAGGCGGGAACCGGCGGCTACACCAACGCGCTCGGCGCCCTGACCGGGAACCAGGCTGTCCAGCAGGTCAAGGCGGGCCTGCGGGCGATCTACCTGTCGGGCTGGCAGGTTGCAGCGGATGCCAACAACTCGGGCCACACCTACCCCGACCAGTCGCTGTACCCGGCGAACTCCGTCCCCACCGTGGTGCGCCGGATCAACAACGCCCTGCTGCGTGCGGACCAGATCGAGTGGGCCGAGGGCGTGTCGAGCGTCGAGGATTGGATGGTCCCCATCATCGCCGACGCCGAAGCCGGCTTCGGCGGCCCACTCAACGCCTACGAACTGATGAAGTCCATGATCCAGGCGGGAGCCGCGGGCATCCACTGGGAGGACCAGCTCGCGTCGGAGAAGAAGTGCGGCCACCTCGGTGGCAAGGTGCTGATCCCCACGCAGCAGCATGTGCGCACCCTCAATGCCGCGCGCCTCGCAGCCGACGTCGCCGGTACGCCATCCGTGGTGATCGCACGCACCGACGCTGAAGCCGCGACGCTCATCACCTCCGACGTCGACGAGCGTGACCAGCCTTTCGTCACCGGCGAGCGCACCGCGGAGGGTTTTTACCATGTGCGGAACGGCCTGGAGGCCTGCATCGCCCGGGGACGCGCCTACGCTCCGTATGCGGACCTGCTGTGGATGGAGACCGGCACCCCGGACCTGGCGCTCGCGAAGAAGTTCGCCGAGGGCATCAAGTCGGAGTTCCCTGATCAGATGCTGTCCTACAACTGCTCGCCGTCGTTCAACTGGCGCAAGCACCTCGACGA
This sequence comes from Arthrobacter sp. CAN_A214, assembly GCF_015751955.1. Classification (NCBI taxonomy): domain Bacteria; kingdom Bacillati; phylum Actinomycetota; class Actinomycetes; order Micrococcales; family Micrococcaceae; genus Arthrobacter; species Arthrobacter sp. CAN_A214. The sequence continues at coordinate 98,097 of NZ_JADOUU010000005.1, forward strand.
CGCCACGATCGCGAAGTTCCAGCGCGAGCTCGGCGCCATGGGCTTCACGTTCCAGTTCATCACCCTCGCCGGATTCCACGCGTTGAACTACTCGATGTTCGACCTCGCCCACGGCTACGCCCGCGACGGCATGAGCGCGTACGTGGACCTCCAGGAGCGTGAGTTCGCCGCCGAGGACCGCGGGTACACCGCAACCAGGCACCAGCGCGAAGTGGGAACCGGCTACTTCGACCAGGTGGCCACCGCACTGAACCCCACCGGCAGCACCCTTGCCCTGGCCGGTTCCACCGAGACCCAACAGTTCCACTAGGACGTCCCCGCTTCATCAGGCAGCATTCAGGAGCCATCATGAACGACACCTATACCCTCAACGGCATCACCCTGACCGCGCCGAGCGTGAAGCGGCAGGGCGAGATCCTCACGCGCGAGGCACTGGATTTCGTCAAGGAACTCCACAAGGCCACTTCTGCACGGCGGACGGAGCTGCTGCAGTTCCGCCGGCAGCAGTGCCAACGGATTGCCGACGGCGCTGATCCCTGCTTCCTGCCGGAGACGCGCCACCTGCGGGACGACCCGTCCTGGCAGGTGGCTCGGGTAGCACCGGGGCTCGAGGACCGCCGCGTGGAGATCACCGGACCGGTGGACCGGAAAATGACGGTCAACGCGCTGAACTCGGGGGCGAAGGTCTGGTTGGCCGATATGGAGGACTCCTCGACGCCGTCGTGGTCCAACGTCATCAATGGGCAGTTGAACCTGAAGGATGCGCTCCGAAACAGGATTGATTTCACTTCCCCCGAGGGGAAGGAATATCGGCTCGACGGCGAGGCCGAAGACCGTCCCACCATCGTGGTGCGCCCCCGCGGCTGGCACCTGGTCGAGAAGCACGTACTGATCTCCAACGTCCCGGTTGCGGGCGCCCTCCTGGATTTCGGCCTCTACTTCTTCCATAATGCCCGCACGCTGATCGAGCAGGGGCGCGGGCCCTATTTCTATCTCCCGAAGCTCGAGAATCACCTCGAGGCACGGTTATGGAACGACATTTTCATCCAGGCGCAGCAGCTGCTCGGCATCCCACAGGGAACCATTCGGGCCACCGTGCTGATCGAGACGATTCCCGCGGCTTTCGAGATGGAGGAAATCCTCTACGAGCTGCGGAACCACTCGTCGGGCCTGAACGCGGGCCGCTGGGACTACATCTTCTCGGTCATCAAGAATTTCCGAACCCGGGGGCCGCGCTTCGTCCTTCCGGACCGGGAGTCGGTGACCATGACGGCGCCCTTCCTGCGGTCCTACACCGAACAGCTCGTGCGGACCTGCCACAAGCGGGGGGCCCATGCCATCGGCGGGATGGCTGCGTTCATCCCGAACCGTCGGGACGAGAAAGCCAATGCCGCAGCCTTCGACAGGGTCCGCGCCGACAAGACGCGGGAAGCCGACGACGGTTTCGACGGGTCCTGGGTGGCTCACCCGGATCTCGTGCCCGTGGCCCGGGAGGTCTTCGATGCCCGGCTGGGTGATCGGCCCAACCAGCTGGAGCGGCTCCGGGACGACGTCGCCCCCGATGGCGCGGCCCTGCTGAATATCGCAGCCACCGTCGGTTCGATCACCGAGCAGGGAATCCGCAGCAATCTCGAGGTCGGGGTCCGCTATCTGGAGTCCTGGCTCCGGGGCAACGGTGCGGCTGCGATCAACAACCTCATGGAGGATGTCGCGACGGCGGAGATCTCCCGCTCGCAGATCTGGCAGTGGATCTACTCGAACGCGGTGACGGACGACGGCGAAATTGTCACCCGCGACTGGGTCGAGGACCTCCTCGACGAGGAATTCTCGGCCCTGGGGCGCTTCGACGGCGACCGGTTCGACGACGCGCGGGAGATCTTCGAGGAAGTAGCCCTCGGCGCGGAGTTCCCTGCGTTCCTGACGACGCCGGCCTACGACCGCTACCTGCAGGACAGCCGGGAGTACTCAGCGGCCTGACCTCCCGCTGATTAAGCACCTATGGCTGCCTCCCATCTCGGAGAGCAGCCATAGGTGCTTAATCAGCGGGAATAGGAGGTGCCACCACACAGGTTGCAGGAAGTATGGAAATCGAGATTTTTTCTGACGTGAAATGCCCGTGGTGCTTCGTCGGCAAGCGACGGTTCGAGAAGGCCCTCGCGGCATTTCCGCACCGGGACCAGGTGAACGTGACGTGGCGGAGCTTCCAGCTGGATCCCTCCCTTCCCGACCACTACGAGGGCACCGAGCAGCAGTACCTTGCAGAGCGCAAGGGCATACCCGCCGAGCAGGTTCGCCAGATGTGGGACAACCTTGTCACGCAGGCCGCCGGTGAGGGCCTCGATTTCCGGTTCGACGACGTCGTCGTCGGCAACTCCTTCACCGCGCACCGGTTCCTGCACCTCGCGAAGGCGCACGGGCTCGGCGCCGAGGCCAAGGAGGCCGTCCTGTCCGCCCACTTCGAACACGGGAAGGACACCAGCGACGTCGACATCCTGGTCTCGCTGGGCACGTCGATCGGCCTCGCCGAAGACGAGATCCGCAGCACGATCGGCAGTGATCGATTCGCCGACGACGTCCGGCAGGACATCGAGGAAGCCCGCAGCCTGGGAGTCAGCGGCGTCCCGTTCTTCGTGATCGACCGGAAGTATGGAATTTCAGGGGCACAGCCCACCGAGGCATTCGCCGATGCCCTGGCGAGCTACTGGAAGGAATCGAATCCGCTCACCATGGTGGCGGCGTCGTCCGATGCTGAAGCGTGCGGCCCGGACGGGTGCAGCTGAAAAGCCCAAAGGGTTGCGGGCTTGCGGGCTTCGCTGCCGCCCGGCGTCAGGAACCGGCAGGAGCAGCTTCATCGGTTGCCTCGGGAAGGCAGGTCAACCCGGCGGGCGTGATGTCCACCGCTTCAGGCGGCACGATTCCGCTGTACCCGGAGCCCAGGACGACATCGACAGTACGGTCCTCGCGGTTGTCATTGAGATAAAGCGACCCCGGAATGGTGCGCTGCACAGTGAAGGCGTTTGCGGCGCCGTCGGGTCCTGACACGATGAGGGCCGTCATCCCGGTCCTGCTTACGTCCCGATTGCCGATGTCGACCACCACGAACGCGCGTTCACGCAACTGGGCCGCCGCTGTATCCGCAAGGCCATTGATGGTGGTGCTGTTGTAGACGTTCACAGTGATCGCGCTGGGGTCCTGATAATCGAACGGTCCGGAAGGGCACGACGGCGCCGTCGGTCCGGAAGTGGGCTCAGCCGCTCCGAAGTCGACTTCCCCACGCTGGATGGCCAGAGCCACGAGAACCGCGGCAATCAACAGACCGATGAGCGTCACGAGGACCAGGCCGTGGAGAATCGGCTTGAGGTTCGAGTGGGGGCGACGGGTGCTTTCGACCTCGTCGGTGAAGACCGCCCCCAGGTCTGCCTCGGTGACGATCCGGTGGCCGTGCCACTCGGTAGGGTCCTTCTTGGCCTTGGCCCGCTCGGAGCGCGGTGACAGCTCAGGCATCGATGACCAACACGCGCGCGTGCAGGATGGTCCTCTGGTGAAGCGCTGTACGAACGGCGCGGTGCAAGCCGTCCTCGAGGTACAGCGTGCCGTTCCACTGCACAACGTGCGGAAAGAGATCACCGAAAAAGGTGGAGTCCTCTGCCAGGAGCGCCTCCAGGTCAAGGGTTGTTTTTGTCGTCACCAGCTCGTCGAGCCGCACCTGCCGAGGAGGCACCACCGCCCAGTCCCTCGGAGTTACGTGTCCATGGTCCGGATAGGGCCGGCCATCACTCACCGCTTTGAAGATCACTGATACAGACTAGGGAAAACAGCCACACAATGGAAAGCGACGTCCCGCCGGGCATGACTTCCGAGGCGGGAAGCATCGATGAAGGGCTGCGCGCACGTTCGCTCGCAGCCCTTCATCGAACGTGCGTCACTCAGCGATGATGGGCACGATCCTTTCGGCCAGGACCTCGCTGGTGATCCAGTCACGCCACTGCGCTTTCAGCAGATAAGTTCCGGGTCCGGGAGGGTCGAGTATGAGGTCGTAACGCTCCGCGGCTCCGAAGGACAGACAGTCGGTGGTCAGCGGATAGCCAGCCGCGGCGCAGGGAGGAGACGGCGTGACGGAGGTGTCGCGGTAGGGTCGACCGTCGTGGGAAATGACTTGCGCCATTCTCAGTGAGTTCCCCGCAGTATCGGTGAAGTCGATGTAGGTCGGCATGTAATTGCCATTGAGCACCCTCAGCAACGTCGGTTTCTTGGCACCACCCTTGACGTTCGCCCGGAGGGATGTCATTCCCCAGACGACTTCGTCTCCATAGCGACGGCTGGCAAGCTCGCCCCCGATCATATAGAAATGCTTCGGCTCGAAACGGTTGAGCCCCACATCCTCACCGGACAGCCCCTCCGCGTGTCCCATCTCATGCCACCGCGGATCCACGGAATAGGTCATGAGCAGCGCTTCGGTCTCGATGTCGTACTCCGGGCCGTCGACGAATGCGCGCCGCGCTCCGGGCGTGACTGGATAAGCCGGATCTACCCTCGGGTCCACAATCAGTGGTCCCAACATGCCCATCTGTGCGTGCAGCACCGTATTGACGTGGCAGTGATAGAAATACGTTCCTGCCGCTCCGTAGTTCGGATCTCCCGGCCGGCCCGGCTCCGGCTGCCACTGGTAGGTGTAGGTACCGCCGATCTCGAACGACGTATGTCCCACACCGTCGTTTCGGGGGTCCGGTTCCATGCCGTGCCAGTGCATGGTGTGCGGACCCATGCTGGGCTCAACCGTCGCGTGGAAGATGTCCCCCTCCTTGACCCGGAGGTTGGGTCCGGGGAAGCCCCTCTCAGACTCCTCCGTCTCGAAGCTCCACATCTCGAACTCAGCGCCGTCGTCGAATCTCATCTCTCGGCCGAAGACCCCGATCTCGTACGAGGTCTGGGCTGTCTGGAGGAACTCGGTGACTGGATTGTCCTCGTCCACCTGCTCTGAACTGAAGTCGACCTGGCTCTCGAACGTGTGGCCACCGTGAGCGGGGGGAGGAGCCGGAGTAGTCGGAGTAGCGGTTTCCGACGGCGTCGCGGTCTCCGACGGCGTCGCGGTCTCCGTCGCGGTCTCCGACGGCGCCGCGGTCTCCGACGCGGTCTCCGACGGAGTCGCGGTCGTCGTCGCGGTCTCCGACGGCGCCGCGGTCTCCGTCGCGGTCTCCGACGGCGCCGCGGTCGTCGTCGGTGTCGGTGCCTTCGTCGTCGACGTCCGGGTCGGCGTCGGAGCCTTCGTCGTCGTGGGTTTCGGTGTGGGCGTCCTTCTGGCCTCTCGCCGTTCCCTTTCCAATGCCTCCCGGCGCGCTCTTTCAGTATCGCGCCGGCTCGTCGACGGATTGATGATGCTCATGATGACGCTCCGCTGCTAGGTGCTTTCAAGGTCCAGTGGGCCACCAGTCCTCCCGGGTACATTCCCCGGCGGCGGTCTGGGACGGTTCGGCGTGACAGTGCATCGGGTAAACCCAGTCAGTGGTCCTGGCCAGCCAGACCTGGTCCACAGCGTCCGGTGGCCGCTTCATCGGGAGGATGCAGTCTTTTACATGCATGGGCGAGAGTTCCGCCACGTCTTCCCACTGCTGCATCACGACGTGTCCATCCGGGTCGACGAAACCATCGTCCCTGGACAGTTCCCGGTTGTTCCATCTCGCCAGCCAGATGTGGTTGCCGTGGAAGTGCATCTGGTGGTGGACGATCCCCGGATTGATCAACCGCACGAGTTGTCCGCCGCGCAACGTGCCCAAGGTGGTCCCCTCGCCGAACTGGCGGACATCGACCTGCCGGGGAAAACCGGCGATGAGCGTCTCTTCCTCGCTCGCGAGGTTCAGTGCGGTGTCCTTGGTGATCGCAAGCGATTCGTATCCGCTGCGGCCGTTCAACGTGAAGTAGCGGGGAACCGCCTTGGTCTGCTGGGGATTGACTGTCTTTCCGGTCGCCTCCATTTCTGCCCAAACGGGATCGATGTCGTGACAGATCCAGATCCACTGGCGTTCGAAGGCCGCCAGTCCCGGCGCTACATCCCATTGGTGGTTGGGATGGATGACGACAATCGCCCCGAACAGACCCAGGACACGTTCCACCGGTGCGTTGGACGGGTCGCTGAAGATATATGACCCGGGTGGCGGGCAGGCCAGTTCCAATTCAGCTGTCGCCGACGGCGCAATGGCCCCGGTTCCAACGTCCGATCCTCCCGGTCCGGCACCGTGGATCGTGAAGCGGTGCTCTTTCGCGAGGCGGTTATGGATTCGGAAGCGCAGGGTGCTGCCGACCTCTGCAATGATGGTCCGCTTCGGAAAGTAGCTTGCCCAGTAGTTTCTCCGGATCATGAATTGACCGGGGTTCGCCCCATCAGCCGAGGCGGGCTGAGGGACCCCTGCGGGCGGCAACTGGGCGCCCAACGGATAGCTGCGGCTTTCGACCACCGTCCCGGCAGCAGTGAACACCACCGGGGACAGGGCAAGGTTCGGATTCGCATCCTTCAGGTGCGTCGGGCTAGTGCCGAAGCCACGGTGATAAACCAGCGAATCGTCGACCATCTTGAGGTAGCCCTCGTTGATGTACAGATCGAGTACGCCCAGAGTTGCGGGCACAGCCATCGGAGCCCGAACCTGTGCGGCTCGGGGCTGAGCTGCTACGGCCGGGCGTGCCGGCGACAGGACGGCAAGGCCGAGGCCTGCTGCCGCTCCGTATTTGAGGAGGTTCGCCCTCTTCAAATCGCGGCTACCGAGGTTATCTGCTTGCGTGGTCACGATGTTTCCCTTTGGCAGAACGTCACCCATGATGGGCCTCCAACCAGCCCGGTCGGGCGTCGATCCTGGGTACGGGCAGGTCAAGTGGAGTTGAATGGTCCCAGGGGTCGATGAACTCGGCCGAGAACTGGAAGGCGTCGGAGGGAATCAGGAAGCTGATCAACATCCGCGCTGTCTCACCTGCACCAAGTGATGCAGGCACACCGCTGGATCCCCGGTTGGTGATCGTGGGCCCGTCGACCCCCACCTTCATACGGAGCTGTCCGGGTGGGAGGAGTATCGGAGCCGGCGTGTCATTGAAAGCTGTGAGCTCGACCAGGAGGTGGCTGCCCCAGGTGTGGTTCGCCGGTTGCTGCAGGCTCCGGTTGCTAGACCCACCGTGGGTGGTGTGGGACGATCCTGTCGGGTCGGCAGAGCCGCTTCCGCCAGGCCTGGTCTGCAGTCTGGATTGCCTTTCGGCTGACGTGATCTGAACTGTTCCGAAGGAGGTCCGCACTCCAGTGCTGCCGAACATCGATCCACCGGAAGCCATGCCGGCAGCAATCGTCCCTCCGGCCGTTAGCGCTATTGCTGTACCTGTGAGGGCTCCGAAGACCCGTCGAGTGAGAGATATTTCGCCGCTCTGCTGAATTGGGCTGCGATGTCGGAGTGCGGTTGTCTGAACTGAGTCCCCCATGCGATGGCCCACCTTTCTGAATCAATGTGGAATCTGATGCAGTAAATGATTCACGGCACACCTTGGGTTAACCATGGGTTCTAGGTTTCTGACGTTTCGGCGCTCACGGATACCGTTATGCACGGCGTAGCTCCGTCCGATGACGGGTGAACGTCTGTTCCGGAACATAATGGAAGATGCCTTCTTCGCGCCTTGGCCTCCTTCTCGACGTGGATGGCCCCATCGCCAGTCCCGTAACCCGCACGGTTCCGCCGGCGATCATCCGGGACCTCCTGACCCTTGCCGCCGCCGGGTGGCCGGTCGTCTTCAACACGGGAAGGTCGGACGAGTTCATTCGGAAACAGGTTCTGGCGCCAATGCTTGCCGCGGGCATCCCCGACGGTGTGCGGTTCTTCGCTATCTGCGAGAAAGGCGCAGCCTGGTTCAGCTTCGGAAATGAAGGAGCGGGCGAAGTGCTGGTGGATCTGGATCTGGCGTTGCCGATGAGTTTCGGCGATGACATCCGGGACATCGTGGAGGAGAAGTACTCCCATCTGATGTTCTTCGACGAAACCAAGCGCGCGATGGTGTCGGTGGAGCAGTCCCTCGACGCTTCGAGCGCGGATTACCTTCTGGGCCAGGCAGCTTTCGATGCCGATGCCCTCGAGATCCTGCACAGTCACGACATGGGCGCACGCCGGATTGCCCGCGTGGAGCCGGACAGCAGCGGCAACATCGAGTACCGGATCGATCCGACGATCATCTCAACGGATATCGAGTCCGTGCGGGTCGGCAAAGACCTCGGCGCTGAACGCGCGCTGAAGCTGCTCGCCCCGCTCACGGAGATTCCCGTGCAGTGGCGGACCGTCGGTGATTCACGCACCGACTACGCGATGGCCGACTACCTCCACGAGCACGGGTACGACGTCGCGCACGTGGACGTCCGGCCGGCCGACGGCGTTCCCCCAACTCCCTACCCGGTGCTGACGGAACACGGCCTGACCAACGAAGCAGCAGGAGCCGCTTTTCTTGCGCGCTGCGTGGCTTCGATTCCGGGGCCCGCGCTCGAACGCCCAGTTCCGTAAGCCATAATGACGGGGTGGCAGGCATGATTTCCCGATGGCGCACCCAGCTTCGAAAGACGTTCACCGCAAATAGCGACGAACCTCCGACATGGGCCGAGGAGCTCGACTCCGGAGACGACGTCGGCTACTTCCCGCCGGAGTCGGCGGCGTGGGCAATCCACAGTTCGATGACTCCCCTGGTGGCAGGAATCCGCGCGCTGTTGCTGCAGACCCTCCACCCGGGCGCGATGGCGGGGGTCCACGACCATTCATCGTTCCGCGAGGACCCGCTCGGCCGGCTGGCCAACACCATCCGGTGGATTTTCACTGTCACCTACGGGTCGACGACTGCCGCGAAAGAAGGATCGGCCTTCGTCCAGCGGCTCCATACTCGCGTGACAGGCGCATACGTCGACAGTAATGGAGTTGAACAGCGGTATACCGCGGGAGACCCCTCCCTCGTGCGTTGGGTGCATCTGGCCTTCACTGATGCATTCCTTGCAGCGCATAAAGCTTACGGCGGGCCGATCCCGGGAGGGCCCGACCAGTATGTCGCTGAATGGGCTCGGGCGGGTGAGCTGATGGGAGTCGATGACCCACCTCGGTCCGAGGCCGACCTCGCGGCGCAACTTGCCACGTTCGACCCCGAGCTGACCAATAGCCGTCAGGTCCAGGAAGCACTCAAATACATCAAACGGCCTCCACTGCCGCGATCACAACGGGCCGGATACGGCGTCCTGTTCGCGGCAGCAGTTGCCACGCTCGAGCCGCGCCACAGGGAGCTGCTGGGACTCCGTGCCCCAAAGCTCGGGCCCGTTCCGCTGCCGATCAAGAGTGCGACGCGTCTCGTGATGGGTCTGGTCCGGCTCGGTCTGGGATCCGAAGGCCCGAGTGAGGCAGCCGCGAAGCGGCGCATCGCGCGGGTTACAGCAGTGGACGGAACAACCGATTCCACAGATCAGCGATTCAGCAAACACGAAAGCCCCCGTCATGACGGGGGCTTTCGTGGTACTCGTTACTCTGCGGAGGATGGGGGATTTGAACCCCCGAGGGCGTGAACCCAACACGCGTTCCAGGCGTGCGCCATAGGCCGCTAGGCGAATCCTCCTGATTTGGAGCAGACACCAGACTACCCGTACATGGTTGATGTGCCGAATCGGGACGACTTCCAGCGGTGTCGTCTCGCAGCGACACATGGGACGTGCCCCTGTTCCGGGGCTGCAACAACGATCGTCATTACCCACGGCCGGCCCTGGAATCGGCCGTAGCCCGAATGGCGGCAGGTGTTTTTGTGTAGACTATTTCCCGGCCCCTCATGTGGTGTCATCCTGTGAACTCCCCCAGGACCGGAAGGTAGCAAGGGTAAGCGGGCTCTGGCAGGTGCATGAGGGGTCTTCACTTTAACCCGGCCGATGGACGCAGGGATGCGCCAGGTGCCAGGAACTCTCTATGCGGAAGGGCGAGGGGCCGGCCAGTGCGGGAAAGTACGGGCGCAGGGCGCTTCGCTCCCAGCCCGACGGGAGAACTGCACCTTGGAAACCTCCGCACAGCCATCCTGGCCTGGCTCTTTGCGCGCAGCACAGACCGCCGATTCCTGCTCCGGATCGAGGACCTCGACCGTGTCCGGGCGGGGGCTGAGAACGCCCAGATCCGCGAGCTCCTGGTGTCCGGGTTGTCGTGGGACGGGCCGGTGACCCGGCAGAGCGATTCCGGCCACCGCTACGCAGCCGCCATTGAGAACCTGAACCGGGGCGGCCTGCTTTATGAGTGCTTCTGCACGCGTCGTGATATCGCGGAGGCGTCGTCCGCACCGCACACCATCCCTGGAATCTACCCTGGCACCTGCCGCCGGCTCGGGACCGCGGAACGCACGCGCCTTCGCCTCGTGAGGCCGCCGGCACTACGCCTGAAGACCAACGTCGAAACCTGGACCATCACTGACGAGCTTTCCGGGAAACATACCGGTCCCGTGGACGACCTCGTGATCCGGCGGAACGATGGCGTGCCTTCCTATAATCTCGCCGTGGTCCTGGATGACGCGGCACAGGGCATCGACCAGGTGGTGCGGGGGGACGACCTGCTGAGCTCCTCCCCACGCCAGGCCTACCTCGGTCAACTGTTGGGCCTGCCCGCTCCGCGCTATGTGCACGTGCCACTGGCCCTGAACGCGCACGGCCGGCGGCTGGCAAAACGTGACGGAGCCGTGACACTCGAGGATCTGGCGGCCGAAGGTCTCGACTCCGCGCGGGTGCGGGGAATCATCCTCGAATCACTTGGATTGCCTACCGCTTCCCTCGCAGACGCGCTGCGGGCCTTCAACCCCTCGAAGCTCCCCCGTGAGCCCTGGATCGTCGCTCCCGCCCACCTCTCCCCGACCGGCACGCCTTCTGTCACCCCCAACCGATAAGGTTTCTTTGTGAGTACAGCCCTTTACCGCCGATACCGCCCGGAAACCTTTGCGGATGTCATAGGTCAGGAGCACGTTACCGATCCGCTTATGGCCGCGATCGACAAGAACCGCGTCAACCACGCGTATCTTTTCTCCGGCCCGCGCGGCTGTGGGAAGACGACGTCGGCGCGGATCCTCGCCCGGTGCCTCAACTGTGCGAGCGGTCCTACCTCGACGCCGTGCGGCGTCTGCGACAGCTGCGTGGAACTGGCGCGCAACGGCTCCGGCAGCATCGACGTCATCGAGATCGATGCCGCGAGTCACGGAGGCGTCGACGACGCGCGCGACCTTCGGGAACGCGCTACCTTTGCTCCTGTGCGGGACCGGTACAAGATCTTTATCATCGACGAAGCCCACATGGTCACCTCGGCGGGCTTCAACGCGCTGCTCAAGATCGTCGAGGAACCGCCCGAACACATCCTCTTCATCTTTGCGACCACCGAGCCCGACAAGGTCATCGGCACCATCCGTTCACGTACCCATCACTACCCTTTCCGACTGGTGCCGCCGGAACCGCTCATGGCTTATCTGGAAGTGCTGTGCCGCCAGGAGAACGTGCCGGTGGCCCCGGGCGTCCTCTCACTCGTGGTGCGGGCCGGCGGGGGATCGGTACGGGACTCGCTCTCTGTACTCGACCAGCTCATGGCAGGCGCGGGAGAGACGGGACTCGACTACGAGCTCGCCGTCTCGTTGCTGGGGTATACCCATGCGACGCTCCTGGACGACGTCGTCGACGCCGTGGCGGCGGGCGACGCCGGCACGGTTTTCAACGCGGTCGACCGCGTCATCCAGACAGGCCACGACCCACGGCGGTTCGTCGAGGATCTGCTGGAGCGCTTCCGCGACCTCATCGTCATCAATGCCGTTCCGGAAGGGGCAGCATCGATCCTGCGCGGCATTCCGGACGACCAGCTGAACCGCATGCGGGCGCAGGCGAACCAGCTGGGTGGCGGCGAGCTGTCGCGGTCCGCGGATGTCACGAACACCGCCCTCACCGAGATGACGGGCGCAACATCTCCCCGCCTCCACCTTGAACTTCTGTGTGCGCGGTTGCTCCTTCCGGCTGCCGACCAGTCCGTCCGAGGAACCCTTGCGAGGGTCGACCGCATCGAGCGCCGGCTCGAGTACGCAGCCGGCGGCATTCCCCAGCACGACGACGCCGGTCAGCCCGCTGCGGACAGCCGGGGTGAATTCGCGCCCGACATCTCACCTCGACCCGGTGCCGTATTACGCACGGGAAGGGAAGCTGCAGCCGATTCAGACAGCGGGCTGGCTCCACCAGAACCAGTCAACGCGGGATCGGGCTCCGCTGTTCCGTCCAATTCCACGCCACGGACGCTGCCGGCCGATGCCGCAGCATCCGATGAGGTGCAGGACTCGGGCACGGAGCAACCGGGCGCCACTCCGGCCGCTCCCTCCAGTCGCCTTCCGAACCGGACCTCGGATGCTGCGCGAGTTCCGACGCATACTCCAGATACCCCGCCGGCTCAAGGCCCCGGAACAGCTCCCCTCCGAGGTGCCGGTTCCGGTTCCGGTTCGGCTCATACCGCTCCGGCTTCGGGTGTCGGCGGTGCAGGGCAGATCGAGATGGTGCGGCGCGCATGGCCTGAGATCATGGATGAGCTGGCCAAGATCAAGCGCATCACCTGGCTGAACGTCAATGTGGCTGCCAAGCCCCGCTCGCTGGAGGGCAACCTCCTGGTGCTTGCTTTCACCACGCCCGGTAATGCCATCGCCTTCCAACGCGGCCCCCACGCCGACAACCTCAAACAGGCAATACACACGGTCCTCGGGCTCTCCTGTGAGATAGAGGCACTGCACGACGGCGCGGCGGCAGGTGGGGCGGGCCCAAAAGTACCGGCCGGCCGGCCGGCCGCGAATAGGGAAGTCGGGGAAACTGCACCTGCGGTCGTCGCCGAAACCGAAAGGCCTACCGGCGTTCGGGGATCCACCGGAACGACCTCCGGCGCTGCGGCGGGCGTCGCATCCGCCTCCGCACCCCGGGGGAACACTGAAACTGCTTCCTCGCCCGGCGAAAGCACCGAAACGGCTCCCGCGCCCCGCGAAAGTCCGGAAACTGCTTCCTCGCCCGGCGAAAGCACCGGAACGCCTTCCGTACCCGGCGGAAGCACCCAAATGTCTACCGCGCCCGGCGGAAGCATCCGAACGACATCCGGCGTTGCTGCAGACGCGGAAAAAACATACAGCACCGATGCCGGACCCGGCAGCGGCGTCGGGCCGGCGTCGGATTCCGATGTCACCGCCAGGCGGAAGACGGGGGCCGGCACGGGCTCCGGTACCCGCACGAATCCTTCGCAGGAAACCACTGCTGGTTGGAGCCCCCGTGACTCGGACGATTCCTGGGCGATGGTGGAGCCGCCCGAGGATTCCTTCGATCCCGGGCCGGGATGGCAAGGCACGCCAGTGGCTGCGAGCTCCCGCCCGCCGAAGGACGAAGCAGGCGCGCCAGCGGCCTCCTCGAACCCGCCCCGCCCAGAAGTAACACCGGAGCCCGGCGGCCCCCGTTTCAACGAGCAGGGCGCTGGTCCCGCAGCCTCCACACGAAGGCCGGTTCCAACTGGGCAGCGACACGCGGATGCACCCGATTCAGCGCGTCCCGGGACAACCGGGACAACCTACGCGGCTCCGGAAGCGGCGACAACTGCAGCCCCCGCAACCCGGACACCTCCGGCGCCAGCAGCGCCAGTAGGAAATCCGGCAGGGAACTCGACGCCGGCATCAGGGGGCCCTCCGTCGACCAGTGACGACGGCCGACCGAACGACGGCCGAACGAATGACTCCCGAGCCGCTGACGCCGTCCCCGCCGCTACCCCTGATGCCGGGAACCGGCCGGTCAGCCGGTACCAGCGGTTGCTCGACGAGGCCGAGCGCAAGCGGGTGGAGTCGGCTGCCACGAGCAACAGCGCCGTAGACTTGAGGTACGTCGAAGATGTTCCCAGTGCCGATGACGAAACGCTCGAGGAGTCCGGCCTGGTGGGCCGAACCGCTATTGAACGCATACTCAATGGGCGCCTGGTGGAAGAGCGAAGCGTCGAACCGCAGTAGAGTCCGCACTGTACGTGTTGCCTGCCGTAATCGTGGTTGGGAACAGCATCCAATGATCATCAGCCGAACAGAGAAGGTTACGTGTACGAAGGCGCAGTCCAAGAGCTCATCGACGAGCTGGGACGCCTCCCGGGAGTGGGCCCGAAATCCGCGCAACGCCTCGCTTTCCACATCCTTGAAGCGGACAGCGAAGACATGCAACGGCTGGTCACCGCGATCACCACGGTGAAGGAACGCGTGAAGTTCTGCGCGATCTGCGGGAATGTCGCTGAACAGGAAACATGTGGGATCTGCCGTGACCCGCGCCGGGACCCGACCATGATCTGCGTTGTCGAGGAATCGAAGGATGTAATCGCCGTGGAGCGGACGCGCTCTTTCCGAGGCCGGTATCACGTCCTGGGCGGTGCCATCAACCCGATCGCAGGCGTCGGACCTGAGCAGTTACGCATCCGCGAGCTTCTCAGCAGGCTGTCCGATGAGCAGATCCAGGAAATTATCATCGCCACCGACCCCAACCTGGAGGGCGAAGCGACTGCCACCTATCTGGTGCGCATGCTCAAGACCATCGGTATCCCGGTCACCAGGCTGGCTTCGGGGTTGCCGGTGGGCGGCGACCTCGAATACGCCGATGAAGTCACGCTCGGGCGCGCCTTCGAAGGGCGCCGCGCCATGTCGTAGGTGGGCGGTCAGAGTCGGCAACAGGGTACAGCGGCGTGGCTCGCGCTCGTCATGCGATCCTTGTCCCGCGCGCCAGACGGACGGCCGGCGTCGTCAGCTTCTTTCGTCCCAGCAGGAGCAGCCCGCCCGCCAGGAGGCCCTGCAGGGCCACCCCCAACGGCCAGATAGGCGGCTGTCCCCCGAGGTCGGCAGCTACGCCAATCTCGTCACAGGTCACATTGGTGTCGGGGCCTGCCTGCAGCGTCCTGACATCCTGCACAGAAGTTTCCGTGACGCATTCGAGGATCAGCCGGATCAGGGATGCTTGTCTCGTCGAGCAGTGCGGAACTGTTGTAGGACTGGTAGGACCTGGTCACGGTCGTCCTTTCGGACACCAGCGGCATGGCCAGGCCGAAGACGATGAGCGTGGCGACAGTCAGCATCGCAACGAGCATGTACGTGATGACGATGGAGAAGAGGAGCCGAGTGGCGAGAGCGGAGACACCCGCCCCTACAGCGGAGATGAGTCCCAGTTCCAGGGAAAGCATCCCAAGGGAAACGAACGCCTCACCGGCGGGCACACCACCCAGCGCCAGGGCCCCTCCTGAACCCCGGAACCCGACACAAAGTTCGAGGACTTCCGGTCTCGCCGCTACACTTGCACGGTGTCCCGTCCGCATCCGGCATGCCTCGGACGGCCGCACCAGTCGCCAGGGTCGCCGTGCTGGTCGGATTGCAGAGCGCCGAAGCGCTCTGGTCCGGCAACGTCAACTCCATGTCAAGGATCGGTGAGTGAGCGCATGAGCTTCATAGTTCAAAAGTTTGGCGGGTCCTCGGTTGCCGATGCCGAGGGCATCAGACGCGTAGCTCGCAGGGTGGTCGAGACGCAAGCCGCCGGCAACCAGGTGGTCGTGGTGGTCTCCGCGATGGGTGACAGCACTGATGAGCTTCTTGATCTGGCATCACAGGTGTCGAGTGCCCCGCACGCCCGCGAGATGGACATGCTGCTCAGTGCCGGCGAGCGGATTTCCATGGCTCTCCTCGCAATGGCCATCAACGGTCTCGGGGCGTCCGCGCACTCCTTCACGGGGAGCCAGGCCGGCATGATCACCGACGCAATCCACGGCAAGGCCCGCATCATCGATGTATCTCCCCACCGGATCCGCACCGCGATCGAAAAGGGCGACGTCGCCATCGTCGCGGGCTTCCAGGGAATGAGCCGCGACAGCAATGACATCACGACGCTGGGCCGCGGGGGATCCGACACCACCGCCGTCGCCCTCGCTGCAGCCCTGGATGCGGATGTCTGTGAGATCTATACCGACGTCGACGGCGTCTACACCGCCGACCCGCGCGTCGTGCCGTCCGCGCAGAAGATCGACACCATTTCGAGCCAGGAAATGCTCGAGATGGCAGCCTCCGGCGCCAGGATCCTGCATTTGCGCTGCGTGGAGTATGCCCGCCGGTTCGGGGTACCCCTTCACGTGCGCTCCTCCTTCAGCCACCACGAGGGAACCTGGGTACTGCCCAGCCCCGACGACAAGATCACGATTCAAGAGGGAGAACCCTTGGAACAGCCAATCATCTCGGGTGTAGCGCACGACCGCTCGGAAGCAAAGGTCACGGTGGTGGGAGTGCCCGACATCCCCGGCAAAGCCGCCGAGATCTTCGGAATCGTGGCCGGGGCGCACACGAACATCGACATGATCGTCCAGAACGTTTCCACGCACGGATCGGGCCGCACCGATATCTCGTTCACCCTCCCCATCGTGGACGGAGCCGCAGCCCTCGCCGCGCTCGGAGAGGCGCAGGCCCGGGTGGGCTATGAAGCAGTCGACTACAACGAGAAGATCGGTAAGCTGTCGCTGATCGGAGCCGGAATGCGGTCCAACCCCGGGGTGTCATATCGCTTCTTCCGGGCCCTGTCCGATGCGGGCGTCAACATCGACATGATCTCCACCTCGGAAATCCGTATCTCCGTAGTGACGAACGCCGACCTCCTGGACACCGCGGTACGCGCGGTCCACGCGGCTTTCGAGCTCGACGGCGAAGCCCCTGCCACCGTGTACGCGGGGTCGGGCCGCTAGCACCTCGCTTCGGATTGCAGCGACAGCACGGAGTTACTGAACCCTGCGCGGAACAATGTATGTGCTTCCATCGGCACGCGTCACGGTTTCCCACTGGTCTGCCTCGGAACGCTGTTGCCGGAGCAGCGCTTCGTTCTCCGCGGTCATCGGATGGTCGAGGGAGCTCGACTGCGCCGGACCGAAGAAGACCCGCGCCTTGCCGGTGACCTTCATGAACCGCTCGACCATGCCGGGCCTTGCCGGCTCTTCTTCTTTTTCAACCGGAGTCTTGTCCATGGAACCAGCGCCTTTCCGCAGAGAGCCCTTTCAGTTTAGGCCACCGGCAGCTGCAGGACAGCAGAAGGGACCGGCAGCCACAGCTGCCGGTCCCCTCAGTTGAACAAGCTCCTAGCGAAGGAGTGAACCTCCGACGGCGGGAGCCCCACCATCCACTACGACCGGAGCCGCTGGAGGAGCGCCGGCCGCTTTCTTGCCGCTGCCTACCGTGAGGTTGACAGTAGTTACAGGTCCTGTTCCGAACTGGACGAGACCGACATAGCTGCCTGCCTCAAGGCCGTTCCAGGAGACGGTGACCCTGGCTTCCTGGCCGTTGACGAGCTGCAGCGGGTTGGGGTCGACAGTCAGGTTTCCTTCGTCCCCACCCAGGACAGTCGACTCGACGGTGCCCGCTCCGGCACCGTTGTCCGCCGTGCTGAACAGATTGGCGATGACCCGGTAGGTCCCCGGTACAGGATTGTTCAGTACAAGCGCCTCACTCGCGGAGGCCGTAGCCGCCTGGAGAACGCGTCCGTTCGGCGTCTGGATGAAGAGGTCGAAGTCATCCGCCGCGTCCGCAGCGTTCACTGCGAACTTCGCGAGCGAGGTGCCCTCGGGGACCATGACCTCGCTGACGTTGTTGCTGGCATCGGAGACGACGTTGGCAGCTCCGCCCGGCAGCAGTTCGATCTCGCTGCGGTTGGCCTTGCCAAGACCCTGCACAGCAACGTCAACGGTGCCGTTGAGTCCGGATACGATGTCGAACCTCCCGGATCCGGAGCCCTTGGCGGACTTGAAGGCAACGGATTCGGGAGCGGTGGCCGTCACCGGACGCACCGTGACGGGTGATGTGACAGTGGTGCCTGCGCTCTCGGTCCAGGTGAGATGGCCCATGGCAAATGCGTCAAGTGCGGCCGTCCTGTTCTCGAAAGTGACCTCGAACGACTTCGACTCGCCTGCTGCCGTGAAATCCAGCCTGGCGGGAGAGACCGATGCGTCGATTCCGGGGAGATCAACGCTCGCTGTGTAGCTGCCGGGTGCGGTTGCGGTGACTGTACGGGTGACGGTGACCTTGCCGGTGAGATTACCCACGGCGAAGGACGGGACGTTGACATTCCGTGCTTCCACCACCTGCTTCTTCTTCAGGCCCAGTTCCGCTCCGAGGCCCTGAAGGAAACTGTTCCAGTGATCGGCGTCGGCGTCGTACACGAGGCCGGGACTGAGCAGGCCTGCCGGATTCACATGGCCCGCTCCGGTAGCAAAGAGGTCTTCATTGGTGCTGCCGTCCTCATTGACGAGGTTCCCCGCGGTGGTCATGAGGGAAGACTTCACAGCTGCCGGTGACCAGGCCGGGTTCTTCGCCAGAACGAGGGCTCCAAGGCCGGCAACCTGGGGTGCGGCCATGGAGGTTCCCGAGAGGAATCCGAAGTTCTCGCCTGTCTTCACCGGCGAGATGCCTGCGAGTACGTTGACTCCCGGGGCTGCCACATCGGGCTTCAGCAGGTCGGAATTCGCCGCGAGCGACGGCCCGCGTGAGGAGAACGCCGCAACCTGCGGGTCAGGTGAGGTGGGAAGGCCGGTAGTGTCCTCATCGACCAACGCGGCGGTGAGCGTAGGATTCGCTGCGAGCTTTTCCTTGATGGCAGTGCCGTCGACATGCACCGTCGGTACTGCATGCAGGTCGAGGTCAAGCGATCCCGGAGTCACGTTGACAAGGACCATGCCTACCCCGTCAGCTTCCGAGACGGCAGCACTCTTGAGTACACGATCAATGACGCCGCGGTCGCAGACCACGATCTTTCCGGCGACCTTCGCGGGATCAAGCGTGCCGGGGGTGCACAGGGCGACCGCGGAGGCGGCCGCTCCGTCGCGGCCCGCGTCGGCCGCGAGCACGACTGCGGTCTGGGGAACGTCCCGGTTCATCACCGAGGCACCGCGGTACTTGGTGCCGTCCGAAAGCTCGACGGTGCCCTGGAGCTCGTGCGAGAAGGTGCTTGCGGCCACCGTGGTCAGCCAGGGCGAGCTGTGGTTCACAGTGCTCGCGGTGGGGCCCGAGTTGCCGGCCGAGGCCGAAACGAAGATCCCGGCCGATGCCGCGGAAAGGAACGCCATGGCGACGGGGTCGGTGGTTGAGTTGTTGTTTCCCGAGATCGAATAGTTGAGGACGTCCACGCCGTCGATGATGGACTGTTCGATTGCCGCTACCGAGGCGGAGCTGTAGCAACCGCCCGTTGCCTGGGCGTTCTCCCAGCAGACCTTGTAGACCGCTACTGCTGCGGCGGGAGCAACGCCGGCGCCCTTGCCGAAGTCGCGTCCGTCGACCGACACCTGCACATCCGCATTCCCTGCGGCAGTCGAAGCGGTATGGGTGCCATGGGAATCGATGTCCAGCGGCGAAAGAACTTCGTTCTCCGATGGGGTGGCGAACTGAAGGAAATCGTCAGCGTAGTAGCGGGCGCTGAGGACCTTCGAGTTGCACGCGCTGCCGTCGAACTCCTCGCCGACTTCGCAATCCCCCAGGAAGGTGGTGCCATCGGCCTTCAGCATCGCGATTTCGCCCTCGGGCGTCAGGTACGGCTCGCCGACCACGGGCGCTCCAATGAGGGGCTGGACGGGGGCTCCGGTCAGGAAGGCACTTTCCGGCCGGTAACCCGTATCGATGACACCCACGACAGTGCCCTTGCCCGCGTTCTCGACTCCACCGAACTGGGTGGCCCACGCGCCGTCCTCACCCGGGAGACCAAGGAATTCGGTGCTCGAGTAGTCGGGACTGTTCTGTACATTCGGCGCCACTGCATAGACGTCGGGGTTCTTCGCCAGTTGCGCTGCCTGGCCCGCCGTCAATTCTGCGGCGAAGCCGTTCAGGGCGACGGTGTAGGAGGAGTCGACCTCGATGTCGACGACGGCCGCGACGTCCTGCTGCTTCTTCTTCAGACGCGCTTCATAGGCCCGCGCGTTCGGTGAATCCAGCTTCAGCTTTTCGCCCTTGCCTGGTTTTGTTGCCGGAATTCCTTCCGTTCCTCCGTCATAGGAGGCGAGAGGATGCTCCTGCAGCATCACGATGTAGGAGCCGTCCTCGAAGCTGCCGGCGCCTTGGATCTGGGGGGCAGTCTGCAGGGGCGCCGGCGCCGCGAATGCGGCCGGTGCCAGCGAGGCTGATGCCATGAGCAACGGCATCCCCAAAGCGATGGCCGTGGCTGTGCGGAACCTGGAGCTCCGCGGCACGGCTTGGCCTTGTCGTGTCATAGGAAAAAGCGCCTTTCGTCAGTGCGGGCGCGGCATCGCCGATCCCCTCATGCTGGGACCCTGGATGAGACTCCCCTTGTGACAGCAGTCACAAGCGTCACAGCGGTCACAAACTTACCCCAGGCAACACCATTCATCCATAGCAAAGCGGGCACGCTGCCGAAATTCTTTGCCGACTATGTACGGAATTGGAGCGAGGTGATAATGGAACAATGTCTTCGCGATCCGCCACGCTCCTCTCCGAAAGGGAGTGGCTCGTGCTCGAGGAGCTCCACCAGTCACGTGTCCGAAGGTTCACTGCACCGTACCTTCTCCGCCGCTCCACCGGCGCGAAGCACCCCGTTGAAGACTTCCTCTTCACGTACTACAACCAGAAACCGGGGCAGCTCCTGAGGTGGCACCCCGGAGCCGGAGTGGCGCTTGCCGGGGCGGCGGCCCTGGAGCGGACAGGATGGAAGTACTACACACAGAACGACGACGGCGTGGGCGTCGATGGTGCCGCCTTCCTCCGCGACCGCGCGGCTACCGTCGACTTCACCCTCACGATTCTCTCCGGGACGGCAGCCCGTCCCGCACAGTTCGGCTGCTTCGGTCTCCATGAGTGGGCAATGGCCTACAAATCCCGGCTCAACGGCGTGCGCCACGAGTATCTGGAGCTGAGGCTCGGCGCTGAGGGAACGGACGGCGTCGTAGAGGCCGAGAAAATCCGCTGCACCCACTTCGACGCCTTCCGCTTCTACACACCCGAAGCGGTGCCCCGCAACGAGCTCAAGCCCACGCGTGAGAACCAGCGGACCCTTGAACAACCCGGGTGCCTCCACGCGAACATGGACCTCTACAAATGGGCGTACAAGCTGACTCCGCTGCTCTCGAGCGGCATTGTCATGGACTGCTTCGAACTGTCATGGCGCATCCGCGCCATGGATATGCGTGCTTCACCCTACGACCTCTCGGAGTGGGGCTTTCCACCCATCCGGATCGAGACACCGGAAGGCAAGTCAGAGTACGTCCGGAAGCAGCGTGCCTTCTCGGCGGAGTCGCAGGAGCTACGGCGCCGGTTCCTCGATGAACTCCAGCGGGCCGTCGAGCCCTGCCGGGCGGCACTGCCGCTACGCTGAACGAAGCTGCCACGAGGAGGCCCATGGATCGCGTTCACCGCCGGCCAGCACGCATCGGACGGCCCGGACTGGCGCTCGCCGTCCTCGCTCTCGCCCTCGTGTCCTGCGGTGGCACCCCAGGCACCACTCCCGCCGAACCGACCCCTACCAACCAGAAGTCGGCCATGCGGCCGCCAGCACCAGCCCCTCCCAGCCAGGAGTCCCATATGCCCTCCCCCGTGCCACCGTCGTCCGCTCCCAGCACCGAGGCAACCACGCTCCTCACCGTCGAGATCCGACAGTCCGAGACCGCTGAGCCCGTCGAGTACGTCCTCGAGTGCTCCGGCGGTGCATCAGGTCCGAACACCACGCTTCCCAACGCCGACGAAGCCTGTGCCACTGTGCAAAGCCTTGGAGCGGATTTCTTCAATGCACTGCCCAACCCGAACGTTGCCTGCACTCAGCAGTACGGCGGACCACAGACGGCCTCGATCAGCGGGACGGTGAACGGCACGCAGGTCCGCGCGCGGTTCACGCTGACGGACGGCTGCGAAATCTCGCGCTGGAACGCCGTCCGCGGCATCCTCGGTGGAGGCGGCGCAGCCTAGCCGGTTCCGGTGGCTTCCAAGGTGAAGTGTGAAGAGGATGTGCAATAGACTTGGAGGGCAAGCTCGCGGAGCGCTGGCCACCAGCGTGAGACGGCACTTCCGGGCGACTGCATACAATGCTGGTACTCCCAGCCTTCGCCGCCCCACAGGAGTTGCCGGATGCCCCGGATCGTTGTCGATGTCATGCCCAAACCCGAAATCCTTGACCCGCAGGGCAAAGCCATTGCGGGAGCACTTCCCCGGCTCGGCCTCAACGGTTTTGCCGGCGTCCGCCAGGGGAAGCGCTTCGAGCTCACTGTCGAGGGCGAGGTCACGGCCGAGGTGCTTGAGCAGGCCCGCCAGGCCGCATCGACACTCCTCTCGAACCCCGTGATCGAGGACGTGACGCGCGTGGAGGTTCTGGAGGAGGACGCGCAGTGAGCGTTGACACTCCGCTGATCGGCGGACCACAGCCGGTGGCTTCGAACAATGCTGACAGCCCGCTCAACGGCGTGAGGGTGGGCGTCGTCACTTTCCCCGGCTCGCTCGATGACCGCGACGCAGTGCGTGCCATCCGCCTCGCGGGCGGATCAGCGATCCACCTGTGGCACGGCGACCACGACCTGCAGGGCGTCGATGCCGTCATCATTCCCGGTGGTTTCTCCTACGGCGACTACCTGCGGGCAGGAGCCATCTCCCGCTTCGCTCCGCTCATGGAGCAGATCGCTGCGGCAGCCGGCGGCGATGGCGGAAATGCCAGCGCCCTACCGGTGCTCGGTATCTGCAACGGCTTCCAGGTCCTCACCGAAGCCCACCTGCTGCCGGGCTCGATGATCAAGAACAATTCCCTGCACTTCCTCTGCCGGGACCAGCGCTTGCGCGTCGAGAACGCCGACACCTTCTGGACCTCCGAGTATGCGCAGGGCGAGGAACTCGTGATCCCGCTGAAGAACCAGGACGGCCAGTTCGTGGCGGACGATTACACCCTCGACGTACTCGAGGGGGAAGGCCGCGTAGCGTTCCGCTACGTCGACGGGAACCCCAACGGTTCGCGCCGCGACATCGCCGGCATCTCGAACAAGGCCGGGAACGTCGTGGGGCTGATGCCCCACCCTGAGCACGCCGTCGAGGCAGGCTTCGGGCCTGATTCGTCAGCGAAGGGCCCGGTCGGCGTCCGCGGCGGCATGGACGGGCTCGGCATTTTCACCTCGGTACTCAAGAAGTTGGTTGGCTAAGTTGACGAAAACGTCCAAGAAGTTCAATATCGACTCCGTCGCCAACGCCGAAGCCACACCGGGCCAGGGCCTGCCGTGGGCGGAGCTCGGCCTGAAGGAGAACGAGTACCAGCGCGTCGAGGAGATTCTCGGGCGCCGCCCCACCGGGGCGGAACTCGCGATGTATTCGGTGATGTGGAGCGAGCACTGCTCCTACAAGTCCTCCAAGGTGCACCTTCGGCAGTTTGGCGACAAGGTCACCGACGCCATGAAGGAACACCTGCTCGTCGGGATCGGCGAGAACGCGGGCGTAGTCGATATCGGGGACGGTTGGGCCGTGACCTTCAAGGTCGAATCCCACAACCACCCCTCCTTCGTGGAGCCGTACCAGGGCGCAGCAACCGGCGTCGGCGGCATTGTCCGCGACATCATCTCCATGGGTGCCCGCCCCGTCGCCGTGATGGATCCGCTGCGCTTCGGCGCCATCGACCACCCCGACACCCCGCGCCTCGTCCACGGGATCGTGGCGGGCATCGGTGGCTACGGCAACTCCCTCGGCCTGCCGAACATCGGCGGCGAAGTGGTCTTCGATTCGGTGTACCAGGGGAACCCGCTGGTGAACGCCCTCGCGATCGGCGTGCTGCGCCACGAGGACATCCGGCTCGCCAACGCGTCCGGTGTCGGAAACCGGGTGGTCCTCTTCGGAGCGCGGACGGGCGGCGACGGCATAGGTGGCGCCTCGGTCCTCGCCTCTGAATCGTTCGATGACGCGAAACCATCGAAGCGCCCTGCCGTCCAGGTGGGCGACCCGTTCGCCGAGAAGGTGCTCATCGAGTGCTGCCTCGAACTGTTCAAGGCCTCGGTGGTGGAGGGTATCCAGGACCTCGGTGCCGCCGGAATCTCCTGTGCCACCTCGGAACTCGCCTCGAACGGCGATGGCGGCATGCACGTGGAGCTGACCAAAGTTCTGCTGCGGGACCCGAGCCTCACGCCCGGCGAGATCCTCATGTCGGAATCGCAGGAACGCATGATGGCCGTCGTCACGCCGGAGAACGCCGAAGCGTTCGAGGCCATCATGGCGAAGTGGGCTGTCGAATACTCCTGGCTCGGCGAGGTCACCGACACCGGCAGGCTCATCATCGAGTGGGACGGCGAGAAGATCGTGGACGTCGATCCCCGCACCGTGGCCCACGACGGCCCGGTCTACGAACGCCCCTACTCCCGGCCGGAGTGGCTCGACGGGGTGCAGGCAGACGCATTCTCCGGTGAGCAGCCCGCGGACCTGCGGGCCGCCGTGCTGGAGCTCATGGCCTCCCCCAATATGTGCTCGAAGGACTGGATCACCAACCAGTTCGACCGCTACGTGCAGGGCAACACGGCGTTGGCGATGCCCGACGACGCCGGAGTGATCCGCGTCGACGAGGAAACCGGCCTCGGCGTTGCCATCTCTACGGACGCGAATGGCCGCTACTCCTACCTCAACCCCTACGAGGGTGCGCGCCTGGCGCTTGCCGAGGCGTACCGCAACGTTGCGACGGCGGGCGCGCAGCCGCTCGCCGTCACCGATTGCCTCAACTTCGGTTCACCCGAGGACCCCGAGGTGATGTGGCAATTCGCCGAGACCGTACGCGGGCTCGCCGACGCGTGCCAGGAGCTCGGCGTCCCAGTGACCGGCGGCAACGTCTCGCTCTACAACCAGACCGGCGGCGTGGCCATCCACCCCACCCCGGTGGTCGGCGTGCTGGGCGTGTTCGACGACGTCGCACGCCGCACGCCGTCGGGCTGGCGTGAGGACGGGCAGGCCATCTACCTGATCGGCACCACAAAGGATGAGTTGGACGGCTCCGAATGGGCCAACCTCCGTGGACATCTCGGCGGCCGGCCTCCCGCTGTGGATCTCACCGCGGAGAAGACACTCGCAGCCATCCTCGTGAACTGCTCACGCGACGGCATGGTGGACGGCGCGCACGACCTCTCGGAGGGCGGTCTCGCCGCCGTGCTGTGCGAAATGGCACTGCGCTTCGACGTCGGGGCGCGCATCGGCCTCGACGAACTGTGCGAGCGCGACGGCGTCGACGCCTTCACTGCGCTGTTCAGCGAGAGCCAGGCCCGCGCCGTCGTCAGTGTTCCCCGCTCCGAAGAGGTGCGCTTCAACGACATGTGCACCGCGCGGAACTTCCCCGCGATCCGCATCGGCGTGGTGGATGCCGAGAATCACGCGCTCGATGTCCAGGGGTATTTCAACCTGCCGCTCGAGAAGCTCCGGGAAGCACACGAGGGAACGCTTCCGAGGCACTTCGGGTAAGGGCTTCACCGCGCTGCGAGTTTCCGTGCCGCTTCTCCATAGCGGGAGAGGACATACCGCTGGGTGAGCCGGGTGACGGGGGAGCCGATCGCGTAGAGCAGGTTCGCGGGAACGCTGTAAGCACTGCAGGTGAAGATCAGCTTTCCTCCAGCGGTCAGTTCAGCATGGAAACCCTCTTCCCCCCGCACGGGGTGGCCCTTCAGCGTGCCGTACCCGAAACCGGCGCGCTGCCCGGGGACAGCGCGCCCTCCGCCGTCGAGCAGGGCCTCCCTCGCCCAGACCACGCGACAGGGCGCGGGAATTCTTGCCCTGCCGATCCCGAATCCGGAGACCACTTCACCACCCGGTGCGGCTCGGGGCGCATCCGGCGCCATGGTGAGGCCTGCGCCGCGATGGAGTTCCCAGGACAGGATGCCGTCGACCAGTGCGAGAAAAGCAGCTGCGGGATCAGCAGCTTCGATTCCGTGCGACTCGACCATGCGCCGGTAGCCCTCCGGCCAGCCGCCGTCGAGGCGCTCCGGATACGGCCGGTCCGTCGCGCCGACGTCTGGATACGTGAACTGCCTCATGCTGCTCCACCTGTCACTTCCCGCGCCTACGGAACCTCCCGAGGGGATTCCCGGGAACCGGGGCACCGGGGAACTCCAGAATATCGCCGGGAAGACGCACTCACGCTCCCCCGAAGTGGCAGGATGAGGGGACATCTCAGCAGGAGGACCCATGGGCCAGGTTGAACGGCAAGTCACCAAGGCGGCTGATGCCACCGATTCCAGGGGCTTCATCCTCGCGGCCCGAGCGGGCTATATCGCCGCCGGGCTACTCCATCTTCTGATCGGAGCCATTGCCCTGCGCATTGCCAACGGTGGTTCGGGCAGCGCCGACCAAAGCGGAGCCATTGCCCAGTTGGCGGCGAGCCCGGGCGGCAGCATCCTGCTCTGGGCCTGCTTCCTCGGCTGCTGCGCTCTCGCCCTGTTTCTGCTCAGCGAGGCATTCCTTGCGACGAAAGGAGCTGGCGGCAAGGACAAACTCGGGCGCCAGCTCAAGTTCGCCGGCCAGGCAATCGTCTACGGAGCTATCGGCGCCACCTTCGGCATCTACGCTCTCGGCGGGTCGACGAGCAGCAGCGGTTCCGCCCAGTCGGTCAGTGCCTCATTGATGTCCAACCCTGCAGGATCGGCGTTCCTCATCGCGATCGGCGTCGGAGTGGTGGTCACCGGTGGGTACTTCATCTACAGCGGGGCAACCCAGCGGTTCCGCAGGAATCTGAAGGCTCTTCCAGGCGGCCGTGCGGGCAAGGCGGTGACTGTCCTCGGATCGGTGGGGTACGTGGCGAAGGGAGCCGCCCTCGGCGTGCTCGGCGTACTGCTGGTTCTTGCCACGGTTCAGAACGACCCCGAAGAGTCGACGGGGATCGATGGCGCACTGAAGTCCCTCCAGGAGGCACCCTTCGGCATCTGGCTCCTCGGTTCGGTGGCCGTCGGACTCATCTGCTACGGCATCTTCATGGTGGTGCGCTCACGCTACCAACGCATGTGAACGCCGGAGCTACAGGCCGAACTGCGGTGCCTCGATGACGGGACAGGCATTCATGACGACGTCGAGCCCGGCCGCCTTCGCCCGCTCCGCCGCGGATTCGTCGATGACACCCAACTGCAGCCACACAGCTTTGGCGCCCACGGCAATCGCCTGGTCCACCACGGCGCCCACCCGCGTCGAGTTCACGAAGCAGTCGACGACGTCGATCGACCCCGGGATCTCCGCAAGCGTTCGATACCCGGCCTGCCCGTGGACGTCGTCCCCCTTCAGGCTCACCGGGACGATCTCCATCCCGAGCCGGTCCAGGAGGAAGCGTGAGACCCCGACGGCCGCACGTCGAGGGTTGCTGGACAGACCGACCACTGCCCAGCGGCCGTGAACCGTCAACAGCCGGCGGAGAACGGCGGGGTCGTTCCGGTGGTCCATGGCGTACCTTTCCTCGGGCTTCCGTCCAGCCTAGGCGTTCCGGTCGGCAGGCGGCCGGTCCCGGGTGTCGGTTTGTTACGGCGTCGACTTGTGGGGAAGGGGCGTCCGGGCGTTTCATGGGAAGTGACCATCCCGAGCGGCTGAGAGACTTGGATCAGTGACGCCGCAGCAACCCTGGTTGTCCGTATCCCCTGATACCGGCAATAACAAGGAGCAAGCCAAGGGCGCCGGCCGCTGAAGGGCACCGGTAAGGCTTGTTCCGTAGGGTGCTACCGCCAGGACCGATGGAGTAACCATGACCGTTTTGGCATCCCGCACCACCACCGAACCGCGCCGCAAGCAGGCGCTCGACGTCCGGTTCTCACAGCTCGGCCGCAGCTTCGGCTCCGCCGGGAACCGGCAGGTCGTGCTGCGCGACATCACCGTGGACGTCAGGGCAGGCGAGATCCTCGCCATCCTCGGCACCAGCGGCTGCGGCAAGTCCACCCTCCTCCGTGCCGCGGCCGGCCTCGACGTACCCGACACCGGGACCGTCCTGATCGACGGAACGCCGGTCAACGGAATCGACGAACGCTGCGCCGTGGCCTTCCAGGAACCGCGGTTGCTTCCCTGGCATACCCTGCAGGCGAATGTGGCTATCGGCCTGCCGAGAAGCTCGAGTGCCAGTGCCGGCAAGGCGAAAGTCCTCGAGCTCCTGAAACTGGTGGGCCTCGACCGCTTCGCCAAGCACCGCCCGCGCGAAATCTCCGGTGGTATGGCCCAGCGGACGTCGCTGGCCCGGGCACTGGCACGCAATCCGGGCGTGCTCCTGCTCGACGAGCCGTTCGGCGCCCTTGACGCACTCACCCGGATCAAGATGCAGGACCTCCTCCTGGAAATCCACCAGTCGCAACCCGCAACGGTGCTGCTGGTGACCCACGACGTCGACGAAGCCCTCCAGCTCGCCGACCGCGTCCTCGTGCTGGGACGCAACGACGACGACCCCGGCTCCACCATCTCGGAGCTCGTTCCCGTTCCCGGAGAGCGTCCCCGCGACCGCAACTCCGCCGAACTCGGCGCCCTGCGCAGCTCTCTCCTTCGAATGCTGGGCGTTTCAGGGCACTGACCCGCGCGCAAGCCCCGAATTCTCCTGTCCCTGGTCTTTCTGGACCACTTTCCTGCCTGCCGACGATCGATTCTCCGAAGGATTCCCATGAAACCCCGCTCTCTCTTCCGGACCGCCGCCCTCGCAACTGCCCTTTCCATCGGCCTGACCGGGTGCCTCGCGGGTGAAAACGCCTCGACGTCGGCCGACACGGTGGCAACAGACGGAGCCACCGAAGGCGGCACCCTGAACATCGACTTCGCCACCTACAATCCCCTCAGCCTCGTCATCAAGGAACAGGGCTGGCTCGAGGATGAATTGGGCAAGCAGGACATCACCGTGAACTGGGTGCAGTCAGCCGGCTCCAACAAGGCCAACGAGGCCCTGCGTGCCGGTGCCATCGACGTCGGCTCCACCGCCGGATCGGCTGCCCTGCTCGCCCGCTCCAACGGCTCCCCGATCAAAGCCATCGACATCTACTCACAGCCGGAATGGGCCGCCCTCGTGGCCCTACCGGGCTCGGGGATCGAGAGCGTCGAGGACCTCCGCGGCAAGTCGGTCGCCGCTACCAAAGGCACCGATCCCTACTTCTTCCTGCTGCAGGCCCTTGAATCCGCCGGTATCGACCAGTCCGAGGTGGAGGTCCAGAACCTCCAGCATGCTGACGGGCGCGCCGCGCTTGCGAGCGGCGCCGTGGATGCGTGGTCCGGTCTCGACCCCATCATGGCCTCGGCCGAGCAGGACGGCGCCGAACTGTTCTTCCGCAACATCGATTTCAACACGTACGGGTTCCTCAACGCCACGGAGAGCTTCCTGGAGGAGAAGCCCGACGTCGCCCAGACCGTCGTCAACGCGTACGAGAAGGCGCGCGAGTGGGCCAAGGCCAATCCTGAGGAGACCGCCGCGATCCTCGCCGACGTGGCAGGAATCGATCCGGCGGTTGCAAGTGCCGTGATCATCGACCGCACCAACCTCGACGTCGAACCGGCACCCGGTGACGCACAGCGCACGGTGCTCGAGAAGATCGGCCCGGTCTTCGTGGAAACCGGCGACGTCGCCACCCAGGCGCAGATCGACGAAGCGCTGGACACCCTCTTCGACGACTCGCTGGTGAAAAGGGCTGATCCGGCAGCGATTGCGGCATCCTCATGACAGAGACGACCGGTGCCGGCGGTACGCCCGTCAGTAGGGGTGGACTCAAGGCTTCGGGCGTCCCGGTCGGACCCGTCGAGGCGGAGGCTCCGTCTCGCCTGGCCGGTAGCCGCGCCCGCAATCGCGTCGCTGCCGCCCTGATCGGCCTGATCTTTCCGGCGGCACTCCTCGTTGCGTGGCACATCAGCACGGAAACCGGCTACTTCAGTCCCGCCGAGCTGCAGTCACCACGTGCCGTGGGAACTGCTGCCGTCGAACTGTTCAACCGCGGCGAGCTCATCAACCACATCCTCATCTCGACACAGCGCGTGCTCATCGGGTTCCTCGCCGGCGCGGCCCTCGGCACCGTCTTCGGTGCACTGCTCGGCCTGTCCCGCATCGCCGATCTGCTGCTCACCCCCACGGTGGGGGCAATCCGCGCTGTGCCCTCCCTCGCGTGGGTTCCGCTGCTCATCCTGTGGATCGGCATCAACGAGGACTCGAAGGTCACACTCATTATGATCGGAGCTTTCTTTCCCGTCTTCACCACGCTCTACCTCGGGCTGCGCCACGTGGACCGCAACCTGGTGGAGGCAGCGCGGGCCTTCGGGCTGAGCGGCGTCCGGCTCCTCACCACCGTGCAGTTGCCCGCCGTCGTTCCCGCACTCTTTTCCGGGCTGAGGCTCGCTCTGGCGCAGTCCTGGCTGTTCCTGGTGGCAGCCGAACTCATCGCGTCCTCGATGGGCCTCGGATTCCTGCTCATCGATTCGCAGAACAACGGCCGGGTTGACCGCATCCTCCTGGCGATCATCCTGCTCGCAGTGATCGGCAAGACCACGGATGCCCTGCTGGGCCTGGCTGAAAGGTGGGCTGTCCGGCGATGGGTGTGAGGATTGGCGAGCAGGACTCCCTCCGGACCGAAACCGGGCGCATCGCGTTCTGGGAAGAGCAGGCCCGCCGGCTCGACTGGGCCGAGGAATGGCACACGGCCCACACCTTCGAGCCGGCACGGCCGGCGCCGGACGGCGACCTGTCCGTCCCGGTGATCGAATGGTTCGCGGGCGGAAAACTCAACGTCGCCGAGAACTGTGTGGACCGGCACGTCGCTGCGGGCAACGGCGGCAGGACCGCGCTGTTCTTCGAAGGCGAGCCGGGCGACCGCCGCGCGGTCACCTACTCCGAGCTGGAGGAGGATGTGGCCCGCGCAGCGAACGCGCTATCTGCCCTCGGCGTCGGGAAGGGCGACCGCGTGGTCATCTACCTTCCCGTCCTCGTCGAAACGGTGGTGGTGACGCTGGCCTGCGCCCGGATCGGAGCCGTCCACTCGCTCGTCTTCGGTGGCTTCTCAGCCGAGGCACTGCGCTTCCGGGTCGAGGACACCGGGGCGAAACTGCTCGTCACCACTGACGGACAGTACCGCCGGGGGAAGGCGGTACCCGTCAAGGGCAACGCCGACGCCGCCGTCGCCGGTGTGGATTCCATCGAGCATGTCCTCGTGATCCGTCGCACCGGCTCGGAGATCGGCTGGACACCGGGACGAGACGTCTGGTGGCATGAGGCCGTCGACATTGCGTCGCCGTTCCACGAAGCGGAGGCGTTCGACGCCGAAACGCCGCTGTTCATCATGTACACCTCGGGCACCACGGGGAAACCGAAGGGCCTGGTGCACACCTCGGGCGGTTATCTCACGCAGGCCTCGTGGAGCTTCGAGCACCTGTTCAGCAACCCCGACCCGGCGCTGCGCTCCACGGATGTCCACTGGTGCACGGCCGACCTCGCCTGGGTCACCGCCCACACCTATGAGATCTACGGCCCGCTCTCCAACGGCGCCACGCAGGTGATCTTCGAGGGAACGCCCAACACCCCGCACACCGGCCGCCACTTCGAGGTCATCGAGCGCTACGGCGTCACCAGCTACTACACCGCCCCCACGCTGGTGCGCTCGCTCATGGGCTGGTTCCCCGACGGCGTTCCCGCCGGGTACGACCTCTCGAGCATCCGCGTCCTCGGAACCGTCGGAGAGGCCGTCAACCCCGAGGCCTGGCGCTGGTTCCGGGCCAACCTCGGCCGGGGAACCGTACCCGTCGTGGATACCTGGTGGCAGTCCGAGACAGGCGCCACGGTGCTCTCCCCCAGTCAATCGGACGAGTCCTTCAAGCCGGGCTGCGCCTCGCGCGCGCTACCAGGGGTCAGCACCCGCATTGTCGACGACGCCGGAGATCCCGTACCGCCGGGCGTCCAGGGGCTCATCGTGGTGGACCGGCACGGTCCCGCCATGGCCCGGACCGTGTGGGGCGATCCGCAGCGCTACCTCGACTCCTACTGGCGGAAGTTCGCGGCGCAGGGCTGGTTCCTCGCTGGTGACGGGGCCAAGTACGACGACGACGGCGACACCTGGATCCTGGGCCGGGTGGACGACGTCATCAACGTGTCGGGGCACCGGCTGTCGACGATCGAGATCGAGTCGGCGCTCGTGGCGCACCCCTTCGTCACGGAGGCCGGAGTGTGCCCGGTGGCGGACCCGTTGACAGGGCATGCGATTGCGGCCTTCGTGGTGCTGGCCCCCGGTGCGGACCGCTCGCAGGACATCGGTTCGGCGCTGCGGGCCCACGTCACGAAGGTGATCGGGCCGGTCGCACGGCCTGCCGCCGTCGTGGTGGTGGACGATGTTCCGAAGACGCGCTCCGGCAAGATCATGCGCCGGCTGCTGACCCAGCTGTACGAGGGCGGCACGCTCGGGGATACCACGTCGCTGCAGAACGAGGGCTGCATTCCGGGCATTGCGGCGGTGCTGGCCGGGCGGTAGCGGCGCTAGCGGGCGGCCTGCCGCTGCCCGACTGCCTTGCGGGCCCGGCGCCACTTTCCGAGGGCCAGCAGGGCGAACGCTGAGCAGGGGACCAGCATCCCTGCCTGCTGGACATAGAACCATCCACTGACGGAAGGGCCCGGGTCACGAAGCACCAGGACGATGCTGAGAAGGAGGGTGGCAGCCACCACGGCAGCCGCCCAGAACACGGTCCGCCACAATGCCGGCTCGCTGGTACGTTCCGCTGACCGCCAGGATTCCATCGATCAAGGTTACGGGACGCCACGGAGTTGCCCGCCCCAATGTGACGTTCTCCGGACGACATATTCTTTGTGCCGCCCCCTGCCCCCTGTCAGACTCGAAGGTGACCATCCCGAGCGGCCGAGAGATCTGGCTCACTGACGCCGCAGCAACCCTGGCCCGTGCTCCAAGCGCTCGGCGATAGGGTGCTACCGCCAGGGCCGATGGAGGATTTCATGAGCACTCCCGATCTTTCCCAACCACTCAAGTTCGCCTACTGGGTCCCGAACGTCAGCGGTGGGCTCGTGGTCTCGACCATCGAGCAGCGCACCAGCTGGGACTTCGACTACAACAAGAAGCTGGCCCGGATCGCCGAGGATGCCGGCTTCGAATATGCACTGTCCCAGACCCGCTACGCGGCATCGTACGGTGCCGACAAGCAGCACGAGGCGACGTCGTTCTCCCTCGCCCTGCTCGCGGCCACCGAGAAACTGAAGGTGATCGCCGCCGTCCACCCCGGCATGTGGCAACCCGGTGTGTTGGCGAAGTTCATCATCACCGCCGACCACATCTCCAACGGGCGGGCCGCCGTCAACATCGTGTCCGGCTGGCTGAAGAACGAGTTCACCGGTTTCGGCCTGCCCTGGCTGGAGCACGATGAGCGGTACGTGCGCACCGAGGAATTCATCCGGATCCTGCGCGGCCTCTGGACCGAGACGAACTTCTCGCAGGAGGGCAAGTACTACAACATCACCGATTTCACGCTGAACCCGCCGCCCGTGGACGTTCCCGGGCGTGCGCACCCCGAGATCTTCTTCGGAGGGAATTCGACGGCGGCCCAGGCCACCGCCGGGCGCGTGGCCGACTGGTACTTCTCGAACGGCAAGGACCTCGAGGGCTTTCGGGAGAACATTGCGGGGGTCCAGGCGTCAGCCGGGCAGGTAGGACGGTCCCCGAAGTTCGGGCTCAACGGCTTCGTCATTGCCCGCGACACCGAAAAGGAGGCCCGGGAGACACTCCGCGAGATTGTCGCGAAGGCGCACCGTCCGGCCGTCGAGGGCTTCCGCGACGCCGTCCAGGAAGCCGGCGCCTCCACCGTCGACGGAAAGGGCATGTGGGCGGATTCCTCGTTCGAGGACCTCATCCAGTACAACGACGGCTTCAAGACCCAGCTCATCGGCACCCCCGAGCAGATCGCCGAGCGGATCGTCGAGTACAAGAAAATCGGGGTGAACCTCCTCCTCACGTGCTACCTCCACTTCCAGGAGGAAGTCGAAGCCTTCGGCAGGGACGTGATGCCGATCGTCCGCGAACTCGAGGCGGACGCCGCGGTGAAGGCGGGCGTCGACTTCCACCTGGACACACCCGTTACCAGCAAGGCAGGCGTCTGATGGCAGAGAAGACCTTCGGTTTCCGTACCCGCGCACTCCACGCCGGCGGTACACCCGATGCAACGCACGGCGCACGCGCAGTGCCCATCTACCAGACGACGTCGTTCGTGTTCAAGGACACCAATGACGCCGCAAACCTCTTCGCACTGCAGAAGTACGGCAATATCTACTCCCGCATCGGCAACCCCACCGTCGCCGCGTTCGAGGAACGCATCGCCTCCCTGGAGGGCGGCATCGGAGCGGTGGCCACGGCATCGGGCATGAGCGCCGAGTTCATCACCTTCGCCGCCCTCTGCCAGGCCGGCGACCACATCGTCGCGGCGTCCCAGCTGTATGGCGGAACGGTGACGCAGCTCGACGTCACGCTGCGCCGCTTCGGAATCGAGACCACCTTCGTCCCCGGCACGGACCCCGCGGACTACGCGGCGGCCATCCAGGACAACACCAAGGCCGTCTACGCCGAGGTCATCGCCAACCCTTCCGGTGAGATCGCCGACCTCGAGGGACTCGCGAAAGTCGCATCCGACGCCGGAGTGCCCTTCATCGTCGATTCCACGCTCAGCACGCCGTACCTCATCCGGCCGATCGAACACGGTGCCGACATCGTGATCCACTCCGCCACCAAGTTCATCGGCGGCCACGGAACCACGCTTGGCGGCGTGATCGTGGAGAGCGGCCGCTTCGACTGGGGCAACGGCAAGTTCCCCATGATGACCGAACCCGTGCCCTCCTACGGCAACATCCAGTGGTGGGCCAATTTCGGCGAATACGGTTTCCTCACGAAGCTCCGCACGGAGCAGCTGCGCGACATCGGGCCGTCGTTGTCGCCGATGTCGGCCTTCCAGCTGCTGCAGGGCGTCGAAACCCTCGCCCAGCGCCTTGACGAGCATCTGAAGAATGCCCAGGCCGTCGCCGAATGGCTGCAGTCCGACCCGCGGATCGAGTACGTGAACTATGCGGGACTTCCGACGCATCAGCATTCCGCCCGCGCGCGGAAGTACTTTCCGAATGGCCCCGGTTCCGTTTTCAGCTTCGGCGTCAAGGGCGGACGTGCAGCGGGACAGAAATTCATCGAATCGCTGCAGCTGGCCTCACACCTGGCGAACGTCGGTGATTCCCGGACACTCGTGATCCATCCCGGATCCACCACCCATCAGCAGCTCTCCGCGGATCAACTGGTGGCAGCCGGCATCCCCGAGGACCTCGTCCGCATCTCCGTGGGCCTCGAGGACCTCGAGGACATCCTGTGGGACCTCGACCAGGCCCTTAACCTGGCCGTCGGGTCCGCCGAGGACCCGACCGACGACGCCGAGCTTCCGCAGGTGCCGGCAGACGGCAACGAGCAGGACCAGTCCCGCACCAGTGCGGTAGGAGTTGGAGCATGAGCACAGATACAGACCAGACGACGCCGGCCCGGACATGGGAAGGCCCATCGGCCCCCGAGCGCCTCAACCTGCTGCGCCAGGCGAGGTCGATCGCGATCGTGGGAGCCTCGGACAAACCGTCGCGGGCCTCGTACTTCGTGGCCACCTACCTGCAGTCGTCCTCGCCCTACCGCCTGTATTTCGTGAATCCGGTGGCGAAGGAGATTCTCGGCCAGCCCGCCTACGCGTCGCTCGCCGACCTGCCGGAGGTGCCCGACGTCGTCGATGTGTTCCGCAAGCACGACGACCTGCCCTCGGTGCTTGCGGAGGCGCGGGATGTGGGTGCTAGAACTCTTTGGCTGCAGCTCGGTTCCTGGCATGAGGGCGTGGCGCGGGACGCCGAGGACGCGGGCATGACCGTGGTGATGGACCGCTGCATCAAGATCGAGCATGCGAGGTTCCATGGCGGGTTGAACCTCGCCGGATTCAACACGGGAGTGATTTCCTCGAAGCGGCAGATCACCACCTGACGGGCGGCTGGACACAGACTATGAAAAAGGCCGCGCCGGGACCTGTTGGGGGTCGGTCCCGGCGCGGCACTTCTGTCCAAGCCTACTGCAGCGGGCGATGAAGCCGTTCAGCCGAGGACGGCGAGTCAGTTCGGCTCGAGGATTTCACTGTTGCGGGCGAAACGGCGGTTGTTCAGGACCGGCAGGAACTCGCGGACATCGTCGATCCTGCGCCGGGTCACCTCGGTGGTGACCACCCCGCGTTCCTCATCCTCGAGGTACACGTGTGCAACACCCATCGGATCGAGGATGGCCGAGTGGCCGATCGTGTGCTCGCTCGAGGTTCCGGCTGCGGCCACCCACACCGTGTTCTCGATGGCCCGTGCCCGGAGCAGGGTTTCCCAGTGTTCCACCTTGTGCTCGCCCTTGAACCAGGCTGCCGGAACACAGATGAGGTCGGCGCCGGCATCGGCGAGCGCCCGTGCCTGTTCGGGGAACCGGATGTCGTAGCAGGTCATGAGGCCAACCGACATGTCACCCACCGGCACCACTTTGATACCGCCGTCGCCAGGTTTGATCCGACTGGACTCCTGGTAGCTGAAGGCGTCGTACAGGTGCAGTTTCCGGTAGGTGTCCGCGATCCGGCCCGTCCTGTCGATGAGGACGAGCGTGTTGAACGGACGCTCCTCGCCGCTGGACTCGTACCCGCCGGCCACGACGGCGATATCGTGCTCCGCTGCGAGGAAGGACAGCTGCTGCACGAATCCGGTCCAGTTGGCGTCGACTGCGACCTGCAGCGACCCTTCGACCTTCCCGATGGAGAACATCGACTCTTCGGGAAACACGATGAGGTCCGATCCCGCTGCGCTCGCTTCCGCGGCGAGCCCGCGCATGACCTCGAGATTGGTTGCGGTGTCCCCGCCCGGTCGAAACTGCCCTACGCTGACTAACATCCGTGCCGCCCTAATCCCGTCGATGACGTTTCCTCCAAGCCTACAGAGTTGCCACCCCTTTCCCCGGGCCGCGTTGTTACGGTTGGGTCATGAAGAAATCGCGGATCACTCCGGGGCCCGGTCAGGAAAGCGTGTGGGACTACCCCCGGCCACCACGGGTCGAGCAGGTGTCCGGGAAGGTCGAGGTACGTTTCGGAGGAGCTCTCATCGTCGAGACGACCAACGCCGTGCGGGTGCTCGAGACGAGCCACCCTCCGGTCTACTACCTCCCGCTCGCTGACTTCGCGCCCGGCGTGCTGGTTCCGTCGGCAGGCACCACCTTCTGCGAATTCAAGGGAGAGGCTGCCTATTTCGACGTCGGAGCAGGCGGATCCCGTGTTCCGCGCGGAGCCTGGACCTACCCCCGGCCGGTGCGCGGCTACGAGGACCTGTCCACGCGGGCGGCCATCTACCCCAGCAGGATGGACAGCTGTGAGGTCGACGGCGAGATCGTGCAGGCGCAGGACGGCGATTTCTACGGGGGCTGGATCACCGAGGGGATCGTGGGCCCCTTCAAGGGAGCCCCCGGCACCCGGGGCTGGTAGCGAAGCTGCCGGTGGTCGAGCTCCCGGTCAGCCCGCGATGAGGTCGTTGACCACGATCGTCTGGTCCCGGTCGGGGCCGACGCCGATCGCCGAGAACCTCGTGCCGGAAATCTTCTCCAGGGCACGTACGTAGGCCTGCGCGTTCTCCGGAAGGTCCTCGATGGTGCGGGCGGTCGTGATGTCCTCGGTCCAGCCGTCGAAGTATTCGAAGATGGGCTTCGCGTGGTGGAATTCGGTCTGCGTCATCGGCATCTCGTCGTGCCGGACGCCGTCGACGTCGTAGGCGACGCACACCGGGATCCGCTCG
This sequence comes from Arthrobacter sp. CAN_A214, assembly GCF_015751955.1. Lineage (NCBI taxonomy): Bacteria > Bacillati > Actinomycetota > Actinomycetes > Micrococcales > Micrococcaceae > Arthrobacter > Arthrobacter sp. CAN_A214. The sequence goes on from NZ_JADOUU010000005.1 coordinate 135,889, forward strand.
ATGCCGGTGAGGACGTCGAGCTTGGTGACGAAGTAGTCGGTGAAGCCGTTGACGCGCGAGGCGTGGCGCGCCAGCACGGCGTCGTACCAGCCGCAGCGCCGCGGCCGGCCGGTGTTCACGCCGAACTCGCCGCCCTTCTTCTGCAGGTACATTCCCATGTCATCGAACAGCTCGGTGGGGAACGGGCCCGCCCCGACGCGCGTGGTGTAGGCCTTGATGATGCCCACCGCACGGTTGATCCGGGTGGGGCCGATGCCCGAGCCCACCGACGCGCCGCCTGCGGTGGGGTTCGACGACGTCACGAACGGGTAGGTGCCGTGGTCCACGTCGAGGAACGTGGCCTGGCCGCCCTCCATGAGGACCACCTTGCCGGCGTCGAGCGCCTGGTTGAGGACGAACGTCGAGTCGATGACGAGCGGGCGCAGGCGATCGGCGAAGGACAGGAAGTACTCCACCACCTCCTCCACCTCGACGTCGCGGCGGTTGTAGACCTTGACCAGCAATTCGTTCTTCTGCTTCAGCGACCCCTCGACTTTCTGGCGAAGGATCGATTCGTCGAAAACGTCCTGGACACGCAGACCCAGCCGCGCCACCTTGTCCATGTAGGCGGGGCCGATCCCGCGGCCTGTGGTGCCGATGGCGCGCTTTCCGAGGAAGCGCTCGGTGACCTTGTCGAGGACCTGGTGGTAGGGGGCCACGAGGTGGGCATTGGCCGAGACCCGCAGCTTCGAGGTGTCAGCTCCACGCGCCTGAAGGCCGTCGATCTCCTCGAAGAGGGCCTCGAGGTTGATGACGCAGCCGTTGCCGATGATCGGAACGGCATTCGGGCTGAGGATGCCGGCGGGAAGAAGCTTCAGTTCATACTTCTCGCCTCCCACCACCACCGTGTGGCCGGCGTTGTTGCCGCCGTTGGGCTTCACGACGTAGTCGACACGCCCGCCGAGCAGGTCGGTTGCCTTGCCCTTACCCTCGTCGCCCCACTGGGCTCCGACAATCACGATTGCTGGCATGGGATCCTCCCCCATTAGTCACGGATCCCGCGTCCCCGTTCCGGGACCCGCCTGGAGCCGTGCATGAGAACGCCCCAAGAATCCTTCGCGTACCCGCCGCGGACTCTGGGGCTCTTACTCCCCGAGTTTAGCCGAGCGGGCAAGCGGGCGTCGAAAGCGATCCGGCGCTACCGGGAGAATGGGTTCATGGACCGTTTCGTTGGACACATCGTCGGCATCGGCACCGCGTCGGGAACCCGGCTGGTGGTCGGCCTTTGGGACTCGTCCCGCTTCGGACGGTTCGCCGACATCATGATCGAGGACTCCGCAGGCCGTCGGACGCTGCTGGCGCCGGAGCGGGCGATTGCCGAGTATGTCGGGGCTACCTATACGTTCGACGACGTCGTCATCACGCCCGTGGCCTGGACGCTCACCGCCCGGAACCTCTCGCTCGACGCCGGGGAGCTGAAGCTTGCAGCCGACATCGGCGGGACGACGGCCCTCGGACGGCTGCTGGGACTCGTTCCGAAGCGCCTTGCCACCAGCCCGCGCTGGCTCACGTTGCTCAATCCGGCCGCACGTGTCCTGATAAGAGGCGTCCGGACAGCGGGATCGGCGGGCAACGGCCGCCGCGAATACTATGGCGTTCTTTCGGTCCGCTCCATCGCCGGCGCTTCCACGTCCTGGCGCGGAAAAGATCTGGGGACACTCGCCCCCGTGAGTCCGCCCGTGCGGTTCGGCTTCAGTTCAGCGCCGCCGACCCCGGCCCTCGTGGCGGTGGTGACGACGATCGTTCATCCGGGATAACGCCGGGGCGTCCTGCCTAGTGGCCGGGGTTCATCAGTTCCAGGTACTTCCGGACCGCATCCTCGGGCACCCGGTAGGAGCGCCCGAAGCGGATGCTGTTGATGGCGCCCGACTGGACCATGCGGTAAACCGTCATCTTCGATACCCGCATCAGGGCGGCTACCTCCGACACGGTATAGAGCTCTCCCGTAACAACTCCAGCGAGGGACATTGTGTACCTTTCGTCTCGTGAAACACGTTGGCTGACTTCTTTAACTGTGGACTCACGCTTGAAGGTTGCACAACCGTTGCTACTACCTGTTTCTCCTCTCCCGAACCAAGTAATTTTACGTAGAGCTACGGGCTCCTTCCTTTTCCTACGGGACTTTGACGACAATAAGGGAGCCACCGGAATGGTGGCTCCCTTATCGAGGTCCAATGTGCTATCTGTTATAGGTTGTGCGCCGGAAGCTATGCCCCCAGCTGCGCACTCGCCTCCGGGTCGGAATCCCGCAGCAGCACGGCAATCCGTTCAGCTTCCTCGATTTCGCCGATGGACGCCGCTGCCCGCCCAAGCGCGTACAGCGCCCGGAGGAACCCGCGATTGGGCTCGTGCGAATACGGCACGGGACCGGTTCCACGCCACCCGCTGCGCCGCAGTGCATCGAGTCCGCGGTGATAGCCGGTGCGCGCATAGGCGTAGGACTCGATCGTGCGGCCCTCGGCGTACGCCTCGTCAGCGAGGACGGCCCACACCAGGGACGACGTCGGGTGCCGGGCTGCGAGGTCCACTGCTTCATCCCCGGCCGCCAGCCGCTGGATGACGTCAGGCTCTTCGGGGAGGTAGGTGGGCTCGGGGCCCATCAGGTTCCTGCGGAATTCGTCGGACATGTCCTAGAGCTTCTTTCCGGCGGAACCGAGGGACGCGGCGGCCTCGACCACCCGCGCAGCGAGTCCGGCCTCGGCGGACGCACCCCATACGCGGGGGTCATAGACCTTCTTGTTGCCGACTTCGCCGTCGACCTTCAGGACGCCGTCGTAGTTGCGCAGCATATGATCGGCCACCGGGCGGGTGAAGGCGTACTGGGTGTCGGTGTCGATGTTCATCTTGATGACCCCATAGGACACGGCGTCGGCGATTTCCTGCTCGCTGGACCCTGAACCGCCATGGAACACGAGGTCGAAAGGCTTGTCCTTGCCGAGCTTGGTGCCCACCTGCTGCTGGATGTCCTTGAGGATCTCGGGGCGCAGCTTCACGCCGCCGGGCTTGTAGACGCCGTGCACGTTGCCGAAGGTGAGCGCTGTCAGGTACCGCCCGTGCTCACCCGCACCGAGGGCGTCGATCGTGGCGAGGGCATCCTCGACCGTGGTGTACAGCTTGTCGTTGATGGCGTTCTCCACACCGTCCTCCTCGCCGCCGACGGTGCCGATCTCCACCTCGAGGATGATCTTCGCGGCGGCAGCACGGGGAAGAATCTCCCGGGCGATGCGCAGGTTCTCTTCGAGCGTCTCCGCCGAGCCGTCCCACATGTGCGACTGGAAGATCGGGTTGCCGCCGTTCTTCACCGCCTCCTCCGACGCCGCGAGCAGCGGCAGTACGAAGCCGTCCAGCTTGTCCTTCGGGCAGTGGTCGGTATGGAGCGCGATGTTCACGTCATACTTCTTGGCAACCTCATGGGCAAAAGCCGCGAAACCCAGTGAACCGGCCACCATGTCCTTGACGCTCGCCCCGGACCAGTAGGCCGCTCCGCCGGTGGAAACCTGGACGATGCCGTCGGATCCGGCCTCGGCGAATCCGCGCATCGCGGCGTTCAGGGTCTGGGAAGAGGTGACGTTCACGGCCGGGTAGGCGAATCCGCCCGCCTTCGCGCGGTCGATCATGTCGGCGTAGACCTCAGGTGTGGCAATTGGCATGCTGCTGACTCCTTCATGGATGGGAACTGCTTGCTTCATCCTAGCGATCAGGAGGTGCCTGCGCAGGGCTGCGCAGCCGGCGACCCCAGGACGAACCGGCAGCGGACGGGCCCTAGATGCCCTGCCCGAACACATGCCGGCGAACCCAGCCGTGCATGGCGATGGCCGCAGCCGCGGAGGCGTTCATGGACCGGGTTGAACCGAACTGGGCGATGGACAGGGTTGCATCGGCCGCAGCATGAACCTCGGCCGTCAGGCCGGGCCCCTCCTGCCCGAACACGAGGACGCACTTCTCCGGAAGCTCATAGGTCTCGAGGGGCACGGAATCGGGGAAGTTGTCGATCCCCACGATGCGCAGTTCCTCGCCCTGCGCCCAGGCGACGAAATCCTCGACGGTGGGGTGGTGCCGTACATGCTGGTAGCGGTCGGTGACCATCGCGCCGCGCCGGTTCCACCGGCGTCGTCCGATGATGTGGACTTCCTTCGCGAGGAAGGCGTTGGCGGTGCGGACCACTGAACCGATATTGAGGTCGTGCTGCCAGTTCTCGATGGCGACGTGGAAGGGGTGCCGTCGGGTGTCGAGGTCAGCCACGATGGCGTCATGCTTCCAGTACCGGTAGGCATCCACCACGTTGCGCGTGTCTCCCGCCGCAAGAAGCTCCTCGTCCCACTGCCCGCCCTCCGGCCATTCACCCTGCCACGGGCCCACGCCGACGGCGGTCAGGGGGTCGGGCGGCGTCGGATCCGTTGCCGTATCTGTACTCTCTTTCACCCCTTCAGCCTAAGGTGAAAGACTGAACCTGATCTTCGGAAGCGTCCACAAGCGAAGGAAGCCCATGCGGGAGAACGAACACATCGAATGCTGGCTCACCGATATGGACGGCGTGCTTGTCCATGAGAACCACCCCATTCCCGGGGCAGCAGAGCTCATTGACCGCTGGGTGGCCACGTCGAAGCGTTTCCTCGTGCTGACCAACAACTCCATCTACACCCCGAGGGACCTTGCCGCGCGGCTGAAAGCTTCGGGGCTCGAGATTCCCGAGGAGAACCTGTGGACCTCGGCCCTTGCCACGGCACAGTTCCTCAAGGGCCAGCTTCCCGGCGGCCGGGCCTACGTGATCGGGGAGGCCGGGCTGACGACGGCACTGCACGAAGCCGGCTTCGTCCTCACCGACTCCAACCCCGACTATGTGGTGCTCGGCGAAACCCGCACCTACTCCTTCGAGGCGATCACCAAGGCGGTTCGGCTGATCCTCGACGGCGCCCGCTTCATCGCCACGAACCCCGATGTCACGGGCCCCTCGAAGGAGGGCCCCCTCCCGGCGACCGGAGCGATCGCGGCGATGATCACCGCGGCGACCAACCGGGCCCCCTACATCGTCGGGAAGCCCAATCCCATGATGTTCCGCTCCGCGATGAACCAGATCGATGCGCACTCGGAGACGACGGCGATGATCGGCGACCGGATGGATACAGACATCATCGCGGGTATGGAGGCCGGGCTCCACACCGTCCTCGTCCTGAGCGGCATCACCCAGCCCGACGACATCGATGCGTACCCCTTCCGGCCGGATCAGATCGTCGATTCAGTGGCCGACCTCATCGACCAGGTGTGAATCGACCAGGTGTGAATCGACCAGGTGTGAATCGCCGGGCGTGAATAGACCGCCTGTGAATCGCCGGGCGTGAACTGTCGGGTGTGAATCGACCGGGTGCGGTTCCGCTAGAACGCCGTTTTCCTCCCGCCGCCCGTAGGCAGCGGGAGGAGGTTGTCCTGGATGGTCCGGACGAGGGTCCGGTAGATCAGTGGGTTCCACTGGGGACTCGCGTGGGCTGGAAGCGCACCGGTGGTGACGGAGTCGGCGGAGACCAGGTTGTCGGGGAACGCGGACGCCCACCCCGTCCGGGCGAGCGCATAGTCGACGACGGCGTCGTTCGGGTTGCCGACGAACGCCATGCGGGTTTCCCCCAGCGCACCCTGGAAGCGCCCGATATTGAAGCGGTAGATGTAGGACGCCTGGGACTGGATGAGGACGCTGCTGGGGGCGAGTGGGGAAAGCTGTTCGAGGGTCTGATCCAGGATCTGGCGCCACGTGCGCTCATTCTTGTGGACGATGCGCTCCCCCAGTTCGTATCCGCCGCGCACCACGATGGGCACGCGGTACCCCGCCTCGTACAGGAAGACCACGCCCTCGAACATACGCTGGTCCAGCACGTCAGCCCTGCTGTGCGGGCTCGAGTCGAGCAGGATCAGCTCCACCGGGATGCCCCGCTCCGCGAGGCGTGCCGCCACTTCTACGGCCACCATGCCACCGAAGCTGTGACCGTAGAAATACAGCTTCTCGAGCTGGAAGTTGCGCACGTAGCGGTTCATCGCCGCCACGATGTTGTTGATGTCCAGGCCCCGGTTCGAGTAGCCCACCACCGCCATCCGGCCCCGCCGGGACAGAGCTGGCCGGAGGGAGTTCAGGATCCAGAGGCCCTCCTCCCAGCTGGTCTTGTAGCCCGGAAAGAGTACCCAGGAGGCAGCGGGAAAACTGGTTCTGGCGGAGTCGTCATCGAGGGGGAGGATGCGCAGTTCCTCGCGCTGCCGCTGGATGCGCCTGGTCACTGCGAGATCGGCGACAAGCGTCAGCCCCAGTCCCGAACCGGCCAGGAAGGCCCTTCGGGAAAAGCCGGCGAGGTCGCTGGAGTAGGAAAGGAGCCGCTCGGCGTCATCCGTCATGCCCACCCTTCCCGCCTGTTCATTCGTCCCTCGGGCGGGCCGCTGCCGCTAGGCGAGACCGAGCTCGTCCTTGCCGAAGGCGAAGAGGTAGGGGACTCCAGCTTCGGTTTCGATCCGCTCCTTCGAGCCGGTGCTGCGGTCGACGATGACGGCGACGGCCTGCACCTTACCGCCTGCCTTCCGCACTCCCTCGACTGCGGTGAGCGCCGATCCGCCCGTGGTGGAGGTGTCCTCGAGTACGACAACCGGACGGCCCGCGACGTCGGGCCCCTCCACCTGCCGCGCCATGCCGTAGGTCTTCTGCGCCTTGCGCACCACGAACGCGTCGATGCTCCGGCCCTCCCGGGAGGCGGCATGCATCACGGCGGTACCCACCGGGTCCGCACCCATGGTGAGGCCTCCTGCGCTCTGGAAGTCGATGCCGGCGTCGTCGAGCAGAGCGAGCATCACCCGGCCCACCAGGGCCGACGCCTCGGAGTGGAGCGTGATACGGCGCAGGTCGATGTAGTAATCGGCCTCGACGCCGCTGGAGAGGGTCACCTTTTTCCGGACGACGGCGAGCTCCCGAATCAGCTCGAGGAGCCGGGCGCGGTCGGACGAGTGCTCGGCGAAGGTATCTGCGGTCATGCGGCAAGTCTATCGAGAGCCGGCAGTGCGGTTCGCCCGGGCGCCGTGTCGTCAGGGACCGGACAGCGTCGCGGCCTCGATGGACTCCGGTGAGAGGACATGCGCAATGGCCATGGCTGCGGCGCCTGACACTCCGGCCCGTTCGCCCGAGACCGAGGGCACGATCCGCAGGTGCTCGGTCGCCAGGGGAAGAGATCGCCGGTAGACCACCTCGCGGATGCCCGCCAGCAGGTGCTCTCCCGCCGACGCCATGATCCCACCCACCACGATGACCGAGGGGTTGATGAGGTTCACACAGGTGGCAAGGACGTCCCCGATGTCACGGCCCGCCTGGCGGATGACCTGGATGGCCGCGGCGTCCCCGGCCCGCACCAGGGAGATCACCTCGCCGCCGGAGGAGAGCCGGTTGCCGGTGACGGCGCTGAGTGCAGCCGCGAGCGCCGGACCTCCGGCCACTGCTTCGAGGCACCCGGTGTTTCCGCACCTGCACGGCAGCTCACCCCCGCGCAGGATCCTCACGTGACCCAGGTCTCCCGCCGTGCCCTGGGCTCCGCGCTGCAGGGTGCCGCCCGAGATGATTCCCGCACCGATGCCGGTCGCCACCTTGATGAACATGAGGTCACCCGTATCGCGCCAGTGCGCGTTCTGCTCTCCCAAAGCCATGATGTTGACGTCGTTGTCCACGAGCACCGGCACGGGATAGGCCTGCTGTACCAGCCCAGGAACGTCGAAACGGTCCCACCCGGGCATGATCGGCGGGTTGATGGGCCGTCCGGTGTCGTGCTCGACGGGGCCGGGCAGGCCGATGCCGATGGCGGCGAGATCCCCATGACTGCGCTCTCCGGCGGCGAGGAGGCGCGAGATCGCTTCCACCAGCCAGCCGAGGACCACGTCCGGGCCCTCGGAGATGTCGAGTACTGCCCGCTCGGAGCCGAGCTCGGAGCCCGCCAGATCCGAGAGGACGACCAGCGCATGGGTCGCACCGAGGTCGGCACCGATCACCACGCGTGCGGCCGGGTTGAGGGCGAACAGCGACGGCGGCCGGCCTCCCGTGGAGACGGCGCCTCCGTAGGGAGCGACGAACCCGAGCTCCATGAGGGTGTCCACCCGGGACGCGACGGTCGACCGGGCGAGCCCGGTGAGCTGCGCGAGTTCCGCACGCGTGCGGGGCTGGCCGTCCCGCAGCAACTGGAAGATTTCGCTCGCCCCGGGGGCAGGAGGGGAAACGCGCAGTGCCTGCGTCGCCGCCGGTTCTCCCGCTTTTTCTCCTACCGATTGCTTACGCGTGGTGGTCAGCATCCTTGAAGTAAACCACGACTTCGAATCGCTCGGCACCTATCTAAATTACTTTGGTCAACAGCTTTCATCGCTCTATCGACAAAAGTCGATTAGCTGTGTCACAGTGGGCGCGTGGCTAACGACGTCGATTCCTCCGCTCCCGGACCTGTGCTGCAGGCAAGGGGGCTGTCGAAGAGCTTTTTCGGCGTGCCGGTGCTGAGCGATGCCTCCCTCTCGCTGGTTCCCGGCCAGGTCCACGGGCTCGTCGGCGAGAACGGTGCAGGCAAATCGACACTCATGAAGCTGCTCGCCGGGGTCTATCAGCGCGATTCCGGGATCATCGAGATCTCGGGCCGGCCGGTGGACTTCTCCCATCCCACACAGGCGCACTCCGCAGGGTTGTCCACGGTGTTCCAGGAGTTCAACCTCCTGCCGGAACGCTCGGTGGCGGAGAACATCTTCCTCGGCAGGGAGCCGCGCCGCGGGATCCTGGTGGACACGAAGTCCATGCAGACCCGCACCTCGGAGCTCCTCGGGGAACTCGGGGTCTCGAGCATCCGGCCGGGCAGCCTGGTGAACTCGTTGTCCGTGGCGCAGCAACAGATCGTCGAGATCGCGAAGGCCATCAGCTATGACGCCCGGATCATCTCCATGGATGAGCCCACGGCAGCACTCGCCGGACCCGAGGTGGAATTGCTGTACGGAATCATCCGGCGGCTTACCGGGCGCGGCGTCGCAGTGCTCTATGTGTCCCACCGGCTGAAGGAGATCTTCGACCTGTGCGACACCATCACGGTACTGAAGGACGGCCGGGTGGTCGGTTGCCACCCGGCGTCGGAGCTCGACGACGCCGCGCTCGTCCGGCTCATGGTGGGCCGACCCATCTCCGCCTACTTCCCGGACCCCGAACCCGGCACCGAAGTGGGGAAAATTGCGCTGCAGGTCGACGGATGCGGCAACGACCAGCTCGACTCGATCGACCTGTCGCTGCGGTCCGGCGAGATCGTCGGCGTTGCGGGCCTTCAGGGGTCCGGCCGCACCGAGCTGCTCGAAGCCCTTTTCGGTGCCGCGCCCTTCACCCGCGGCACCATGGAGCTCGAGGGCGCACGGTACACGGGCCGCTCGCCGCGCGAGGCCGTGAGGCGCGGCATCGCCCTGATCACGGAGGACCGGAAGTCCCAGGGGCTCAGCCTGAACCAGTCGATCCTCGACAATGCCCTCAGCGTGGTCCGGTCGGTCTTCCCGTCCCGGAACCGCAAGGCAAGGGCGGGCATTCCGGGAGTCTTCTCCTCGCTCGAGGTAGCCGCACGGGATCTGGACCAGGAGGTCCAGTACCTTTCCGGCGGCAACCAGCAGAAGGTGGTCCTCGCCAAGTGGCTCGCCGTGAACCCGCGCGTGGTGCTGCTTGACGAACCCACCCGCGGGATCGACGTCGGCGCCAAGCTCGCGGTGTACCAGCTCATCCGCTTCCTTGCCGCGCAGGGCACCGCAATCCTCCTGGTGTCCAGTGAACTCCCCGAAGTCCTCGGAATGGCTGACCGGATCCTGGTGATGCGCGATGGCCGCATAGCCGGCTCGGCCGCACCAGGGTCGACGGAGGAAGAAGTGCTGGCGCTGGCCGCCGGCGTCCGAACCGATCAGGAAGCCCCGAAATGAGTTCGATGAGGATGCCGGCCCTGACGTCGACCCACCTTGTGTATGCAGTGGTGCTGGTGACCATTGCCGTGGGTGCGGTGCTGGTGGGCAGTACCGGCAGGAATTTCTTCAGCACCGGCAATATCTCCGACATCCTCACCGGCACGAGCGTCCTGGGGTTCATCGCGATCGGCCAGACCGTGGTCATCCTGGTGGGGAGCCTCGACCTCTCGGTTCCCTATGTCATCAGTCTCTCGAGCCTCGTCGCGGCCACGGTCATGGCGAACCAGGCGGGTAACGTCCTTGCGGGCGTACTGGCGGCCCTCGCACTGGCCGCCGCCGTCGGGCTCGTCAACGGCCTGGTGGTTTCCGGCCTGAAAGTACATGGTTTCATCGCCACCCTCGGCATGGGTCTGATCATCAGCGGCTACCTCGCCTCCAACTACAAGGGAAGCGCCGGGCAGACCCCGCTGGCCTTCCGGCTCATCGGCGCCACCGGAATCGGTCCGGTTCCGGTTTCCACCCTGATCATGCTTGCCTGCGCCGGGATGGTCCTGCTGGTGTTGAACCGGTCGCGGCTGGGGCACCACATGTTCGCCGTCGGGGGCAACCTCGACGTCGCGAGGATGTCGGGCATCCGGACACGCGGTCCGGTGATCGCCGCCCACATCCTGTGTTCCGTGATGGCAGGTCTGGCCGGCCTCCTCCTCGCTGCCCGCCTCGGGGTGGGCAGCCCCACGATCGGGACGCAGGGAGGCTATGACCTGCTGTCGATCGCGGCGGTGGTCCTTGGCGGAACCCTGCTCGCGGGTGGGAAAGGCTCACTCATCGGGACGCTGGGCGGAGTGCTGATCTTCGCGATGATGGACAACATCATGAGCGTCCTGCAGATCAATCCCTTCCTCAAGGACGTGGTGCGCGGCGTCGTCATCGTGGTCGCTGTTGCCGTCTATGCGCGGCGCAGGAGGGTGGGCCGCCCCGCGAGGTACTCCGGCGCCGATTCCAGTGGGGCCGGGCCGAACGACAGCCGACAGGGACCGCGGCCCAGCCATGAGGACCGTGGAGTGAGCGCATGAGCGCCGGCCAGACGAGCCGGGCGGAATCCGGAAGCACCCGGCAGGTCACCCTCGCCCAGAACCGGTCCTCCAGGGGTGAACGCCTCCTGAGGTTCCTTCGCACTCCCGGAGGCGCGGTCTTCGTGCTGCTCCTCGCCCTACTGGCCGCCGTCATCGCGGCAAACCCGTCCTTCGGGGAACCGGGCTCGCTCATCCGCTTCATCGGCCGCACCGCACCCATCGCCATCGCCGCGATCGGTCAGTACTTCGTGATCGCCTCCGGCGAGTTCGACCTGTCCATGGGATCGGTCGTCACCGCGCAGGTGATCATCGCCGGGAACCTGATCGGCCAGGATGAGAGCCGGGCCGTTCCCGTCCTGCTGCTGATGCTGGTCTTCGGCGCCTTCGTGGGATTCGTCAACGGGTGCATCACCACCCTGCTCCAGGTTCCGAGCTTCATCGTGACGCTCGGAACGATGCTCGCGCTGCTGGGCCTGGTGATGTACTGGACCGGCGGCGCCGCCACCGGCAACCCGGCCGACAGCTTCCGGCAGATCGGACGTGGCGGCATCCGGGATGTTCCGCTGGTCGAGGTCATTCCCTACCCCCTGCTCATCCTGGTGGGAATCGCGGGCACCGCCGCCTGGCTGATGCGCCGGCCCTTCGGCCGCACACTCCTCGCTGCAGGTGACAATCCGAGGGCTGCGGCCCTTGCCGGGACCAGGGTGTGGTGGATCAAGACCCGGGCGTTCATGCTGTCCTCACTGGCAGCGACAGTGGCCGGCATCATCCTGGTCGGATACGCGGGCGTCCACCCTTCCGTGGGGCGCGGCTACGAGTTCACGGCAATCACCGCCGTCGTACTGGGCGGGGTGGTGCTCGGCGGGGGGCGCGGCTGGGTGCTCTCCGCGGCGGCCGGCGCATTCTCCCTCGAACTGCTCTTCACACTGCTGAACTTCCTCGGCGTGGAGTCGACGTGGCGCGACACCGTGCAGGGCCTGATCATCATCGGAGCCGTGGCAGTGGCGGCCCAGACCTGGCAGCGCAAGTGGCGTGGCGCTTCGCCGCCGGCGCTCCAGGAACCACCAACCCAACCCGGCACTACCGCTTGAGGCACCACCAGCACGGACCAGGCCCACAGGGGCACCAGAAGGAAGGGACACCATGCACAGGAAAGTACGAACCCGGATCACAGTGGTCGCGGCAACGTCGCTGTTGGCACTGACAGCCTGCACCACCGATTCATCGATCGAAGACCCGCCGTCGGCGGAAGCGGCCCCGGCCGCCACCGAAGCCGCCCCCACGGAAAGCAGCGATGAGTGGTTCGACCAGGCGGTCTACGACACCCAGGACGAGCAGCGTTCGGCCACCTTCGAGGGGGACACGGCACAGCCGTACCTGCAATATATCGACGGCGCGATGACCGACACCGCGGCCTTCGCCGCCGAGGGCCCGCAGAAGGTGTGCTTCGCCAACGCCTCGATCTCCAACCCGTGGCGGCAGACCGGCTGGATCACCATGAACGAGCAGCTCAAGGCGCTGCAGGACTCGGGAGTGATTTCCGAGATGGAAACCCGCGACGCCCAGGACGACGACAACACCCAGACTTCCGATATCGACTACTTCATCAGCGAAGGGAACTGCGGCGCCTTCATCATCTCCCCGAACTCGACGGCCGCCCTGACTCCGGCCGTCGAACGCGCGTGTGAAACAGGCAAGCCCGTCGTCGTCTTCGATCGCGGCGTGGAGACCGACTGCGCCACCACCTTCATCCATCCCATCGGTGGATTCGCCTGGGGCATCGACACCGCCGAGTTCCTTTCCGGCAAGCTGCAGGAAGGCGACAAGGTGGTGGCCCTCCGCATCCTGCCTGGGGTAGATGTCCTCGAGCAGCGGTGGGCCGCTGCGGAGCGGATCTTCGAGGAGAACGGCATCGAAGCAGTCGACTACTTCACCGGCGCCGATCCCACCGAGATCAAGAAGATCATCGCTGACGAACTGGCTACCGGGGACGTGCAGGGAGTATGGATGGATGCCGGCGACGGTGCCGTGGCAGCCATCGAGGCCTTCGAGGACGCCGGGGCCGATCTGCCCGTCATGACGGGCGAGGATGAGCTGAGCTTCCTGCGGAAGTGGGAGGAAACGGGCATCGACGCCCTTGCGCCGGTCTACTCGAACTTCCAGTGGCGCACCCCGCTTCTGGCTCTCGAGAAGATTTTCGGGGGCGAGGAAGTGCCCGCTGAGTGGGTTCTGCCCCAGTCGCCCATCACCGAGGAGGACCGCGGTGAGTTCCTCGAGGCGAACGACGGCATGCCGGACGGCCATTATGCCAAGTTCGGCGGTGAGGACCTGCCGGGCTACCCGACGGTGTGGCAGGAACGCCAGATCCCCTAGGGCTTCGGCTTTTGAGACAGGTACCAACGAGATGAGAGGAGGGAAGCGGGCCGTGCAACGAGCAATCGGCGTCAACACGTGGGTGTGGGAATCACCCCTCACCGACACCGGCCTGCTTCCGCTCCTCACCAGAATCGCGGGCATGGGCTTCGACGCCGTGGAACTGCCCCTCGAAAACGCCGGGAACCTCTCATCCTCCGCCGTCCAGGACGCACTTGCGGCAACCGGCCTCACCCCCTATATCGTGGGTGCCATGGCCCCCGAACGCGACCTCGTCGCGGCCGACGCCGGAATCATCCGGTCCACCCAGGAGTATCTCGGAGCGTGCATCCAGCTAGCCTCCGACGTCGGTGCTCCCGCGGTCTGCGGTCCGTTCTACTCGGCTACCGGCCGCCTGTGGCGCATGGACGACGGCGAGCGCGAGCGCGCGTACTCGGAACTCCGGGAAAACCTCGAGCCGTTGGCAGCGCAGGCACTGGAGAGCGGCGTCGTGCTGGGAATCGAACCCCTCAACCGTTATGAAACCTCCCTGCTGAACACGGTGGGGCAGGCGCTCGAAGCTGTGGGCCCGCTCCTCGAAAGCGGCGTGGGGCTCGCGCTCGATACCTATCACCTGAATATCGAGGAGCGGTCCTCGGCCAACGCCATCCGGCAGGCGGCCGCACACCTGGTCCACGTGCAGGTGTGCGGGAACGACCGCGGCGCGCCCGGCGGGGACCAGACCGACTGGCAGGGAATCTTCGAGGCGCTCGACGACGTGGGATACACCGGCGCACTGAACATCGAAAGCTTCACCTCGACCAACGCAAGCATCGCCACGGCGGCGTCGATCTGGCGTCCGCTGGCGGTAACCCAGGACCGGCTGGCCGAGGACGGGCTCGCGTTCCTGCGCAGTGCGTCGGCAAGCCCTGATAAAGGACATTCCCCATGAACACCACTCCCCCGGGGCCCGCAGCGGCCCCCAGCCCTGCCCCGGTTCCCTCCCCGCCTCACGCCCCTTCGCGAACCCTTGGTGTTGCCGTCATCGGCTACTCCTTCATGGGCCGCGCGCATTCGAATGCCTGGCGGAACGTCAACGCCTTCTATGAGTCGCCCCGCGTCGAGCAGCGGCTCCTGGTGGGGCGCGATGAGCACCAGTTGGTCCCGGCGGCGCAGCGGCTCGGCTGGGCAGGAACCGCGACGGACTGGCGGACGGTGCTGGAACGCGACGATATCGACATCGTGGATATCTGCACGCCCGGGCATCTCCACGCCGAAATCGCAGTAGCAGCACTTGAGGCGGGCAAGCATGTCCTCGTCGAGAAGCCCCTGGCGAACTCCGTGGCGGAGGCCGAAACCATGGTGGCGGCGGCCATGGCGGCCCGCGCCCGGGGCATCCAATCCATGGTGGGCTTCAACTACCGGCGGCTGCCATCGCTGGCACTGGCGCGGGACCTCCTGGCCGCAGGCCGGGTGGGTGAGGTGCGCCAGGTCCGCGTGAGCTACCTACAGGACTGGCTCGCGGACGAGAACGCACCCATGAGCTGGCGCCTGCGTCGGGAAACCGCCGGATCCGGCGCCCTGGGGGACCTGGCGTCCCACGCCGTGGACCAGATCCAGTTCCTCCTCGGCACTACGGTCAAGTCCATTTCCGGGACGGTGAACACGTTCGTTCCTGAACGGACGGGAGCCGCAGGACTGGAAGCCGTCACCGTCGACGACGCCGCCTGGGCGACCCTGCATCTCGCTTCCGGCGCGGTCGCCAGCCTCGAGGTATCCCGGTTCGCCACCGGACGAAGGAATGCACTGCAGATCGAGGTCTACGGATCCCTCGGCTCCCTCCAGTTCGACCTCGAGCGGTTGAATGAACTTCAATACTTCGACGCCACCGCACCGGCCGAACTGCAGGGCTCGAGCCGGATCCTGGTGACCGAGGAGACGCACCCCTACCTCCACGCCTGGTGGCCCACCGGCCACACGCTCGGGTGGGACCATACCTTCACGACCCAGGCCGCGGACTTCCTCACCGCGATAGCGTCCGGAACAGCCCCCCAGCCGTCATTCGAAGACGCCCTGGACGTGCAGCGGGTTCTTTCCGCCCTGGAGGACAGCGCGCGGACGGGAAGCGCCGTCGTCGAGCTCGATCAATCCATCTGAACCCGCCCGGACCCGAGAACAACAAGGAGACCCAGTGCCCCCCAGCACGTTGTCCGTCCAGCTGTACACCGTCCGGGACGCCATCGACGCCGACCTCGACGCCGCGATCGACCGCATCGCCACCATCGGCTTCCGTCAGGTGGAACCGTACGGCTTCACCTCCCGGACCGCCGACCTTGCTGCCGCACTTCGCCGCAACGGTCTCACCGCGCCCTCCGGGCACGCTCCACTGCTGTCCTCGGAGCAGGCTCCGATCTTCGAGGCAGCGCGTGCCCTCGGTATGACCACGGTGATCGACCCCTTCGTTGATCCTTCCCGCTGGCTTTCCGAGGACGGCATCAAGGCCACGGCTGAAGCGCTGAACGCCGCAGCCGACGCCGCAGCCTCCTACGACCTCCGCGTGGGCTATCACAACCATTGGTTCGAGGTGGAAACCGACTTCGGCGGCAGAACCGGGCTCGAAGTGCTCAGCGCCCATCTCTCACCGGAGGTGGTCCTCGAGGTCGACATCTACTGGGTCACCGTCGGCGGGCAATCGCCGGCCGGCCTTCTGGGGAAGCTCGGCGACCGCGTGAAGTTCATTCACGTCAAGGACGGTGATATCTCCCGGAACAACAAGGCGCAGGTCGCGGTGGGGTCCGGGAGGATGGACATCCCGGCCGTGCTGGCCGCCGCCTCGGCGGTGGAGACCTTCGTCGTGGAACTCGACGACAGCTCCGGAGACCTTTTCACCGCGCTCGGGGACAGCTTCACCTACCTCACCAGGGACGAAGCGTGAAGCAGGACAGAAGGCAGGGCACGGCAGCACGCGCAGGTGGCCCCGTGGGCATCGGCATCATCGGAGCCGGCGTCATCAGTGAGCAGTACCTGGCGAGCTTCGCCGCCTTCCCCGATGTGGCAGTGCATGTGATGGCTGACCTTTTCGCGGAAACCGCGAAGGCCCGGGCCGCTCAGTACGGTATCGCGGCGTCCGGGGGGATCGACGCCGCGCTGAACCACCCCGACGTGGAGATCATCGTCAATCTGACTCCGCCGGCCGCCCACGTGGAGATAGGCCTCGCGGCAGTAGCAGCCGGGAAGCATGTGTGGTCCGAGAAGCCCTTCTCGCTGGATCTCGACAGCGGCCGGAACCTGCTGCGGGCAGCCGATGACGCCGGGTTGCGGCTCGGGTGCGCACCTGACACCTTCCTCGGCGCCGGCCTGCAGACCGGGCTCCGAATGATCTGCCGCGGGGACATCGGCACGCCGCTCACTGCGCTTACGCTGATGCAGAGCCCAGGCCCGGAAGCCTGGCACCCCAACCCCGCCTTCCTTTTTCAGGAGGGAGCCGGTCCGCTGTTCGATATGGGGCCCTACTACCTCACGGCGCTCATCCAGGCCTTCGGACCGATCTCCTCGGTGGCAGCGGTCGGCTCGAAGGCCAGATCGACCCGCGTGATCGGTTCCGGGCCGAGGGCCGGCGAGGAGTTCGACGTGACGGTTCCCACCCATGTGGGAGCTCTCCTGACATTCCGGGAAGGAGCATCGGGCCAGAGCGTCTTCAGCTTCGAATCCCCGCTGGTCCGCCAGAGCTTCCTCGAGATCACCGGCACCGAGGCCACCATTTCCCTCCCGGATCCCAATCGATTCGACGGTGACATCCGGTTGAGGCGTGTGGGTTCGGAGGAGGAGACGGTGGTATCCGTCGGCTCGACCTGGGGCAGGGGTGTCGGAGTCCTTGAAATGGCACGTGCCATCCGGACCGGTTCGGCCCACCGCGCCCAGGGCCTCACCGCCTTTCATGTGCTCGACGCCATGGTCGCCATTTCGACGTCGATC
Source organism: Arthrobacter sp. CAN_A214 (assembly GCF_015751955.1). Taxonomy (NCBI): domain Bacteria; kingdom Bacillati; phylum Actinomycetota; class Actinomycetes; order Micrococcales; family Micrococcaceae; genus Arthrobacter; species Arthrobacter sp. CAN_A214. The sequence continues at coordinate 153,246 of NZ_JADOUU010000005.1, forward strand.
GACACCGCAACCTTCGTCGACGTGGCCAGCACAGCGGAAGCCGCCCCGCCGCTGGACGAGGACTGGGACCCGACAGCATCCACGCTCTCCTAACGACTAAGGAAAATCATGGGACGCAACTACACCCTGTTCACCGGCCAGTGGGCCGACCTCCCGTTCGAGAAAGTCGCCGAGCTTGCCGGTCGCTGGGGTTACGACGGCCTCGAAATCGCCGTTTCCGGGGACCATCTCGACGCATGGCGGTGGGACGACGACGCCTACATCCAAGACCGCCTCGACATCCTGGAGCGAAACAATCTGAAGGTGTGGGCCATCTCGAACCACCTCAAGGGCCAGGCGGTGTGTGATGACCCCATCGATTTCCGGCATGAGGCCATCGTGGGGCCGCGCGTCTGGGGTGACGGGAATCCGGAGGGCGTCCGCGGGCGGGCCGCGGAGGAGCTGAAGCTCACAGCGCGCCTTGCACAGAAGCTGGGCGTGAAGACAGTGGTCGGCTTCACTGGATCCTCTATCTGGCAGTATGTCGCCATGTTCCCGCCCGTCCCGGCATCGATGATCGACGCCGGCTACCAGGACTTCGCCGACCGCTGGAACCCCATCCTCGACGTGTTCGACGAGTGCGGGGTCCGCTTCGCCCACGAAGTCCACCCCTCGGAGATCGCCTATGACTACTGGTCCACCCAGCGCGCCCTCGAAGCGGTGGGACACCGTCCGGCGTTCGGCCTGAACTGGGATCCCAGCCACTTCCTCTGGCAGCAGATCGATCCGGTGGCGTTCATCTCGGACTTCGCCGACCGCATCTACCACGTGGACTGCAAGGACACCAAGATGCGCATGGGTGGCGGCCGCAATGGCATCCTCTCCTCGCATTTACCCTGGGGGGACCAGCGCCGCGGCTGGGATTTCGTCTCGACCGGCCGGGGCGACGTGCCATGGGAGGACAGCTTCCGCGCACTCACCGCGATCGGCTATGACGGCCCGATTTCCGTTGAATGGGAGGACGCCGGAATGGACCGCCTGCAGGGGGCACCCGAAGCGCTGGCCTTCCTCAAGCAGTTCGACTTCGCTCCATCGGACACCTCATTCGACACCGCTTTCACCCAGGCTGCACCCGGCCAGTAGGAGCAACGGCTTTTCGAGTGTCCGCTACGCGTGACGCGCCCGCGACACCTGCCTAACATGGTCCTCACCCGTGCCCGATGGTCCGGGAAGCGGCAGGCCATTCGGGCACTCCGCTGCGTGATCGTCGAGAAATGGTTCGACTTGACAAGCATCCAGGCGAAGCCTGCCGGGCCGGCGTCCGGCGACCGGGCGGGGACCCTTGTCCCCGGGCGTGACCGCTACCTCGACCTGCTCCGGGCCATAGCACTCGTGCGCATCGTGGCGCTGCATACCTTCTTCAATGCCGTGTGGCTCACCGTCGTCTTCCCCTCCCTGGGAGTCATGTTCGCCCTTGCGGGAGCGCTCATGGCGCGGTCGCTTGAGCGGCCTGCCCTGGGTGACACTGTTCTCCCCGCTCGCCCTCACGGTCCTTCTCGCGACAGGTACGGTGGGCCTTCCTGATCCGGTTGCTTCTGTGGTCGACGGGTTCGCTACCTACGGGTCCTGTTGGGTGCTGGGTTTTGCGTATCAGCGGGGGTTCCTGCAGGCGCTCCCCCGGGTCGCTACTCCGCTGGTGGCGATGCTCCTCATGGCTGCCGGCTTTTGGTGGGCAGCAGGTCACCTCGGTGACACGGGTTGGGATCTCGGAGCGATCCCCCTCGCGCAGGCGCTCTGGTCCTTCGGGTTCTGCGTCCTGCTCCTGCGCATCTCCCCTTCCTGGTCGACGCTGCCCCGTCCGCTGCGGATCTTCGACGGAACGATCACCCTGATCAACAACCGCGCGATCACCATCTACCTCTGGCATATAGTGCTGCTGATAGCGACGGTTCCCCTGATCGATCAGCTGTGGAACATCCCGTTCCTCGAGACGTCGTTCTCCTGGCTGCTGAAAAGCGAGGCGCTCCAGTTCGCTGCCGTCTGGTTGATGCTCGGACTGGTGATCCTGGCGGTCGGCTGGGCCGAAGACGTCGCTGCGCGCCGGCCGCCCCGGCTGTGGCCCTCCGGCAAGGGGAGATCGGGCGGGGCCCCGCGCCCCGGCGACGCCCGTAACGCCCGTGAAACCTCCGCCGGGTAGCCTAGGAAACATGCGGAAACTTCAGGCGATCATCATCGCGGAACTGGGCGTCCTGCCCACCATCGAACCCGCCGCCGAGATCCGGAAACGCGTCGGTTTCCTCAAGGACTACACCCGGGCCACCGGCACCCGCGGTTTTGTGCTCGGCGTGAGTGGGGGGCTGGATTCCACCCTCACCGGCAGGCTCGCCCAGCTCGCCGTCGACGAACTGCGGTCCGAGGGTTCCGACGCCGATCTCCTTGCCATGCGCCTGCCCTATCGCGTGCAGCAGGACGAGGACGACGCCCAGAAGGCGCTCGCATTCATTCGGCCGCGTACCTCCCTGACCTACAACGTCGCTCCGGCGGTCGACGGTTTCCAGGCGGAGTTCGCGCGGGCGACCGGCGAAACCATCGCCGACTTCACCAAGGGCAACACGAAGGCCCGGGCCCGCATGGTGGCCCAGTACGCCGTCGCCGGGCAGCACAACCTGCTGGTTCTCGGCACCGATCACGGCGCCGAGTCGGTCACCGGGTTCTTCACGAAGTTCGGTGACGGCGGAGCGGATATCCTTCCCCTGTTCGGGCTGAACAAACGGCAGAACCGGGCCCTGCTCCGCGAGCTCGGCGCAGGCCCCGATCTCTACGACAAGGTGCCCACGGCCGACCTCCTCGACGAGCTGCCCGGCCGGGCGGACGAATCCGAGCTGGGGCTCACCTACGACCAGATCGACGACTACCTCGAAGGCCGGGACGTCGGGAAGCCGGCGGTAGACGCGATCGAGCGCAGGTATTGGATCACACGCCACAAGCGGACGGTACCGGTGACTCTCCTTGATTCCTGGTGGAAGTCCCCGGGGCCTGCATTGGTAACGTAGGACCCGTGAAGATTGCCACCTGGAACGTCAATTCCCTTCGTGCCCGCACCGACCGCGTAGAGGCCTGGCTGAAGCGCTCCGACGTCGATGTCCTCGCCATCCAGGAAACGAAGTGCAAGGACGAGAACTTTCCGTGGGAGATGTTCGAGAATGCCGGCTTCGAGGTGGCGCACTTCGGGCTGAGCCAGTGGAACGGCGTCGCGATCGCCTCGCGAGTGGGGCTCGACGACGTCCAGCGCACCTTCGAAGACCAGCCCACCTTCGGGAAACCCGGCGTCGAGCCCGTGCAGGAAGCCCGTGCCATCGCCGCGACCTGCAACGGGGTGCGCGTCTGGAGCCTCTACATCCCCAACGGACGTGCTCTCGATGATCCGCACATGCCCTACAAGATCTCCTGGCTCGACACGCTCCGCGGGCACGCGCAGGAATGGCTTGCTGCCGATCCCGAGGTGCAGCTTGCCCTGATGGGTGACTGGAACATCGCTCCGCAGGACGAGGACGTGTGGGACATCGACCTCTTCGTCAACGGCGGCTACACCCACGTCAGCCCGCCGGAGCGTGCTGCGTTCCAGGGATTCCTCGATGCCGGTTTCAGTGACCTTGCCCGTCCCTTCACCCCCGGGCCGGGCCTTTACACCTACTGGGACTACACCCAGCTGCGGTTCCCGAAGAAGGAGGGCATGAGGATCGACTTCGTGCTCGGTTCCCCGGCCCTCGCGGCACGCGTGACGGGTGCATCGGTGGACCGCGAGGAGCGCAAGGGCAAGGGAGCATCGGACCATGCACCGGTGATCGTGGAGCTCGGGGATTCATGACGCAGCCGAAATCGGCGGGGACCCTGATGCCCTTTCCCTATGTCTCCTTCCTCCGGATCTACGAGCCGCTGGACGCCTTCAGCGATGCGCAGCAGCTCAGCATCCTCGGGCAGCGGTCGCGGGAACGGCGCATCACCGAGGAACTCGATCGGGAGCAATCGCTCCGGCGGATGCTGCGCACGGTTTCGGACCCCTTCCCGCACCATGAGGCCGACCTCGTGCGGGTCCTCCACTACCCCATGGTGAGCGGGACCACGGCGCCCTACTACTGCCCCAACCAGCTCGCCGTCCGCACCACTCTGGCTGCCGAATCACTTGACCACAGCCTCCGCGGACCGCTCGTTGACGTGCTGGTGCCGGAAGCCGCACGCGAAGCCCAGCAGGCGCGCCTCGATCCCGACACTTTTGCTGATTCTGCGGCCAAGCTGCACACCAGGTCCGCCACGTGGGGCGTACCGTTCGCGTGGTTCGTGCTCATCCACGAGGACGACCTCACCGAGGTCATCGAGGACGGCGGCAAGGTCAGCACCGTGCGCGTCTCGGTGCGGATCAACGAGTGCATCGACCGCGGTCGCAGGGCGGTGGCGCATCTGGCCGTCGGCGCTCCCGAGCTCGACCTCCTCGATGAACTGACGGAGATTCTCGAGTGGCTCGAGATCTTCCGGCGGGACGCCGTGGTGGAGGTGGACTACGGGCCGGTAGCCGATCGCGTCTTCCCGGATGAATCCCCCCTGGACGTGCGGCTGGGTATCGAGAGCCTTGCCGAGGCCGACATGACGGGCGCTGCGGCGTCCTACCGGCGTCTCGCCTCGCGGTGGATCCCCATCCGCCAGCTCGCCAGGGCCTCCTGAAGGAAGCTTCCTGACGGGAGGCCGCGGCAGGTTACAGCCCGGGCCGCGGCGGCTCGGTCGACCTTCGCGCAACGAGCAGGTGGGGCTGGACCATCGGGGTCTCCACCGCCGGTTCTCCCGCGAGTTCGTCGAGCAGCAGGCCGGCCGCGTAGGCGCCCTGGTCCTCGGGCCGCTGCGCGATTGTGGTGAGCCCCATCGGTTCGGCGAATTCGTGGTCGTCGATGCCCATGACCGAGAGTTCACCCGGGACGGAGATCCCGCGCTCCTGCGCGGCCATGAGCGCGCCGAAAGCCATTTCGTCCGAGGAGCAGAGAATTGCGGTGGGGCGGTCGAGGGCGTTGTCGAGCAGCGTTGCGGCGGCGGCCTTGCCGTCGAGGAACCGGAAGTTCCCCTGGGCGTCCCACTGCGGGCGGACGGCCATCCCGTGCCTGCGCATGGTGCGGTCGAACGCTTGCTCGCGGATGCGGGGAACCTCGAACTCGATACCGTACGAATCCCCTCCCCTCAGATGTGCGATACGCGTATGGCCGAGGCCCAGGAGGTACTCCACGGCCTCGGTCATCGCGGCGTCGTCGTCGATGCTGACATCACGCATTCCCTGCACCGATCCGCCGACCACCACGCTCGGGGAATCAAGATCCTGCAGTGCACGGCGCTCCTCGGGGGTCAGCGCCATGCACATGACCAGCAGGGCGTCGATACGCTTGCGCAGGATGGAGCGGTGGAAGACCCGCTCGCGGTTCACGCCGGTGCCCCCGAGGCTGAAGACGATGAGGTCGTAGCCTGCAGCCCTGAGCCTGCGGTCCACGCCGTCGAGCATGGCCGAGAAGTACCAGCGGTCGACCAGCGGGAGCAGCACTCCCATGGCCATGGTCCGGCCGGAGGCGAGGCCAGAAGCGGCCGACGACGGCACGTAGCCCAGCCGGTTCGCCGTGCGTTCCACCCGGGCACGGGTGCCCGGGGAAACGCCGGGCAGTCCGCGTAGCGCGCGCGACACCGTGGCCGTGGAAACACCCACCGACCGGGCGACGTCGTCGATGCTTGTCACCGTCAGCCCTTGAGGCCGCCCGCCAGCAGTCCCCGGACGAAGTACCGCTGCAGGCCGAAGAACACCGCGAGCGGCACGATGATCGAGACGAAGGCGCCGGCGGTGAGCCGCTGCCACTCGCCTCCGCGTGAGCCCTGGAGCTCGGCGAGGCGCTGGGTGATAGGCGCGACGTCGGCCCCTCCTCCCGAGAACACCAGGGCCACCAGGAGGTCGTTCCACAGCCACAAGAACTGGAAGATACCGAATGAGGCAAGTGCCGGCGTCGCGAGCGGCACGATGATGCGCCAGAAGATGGTGCTGTGTCCCGCGCCGTCGACGCGCGCGGCCTCGATCACTTCGCCCGGGATCTCTGCAATGAAGTTGTGCAGCAGGAAGATCGCCAGCGGCAGCCCGAAGATGGTGTGGGCCACCCACAGTTGCGCGTAGGTGCCGCTCGGCAGGAGCTGGAACTCCCCAATCGCGAGTACCTGGTTGAACAGCTGAAGGAGCGGGATGAGCGCCATCTGCAGGGGCACGATCTGGAGGGCGAAGACGAAGATGAACAGGCTGTCCTTACCCTTGAACCTTCCCCATGCGAACATGTAGGCGGCCATGGCTCCGAGAACCAGGGTGAAGATGGTTCCCGGGATCACGATTGCGAGTGAGTTGACGAAGTAGGACAGCAGGTTGGGCGACTGGCTGCCGCCGGGGCTGAGGACATCCTCATAGTTGGCGAGGGTGAACTCGAAGTCGGTGAAGACGTTCCACCAGCCGTTGCCCTTGATGTTCGCTTCGGGGCGGAAGGACGAGATGAACAACCCGAAGGTGGGAATGGTCCAGATGACTGCGATGAGGACGGCGGCGATCGTCGCTCCGCGCGAGGTCAGGCGCTGCTTGACACGTCGCTGGATCGGCGGCTGGTCGTCGGACTTCTCCTTCAGTTCGGGGAAGACGTCCTTCGTGTTCTCTGCCGGAATGGCGCTCATCGGATTTCCTTCTGCTTGCGGAGCAGCCGGGCGTTGTAGACAACGATGGGCAGCACCATCAGGAACAGGATCAGGGCGAGTGCGGCGCCCCTGCCGGGTTCACCCGCACGGAACGCCTGGGTGTACATCTCATTGGCCACCACCGAGGTTTCGTACTGGCCGGCTGTCATGGTACGGACGATGTCGAAGACCTTCAGCGTTCCGATGGTGATGGTGGTGACCACCACGATCAGGGATCCGCGGATGGTGGGGATGGTGACGTTGCGGAACTGCTGCCAGGCGCTGGCACCGTCGAGGCGCGCGGCTTCCACGATCTCCGTCGGTATTCCCTTGATGGCAGCCGAGAGGACCACCATCGCGAAACCGGTCTGGATCCAGATCATGACGGCGATGAGGAAGAACGTGTTCTCCGGTGCGTCGAGGAGGAACTGCTTCGGCTCCTGCCCCAACCACACGAGGATCTGGTTGAACAGGCCGATCTGGTCCTGCTCGGCCCCCTTGTATGCATAGACGAACCGCCAGATGACGCCGGCTCCCACGAAGGAGATGGCCATCGGCATGAAGACCAGGGCCTTGAGCGCCTTCTCACCCCGTGCCTTGTCGATGAACACCGCGTAGGCAAGGCCGATGGCCGATGCCAGCGACGGCACCAGCACCACCCAGATGACGGTATTGCGCAGCGTGATCAGCGCTTCCGGCTGCGTGAACATCCAGACGTAGTTGTCGAGGCCGACGAACGCACCGGTTCGGTCCGTGAAGGAGAGATACGAGGTCTGCAGCGCCGGGAGCACCAGACCCACGGCCAGGAGGATCAGTGCCGGGGCCAGGAACCCGGCGATCTGGAACTTCTCCCGCGACGATTTCGGCGCTCGATCCACCACAAGCATGACCAGCCCGATGATGGCGGCGAAGACCGCCAGGCCCACCACCACCTGTAAACCTTTTTCTGCTAAATCTTCCACAGCCCAGCCTCCTTGGTGCGCAGTAGAGAAGGAACGTTGACGGGCAGGAACGCCGCCGGCTGCTTCCGTTGTAGGAAGCAGCCGGCGGCGTTCCCGCTGTGTTGGCTAGGAGCTGGGCCAGCTGTCCTCTACGGCGTCGGTGACTTCCTCGGTGGAGGAGCCGTTGATCCAGTTGACGATGCCGCTCCAGAAGGAGTTGGAACCGACTGCACCCGGCATCAGGTCCGACGCATCGAAGCGGAAGACCGTCTCGGGGTCCTGGAGCAGTTCGATCGACTGGCGGTCGAGGTCCGACGTCGCCAGCTCGGGGTCCAGTCCCTTGTTGGCACTGATGGCCCCACCCTGCTCGACGCGGGCGTTGGCGAAGTCGGCGGTTGCCAGGTAGGCCTGGAGGGCCTGGACCTCGGGACGGTCGGCATAGGCACCGATCATCTCGCCGCCACCGGTGATGGCGGTGCCGTCGGCAGCGTCAACGGGAGGGGTCATGAACGCCCAGACGTCACCGTCCTCGGCAACGTTCGTTCCCTCGGCCCAGTTCGCGGCCTGGAATGACGCCTGGTGGTGCATGGCACAGCTTCCGTCGATCACGGGCTGTCCGGCTTCGGCGAACGCCGTGGACAGGATGGAGCGGGAGTCTCCGAAACCACCGTTGACGTAGTCGTCGTTCTTGAGGATATCGCCCACCTTGTCGAAGGATTCCACGATCTGGGGGTCGTTGAAAGGAATCTCATGGGCAACCCACTGGTCGTAGACCTCGGGGCCGTGGTCGCGGAGGACGGCGTCCTCCACCCAGTCGGTACCGGGCCAGCCGGTAGCTTCACCGGACTCGAAACCCGCACACCAGGGCTTCATCTCTTCCTCTTCGGAAGCGATCGTCTCGGTCAGCTCCATCATCTCGTCCCAGGTGGTCGGAACCTCCCAGCCCTTCTCCTCGAAGGTGGCCGGTGCGTACCAGACGTACCCCTTGATGTTCGCGAGCATCGGCGCGGCGTAGAAGGTGCCGTCCACGGTGCCGTACTTCTTCCAGTCCGCCGACCAGCCCTCATCGACGAGGTCGGATACTTCCTGGGGAGCCGGCTTCAGGTAACCGGCCTCAGCCTGGGTTGCGAGCAGGCCGGGCTGCGGGAAGATGGCAAGGTCGGGGGCGGTACCGCCCTGCGCGCGGACGCCCACCTGGGTTTCGAATTCCTTCGAACCCTCGTACACGACCTCGATCCCGGTGCAATCGGCGAAATCGAGCCATGAGTTCTCGAGGCTCTCGGCCTCGACATCCACGATCGACGCGTAGACGCTGACTTCGGTGCCCTCGTGCTGTCCATAGGACTCGTAGGCGGCACAGTCCGCGTCACCGGATCCACCGGCTTCTCCGGATCCGCCGGAACCACAGGCGGAAAGTGCAAGTGTGAGAACGCTCAGCGCCGCTACCGGCAGCACTGCTTTCTTCGAGCGGATAATCGCCATTGAATAGACTCCTTCGTCTGACGGCACGCACCCGGTCTCCCCCGGCCTCGAAAGAAAGGGATCAAACCATGCCGCCGCCTCACCAGATTGATATCCTGAGAGTAAGCGCTTACGTAGGTCCCGACAACCGGAACGGGATCCGGACCCCCGGTTGATACCGAATTGTGATTTACGCCATAGCCGTCCACCTTCCGCAGCATGCGGCCCTGCACGACGAAATCCCGCAAGGAGACCCCATGACGAGTACCACCCCGGCTGGAACAGCGACTTCCGATGGCACCGCAGCCCACCAGCGCCCATGGTGGGCCGACGCCGTGATCTACCAGATCTACCCCCGTTCCTTCGCCGACGGCAACGGCGACGGCATGGGCGATCTCCCCGGGATCCGCTCTCGGCTGCCATACCTGGCGGAACTCGGCGTCAACGCCGTCTGGCTGTCGCCGTTCTATGTGTCGCCGCAGGCCGATGCGGGCTACGACGTCGCCGACTACCGGGCGGTGGACCCGCTGTTCGGCACACTGGCCGATTTCGATGCAATGCTGGCTGAAGCGCATTCCCTGGACCTCAAGGTGATCGTCGACCTCGTTCCCAACCACACCTCCGATGAGCATGAATGGTTCCAGGCAGCCCTCCCCGCGAAGCCGCACTCCGCCGAGCGCGAGCGCTATATGTTCCGCGAGGGATCAGGGCCCGACGGCTCGCTGCCGCCGAACAACTGGCAGTCCATCTTCGGCGGCAACGCCTGGACGCGCGTGGAGGACGGCCAGTGGTACCTGCACCTCTTCGACACCAAGCAGCCCGACCTGAACTGGGAGAACCCCGAGGTCCGCGAGGAAATGGTATCGGTCCTCCGATTCTGGCTCGATCGCGGCGTCGACGGCTTCCGCATCGACGTGGCCCACGGCCTGGTGAAGGCCGAAGGCCTCCCCGACTGGTCCGAGCGCACCAGTATGGTCGAGGGCCGGGAGCACCCCACAGGGGCCGAGGACACAGGGGCCGACGACGACGCTGCCACAGGACTCGAGACGGAGCCCACGCCGCCGTACTTCGACCAGCCCGGTGTCCACGCCATCTACCGGGAGTGGAACAGCGTCCTCTCGGAATACGAGGGGAACCGCATGCTGGTGGCCGAGGCGTGGGTTGAACCCGCCGAGCGGTTGTTCCACTACGTCCGGAAGGACGAGATGCAGCAGGCTTTCAACTTCGGCTTCCTGCTGGCGGGTTGGGATGCGGGCCGCCTCCAGGCGAGCATCGAGGAGTCGCTGTTGGAAGCCGGAAAAGTGGGCGCTCCCAGCACCTGGGTGCTGTCCAACCATGACACCGTCCGGCACACGAGCCGCTTCGGCCTGAGCGATCCGACAACCTTCCCGAAAGGCCTCAGCGCCGACGACGAACAGCCGGATGAAGCCCTCGGGTTGGCCCGGGGCAGGGCCGCCGCACTGGTGATGCTCGCGCTGCCGGGTTCCGCCTACCTCTACCAGGGCGACGAGCTGGGCCTCCCCGAACACACCACGCTGCCGCACTCCGTCCGTGAAGACCCTGCGTTCTTCCGTACGGGCGGGGTGGAGCGCGGCCGCGACGGTTGCCGCGTTCCACTCCCGTGGACGGCGGTGTCCCCGGGATTTGGCTTCGGAACCTACCCGGCGGGGCACGGCGGACCGAACGACGTCGGCGCCCGCCCCTGGCTTCCCCAGCCCGAGGCATTCGCCGCCTATGCGGCCGACCGCCAGGTGGGTGTCGAAGGATCGACGTTCGAGCTGTACCGCACGGCACTGGAGCTGCGGCGGTTGCACCGTCTCGGATCGGGAGCAGTCGAGTTCTCCGAGCTGAACGACCCAGCGCGGGGTGTGCTGTCCTTCCGCAATGGTGATGTACTTGTCGTTGCCAATCTGGGGAAGGCTCCGGTGAAACTGCCTGCCGGTCACGGCGTGCTGGTGGCCAGCACTTCCGATGCCGTTCCGGACGGCGGCGTCCTCGCTCCGGATGCCTCTCTCTGGCTCATGGCCGATCGGAAGGACGCTAGCTGACCCGTTCGGTCCGCGTGAAGCGCGAGCGTGCCCCGGAGCTGATGCTGATCAGCACCGGGGTACGCTGGCCCGCCACGAGGTCCAGCGCCTCGATGAGCTCGGTCGTCACCGCAGCGATGGCGTAGGGCGACACTCCCTTACGGGGGAAGAGCCGCAGTCTCAGCACCGGTCCTCCGTGGAAGTCCCACGTGGTGACCACGGCGTTGACCAGGTCATTACCCTCCAGCAGGGCAGCCCTCAACGCCTGTTCGACAGCGCCGGCGGTGAGCGTGACGGAGCCTGCGGCGCCCGCCGCATCGCGGCCTGTAGGTCCAGGTGCGTAGGCGAAGACGCCGGTCCGGCCCCTTCCCTGTGCCGCGATCCACGCAATCCCCAAGACCGCCACGAGCAAGAGCGCCGCTGCCAGCACGATCCACAGCCAGGAGTCCTTCTGTCCGTCCAGGGTGGCCCCCTGTCGGATCCGGTCGATCTGGAGCCCTGCCTGCAGGGTGAATGCCTGCCACGGCCCAGCGAAACCGGGGACGTATGCCAGTGCGGCACCGCAGGCTCCCGCAAGTATCAGCACCAGGCCGCAGAGCCCGAGAAGAATCCGGTTGAGCGCCCGGGGCGTGCTGTTCACTGTCCGATCACTCCCGACGGCGCGATCCTCACCCGCACCACCGGTTGCGGCTCCACCGACGCGTATCGCAGGTCATCCTCGACCGCGGCCTGCACGGCCGCGGCGTCGACAGGGATCCCGGAGGTGGGGCGGACCTGCACATCGGCGGTTCTCCGCCCGACCGTCACCATCACCTGCTCCGGCGCGACGCCTGCCGCCAGCCGGGCCCTCCGCGCCAGCGCGGAGGCGAGCACCTCGGCGTCGACCACCACGCCCGCCCGCTCACTCGGCACCACGTAGCGGACACGCCTGCCGGGCAGCACGGCAAGGAGGAAAAGGACAAGCCCGACGACGAACAGCAGGAACGAGCCTGTCCCCAGAACCGCGGGCGGGACCCCCGGGGGAAGACTCCCCAGCCAGGCCGCAGCGCGCTCGAAGTCCAGGAGGAAGGGCGGATCACCGACTGCTTTCAGAACGGCTTCCAGGAACAGCAGGGCACTTCCGAGCACGACTAGGGCGGCGGTGAGGACGGCGGGAACGGCACGGGAGGCGTGCAGTTCACGCCGCAGGATGCGCGGAGTCACCGTCGTTATCCGATCGCTCACTTCACCCGCCGTTCGCGTGCCACCGACATGCCGGTGACCCGCATGTCCACCCGGCTGAGCCTGGCTCCGGTCAGATGCTGAACCCGCATCCGGATCACTGCCTGCGCGTCCTGCGCACGGCGGGTCAGCGAACCGCCGAAGGCTTCGACCAGTGAGGGGTCGGCCACTACTGCGGCCAGTGGAGGAATGGAAAGCGGCAACGCAAGGTGGAGGGCCAGCAGGCCGGCTTCATCGTCGAAGGAGGCCCTCACATCCCCCGCGGAAATTCCCAGTGTTTCAGCAGCCACGGCCCGTGCCGTACTGGTCAGCGCCTGCGTGGTGATCCGGGTATGTCCTGCGATCATGAGGATGAGCGGCGTCCGGCGAGGGCATCTCGGACGCTCCGGAGATCCAGCTTGCCTTCGAGGATCCGCCCGCTGATCGCTCCGCATGCCATCAGCAGCGCGGTCAGGAGGAACCCCCAGAAACCGAAGGTAAGGGCGGCGAAGGCCAGTACTGCCCCTACTGCCATTCCAGCCTGGGTGGGTGTCATGGATGTTTCCTTACTCGATGGGAGTGCGCGCGGAAGCGCCGGGCGAGCGGCCCTTGTCCGCACCGCGGATTTCGTTGCTGCGGGTGTCATTGAGGCCGGGAATGTGGACGTCAGCAATTTCCACGTTGACCTCGATCACGTCAAGACCGACCAGCTCCTCGACTGCCTGGCAGACCGCGGTACGTACTGAATCCGCCAGCCTGTTCAGCGGGTAACCGTAGTCAGCCACCAGACTGATATCCACTGCCACCTGACTCTGTCCGACCTCTACCCGGACGCCCTGGCCCAGATCACTGCCGCCGACGGCGTCCCGGATGGCACCGAGCGCACGGCCGGTTCCTGCTCCGAGCGCATGGACCCCCGGCACCGACCGCGCTGCGATCGCAGCGATCTTCACCGCAGCCGGGTCGCCGATGACCGTGCGTCCTGCCACCCCATCCACTGACTGCCGGACCGGACTTCCGCCGTTTCGTTCATCCATCGGGTGCGCCCCTTTCTCGTGTGCCCAGCCTAAGCCCCGGCACGGGCCGCACCCGCGCATTGATGTCCCTGCGCTTCGACACGTCGGGGTAAAGGAGGCAAAGGGCCCGCCCGGCCTATTTGGACGCCTGCTCTGCGCAGCGGGCGCCCAGCCAGTCCTGCACCGGCTTCAGCGCCTCGCGGAAACCCGGTTCGTCGAACTCTCCCGAACCTCGGGGCGGCACCTCCACTGCTGCCGCGAGCACCGTGAAATTCCCGTGCAGCTCCCCTGGAACCTTCCCGCGCAAGTCAAGGATCTGGTTCCGCAGTGCGGCCAGTGCTGTGGGATCGGAGTGCGAGCGGAGACTCATCGGCGCGAGCAGGATGGAGGACACCCCTCCGGCCACCATCACACAGGAGTCTGCAGGATCAGGGACCGACGCCGACCCGGGGTCCGCATCCACCGTTTCCGGTGCGCCGGTTCCCGCACCATCGGGCTGGAGAGAGTCGAGGACTGTGGGAGGGGGCGGCATATTGATTGCCCGGGCGGAATCGCTGACCGTACCACCACCGCAACCGGTGGCAAGCAGTACTACGGCTGCTGCGCAGACGGCAGTCGAAGGCAGTCTCAATGCAGGCCTTTCCATGATGTGCTCCCCGGGTTCCAACGCACGGGCAGTGCAGTACTCTCCCGCCGTCGTCCTGCACCGGGAGAACGGGTGATCTCCGGTCCCATCTTAAACAAAGAAACCCCGTGCTCCCTGGGGATCAGCGGGGTGTTCAGTGGTGGCTCCGACCGGCGTCGATCCGGTGACCTTTCGATTTTCAGTCGAACGCTCTACCAACTGAGCTACAGAGCCTTGCAACCATCTTGACGATGACTGTTTCCAGCCGGGCTTATTCGTACGTCGAACCGGTACTACCTAAGCCGCCTGAGCGACCCTGACGGGACTTGAACCCGCGACCTCCGCCGTGACAGGGCGGCGCGCTAACCAACTGCGCTACAGGGCCTAGCTTTTCTTGCACTTGCATTTTTACAAGATCTTTATCCTACCAGCATCTCTGCGGCGGATTGACCGCGAATACGGCCTGTCCTGCGTACCCCCAACGGGATTCGAACCCGTGCCGCCGCCGTGAAAGGGCGGTGTCCTAGGCCGCTAGACGATGGGGGCCTGGATCACACCGGGGTTCGAGCTACCCCCGGAAAATACTGTATCTCCGGGGAATTCTTCCCTGCTGTGGACGTCTAAAACTATAGGGCCTCGATCTCGATTACACAAAATAGCTGCTCGAACACCTGGTCCAGCCCGGCACACTAGAATCCGAGCATGCCGATAGACATCAGCCTCGCGGAGTTCGAGGCCGCCGTCGACGACGCCATTGACGAGATTCCCGATGACCTCGCCCGGGCCATGAACAACGTGGCAATCTTCGTGGTGGAGGAGTACCAGCCTGGGCCCGGTGAGGAACCCGACACCGAACTGCTGGGGCTGTACGAGGGCACCCCCCTGACCGAGCGGGACTCCTGGTGGGATGCCGGCTCCCTTCCGGACCGGATCAGCATCTTCCGACAGCCCCTCCAGCGGGCGTGTTCAACGCGCGAGGAACTGGTTGAGGAGATCCTCGTGACCGTGATCCACGAGGTGGCGCACCACTTCGGCATCGACGACGACCGCCTGCATGAACTGGGGTGGGGCTGAACCGCGGTTCAGCCCGCCCGCAACCGCCTATCCCACGGGGGGAATCATCGGTCCGAAGGATTCGCGGTCCTGCAGGCGCGGATCGTCGCGATCGGGCACCACCAGCACCGGGCCCTTGGCATGGTGCAGCACCGCCTGGCTGGTGGAGCCCATCAGCATCCCCGTGAAGCCGCCCCGCCCCCGTGTGCCCAGGACCAGGAGTTCCGAGGTCGCCGAAGCCTTGATCAGGACTTCTGCCGGCGGGCCGTCCCTCAACTCCACGGTGATCGGCAGAGCCGGGAAGTGGCTCTGGAGCCAGTCCCTGCCGGCGTTGAGCTGGACGGTGATGTCCGCGTGCAACGCTTCACGATCCAGCGGTGCGGGTACCCAGGCAAGCGAACCGTTGAAAGGTGCCAGCGAACAGACCACGCGAAGTGCCAGCCCGCGTGACTGCGCCTCCTCGGCGGCCGCGAGCGACGCCGTGCGCGCATGCTCGGAGCCGTCGACACCCACGACGACGACGGGCTCCACACCCTCCTTCGACGGCACGGTTCCGCTCTTGCGGTGTTTCTCGGCAAGTTCCGGACGGCCCAGGCGGGGAGAGCTGCAGAGCGGGACGATGACCGTGGGACATCTCGCGTGGGCCGGCAGTGCACTGCTGACCGATCCCAGCAACCGGCCGACAAATCCTCCACGCCCCCGCGAACCGACCACCACGAGCTCGGCCTCTTCAGAAAGATCGAGGAGAACCCCTGCCGCATCCCCGGTCTCGATCCGCGGAACAACTTCGACGCGAAAATCCTCGAGGTGGGTCAGCGACTCGTCGAGGACGCTGCGCGCACCTTCGCGGATCACGGCGTCGTCGACCGTCGCGTATCCGGCGTCCATGCTGGAAGCCGCGAAGACCGGGATGGTGTAGGCGGTGACCACATGAAGCGGCGCATTACGCCGCTCGGCCTCGCGTGCGGCCCACAGCAGTGCGCATATGCTTTGGTCGGAGCCATCGACCCCCACCACGATGCCATGCCTTCCAGGGGCTTGAAACGAATCCCCTACGTGTGAATTGCCCACGGCAGACCTCCTCTGGTTCCGCGTCCCTGACCGGGTCGCGGTCACGGGTGTTCTAGTTGTAGCCTACTCAGAATCCGCGGTCTATCCACGGTGCAGAAAGTTATATAGGCTTCGAGCAATTGTCGTGGAGCGGAGCCACCCGAAAGGGGGGCCGGCTTCGCACGCAATGCTCCTGGTTGACCCGTTCGCAGCCAGGAGTCCGTACGGTCCGGAAGAGGCGCCGGACCGTACGGAACTATCCTTCTTACCGGAGGTATCAATAGTGACTTCTCTGCCGCTTGAATCGGTCCGCGCAGCGTCCAGCGCATGTGCCTACGCGGAACTGACCACCACCGTGGTTATCGGCGCGGGCCTTTCCGGCCTTGCGGTAGCGAGTGAGCTGAGCCGCCGGGGAATCGACTCCATCGTTGTCGAGAGCCTCGAGTGCCTCGATTCCGGGGCCTGCCGTACCGTGATGACCGATTCCGTGTCACTCTCGGAACGCTCCGAACTGATGCGCCTGCTTCGGGGCTATGCCTCGAGTCATCGGCTCGATGTCCGGCACTCCACGATCGCGGAACACCTGAGCATCATCGGCCATTCGAAGATCCTTCCGGAGGACCGCGTGCCCGTTTCGAAGAAGTGGGCAGTGCAGACGGCCGACGGCGTACTGCTTGCCGACCACGTGGTGCTCACCAAGTACCCGCAGAACCAGCTGCGGCGGCTACTTCGCTCCATGGGCATCGCCATCGGCAGCGACTTCAAAGCAGCACTCCGGGCGATCGGGCTTCACCTGGTGGGGGTGGGGGAATTGCTGACCCCCACGACCCGCGAGATCGTGCGGCAGGCGAAGCTCGTCAGTGATGCCATCGTGGCGGGCTCCCGGGCCCTCGCCCAGTTTCCGCCACCGCTTCCCGCGGTTTCCCCGCTACGCGCCTGACGCAGCACCACCGCCACCCTTTCGTCCGCGCGGAGCTGGAGCGCGGTGGTTCCTCAGCGGCTCAGGCGCCGGCGCGCCGTGATACCCAGCCCGACGGCGAGGGCCAGAAGTACCGCGATCATGACGATGATGCTCCAGGGGAAATCGCTCACGCCCGCGACCTCCGTGTCCGGTGAGTCCGCTTCAGCCGTCTCGAGGGGAACACCGGTGGTTGCCGCATCGGGCACTGCTGCCGCCGCTCCTGAGGCGGCAGTGAAGGTGAAGGATCCCTCGATCGGGTGCGAGTCGGAGGACACCACCCGCCAGTTGACTGTGTACTCGCCCCCCGGCGCCCCCTGACGCACTGCCTGCTGCGCCGACGCGTTCACGATCCGCGGTGCGCCTTCCGCCCAGTCCGTACCGGAGTCGTCGAGGATCTGCACCTCTGCGCCGATGCCCGACGGCACCTGGGAGAACATCAGCTCCACCGTGGCGGGCAGAACGTCCACGGCGCCGCCTGCCGGCGGGTTGCTGCTGGAAAGTTCGTCGTGGGCCAGCGCAGGCGCGGCGGTGAGCAGCGACAGCAGCATCGCGACCATTGCAGAGAGGACCAGTGCGGCATTCCGCAGGGCGGGCGCGGGACGGATTGAACGGGCGACGGGCGGGAAGGACATGAGGGGCATCGTTCAAGCCTATCGGGCGGAACCGGCATGGAGCTGGGTAACAAGCCGGTAACCACGCCGCGATAGGATTTCGAGCAAGCGCCCCACCTCTTCCGAAGGACCCATCATGCTCAAGCAAGGCTCCGTGCTGGATCGCTACTTCGAGATCACCGAACGGGGATCCACCTCTTCACGGGAGATCCGCGGAGGGGTGGCCACGTTCTTCGCCATGAGCTACATCGTGGTGCTGAACCCACTGATCCTTGCGGGAGCCGACTCCTCGGGCGCGGAGCTCGGATTCGAACGCGTTGCCGCCGTCACAGCCCTCGTGGCGGGCATCCTGACCATCGTCATGGGAGCCTGGGCCAAGTACCCCTTCGCCCTGGCAACCGGCCTGGGCGTGAACGCGTTCGTGGCCATCACCGTCGCCACGAACCCGGGGCTCACCTGGCCGGACATCATGGGCCTTGTCATGCTCGCGGGCCTCACCATGCTGGTGCTGGTGCTGACCGGATTCCGGACTGCGGTCTTCAACGCAGTGCCCGAAAGCCTGAAGACCGCGATCGTGGTTGGCATCGGACTCTTCATCGCCCTGATCGGCCTCGTGAATGCCGGCTTCGTGCGCCGCATCCCCGACGTCGCGCAGACCACCGTTCCGGTGGGCCTCGGTTTCGGGGGCGTCCTCATCGGGTGGCCGACGCTCGTCTTCGTCGTCGGCCTGATCCTCACCATCGCACTCGTGGTGCGTCGTGTCCGCGGGGCCATCCTCATCGGAGTGCTCGCCGCCACCATCCTCGCCGTCGTCATCGAGGCCGTGGCCAACGTGGGCCCCAGCTTCATCCCGGGCGAGGATCCGAACCCCCAGGGCTGGTCGCTCGTGGTGCCGGAACTGCCCACCGGAGCATGGGTGAGTCTTCCGGACCTCAGCCTGATCGGGAACGTGAGCCTGTTCGGCGCCTTCGGCCGCCTCGGCGCCACCGCCGCGATGCTCCTCACCTTCACCATTCTGCTGAGCATCTTCTTCGACGCGATGGGCACGATGGTAGGCCTCGCGAACGAAGCGAAGCTCGTGGATAAGAAGGGCAACATCCCCGGAGTGGACCGCGTGCTGATCGTCGACGCCCTCGGCGCTGTTGCCGGTGGCGCGGGTTCTGTTTCATCGAACCAGATCTACGTGGAATCGGGCGCGGGCATCGGCGAAGGCGCGCGAACCGGCCTGGCCAACGTGGTGACCGGTGTCCTGTTCCTGCTCGCGACGTTCATCACGCCATTGATCAGCCTGGTGCCGTTCGAAGCGGTGGCGCCCGCGCTCGTCGTCGTCGGGTTCATGATGGTGGCCCAGGTGGGCCGCATCAATTTCGACGACTGGGGCATCGCCATTCCGGCATTCCTGACGTTCACGCTGATGCCGTTCACCTACTCGATCGCGAACGGACTGGGGGCGGGTTTCATCGCCTTCGTGCTGATCCGTGCCATCCAGGGGCGCGGGCGCGAGGTGCACCCGCTCATGTGGGTCGTCGCCGGAGCGTTCGTGGTGTTCTTCGGTATCGGTCCGATCGAGCAGATGCTCGGAATCTAGCTGGACGAACAGCCCTACCGCGCGGACCAGCCGCCGTCCATGACGTAGGAGGAGCCGGTGACCATGCCGGCGTCGTCGTCAGCGAGCCACGAAACGAGCGAGGCCACTTCGGCCGGCTCGACGAGCCGCTTGATGGCCGACTCCGTGAGCAGAATCTTGGACAGCACCTCGTCCTCGGTGATGCCGTGCAGCCGCGCCTGGTCGGCGAGCTGGTTCTCCACGAGCGGGGTGCGCACGTAGCCCGGGTTCACGCAGTTGCTGGTGACGCCATGGGCACCGCCCTCCAGCGCGGCGACCTTCGACAGCCCCTCCAGCCCGTGCTTCGCTGCCACATAGGCCGATTTGTAGGGAGAGGCCCGCAGCCCATGGACCGATGACACGTTGATGATGCGGCCGAAATCCTTCGCGTACATGGCCGGCAGGCAGGCACGGATCAGGAGGAACGGCGCTTCGAGCATCAGGGCGAGGATGCGCCGGAAAGCCGCGGGATCGAACTCCTCGATGGGGCTGATGGTCTGGATGCCGGCGTTGTTGACCAGGATGTCGGCGTCCAGGCTGAGGGTCTCAAGCGACCGCGTGTCCAGGAGGTCCACAGCCCACGCTTCGCCGTTCACCTCCGCGGCGAGCGCCTCCGCACCGTCGGCATCGCGGTCGGCCACGACCACGACGGCGCCGCGGGCTGCGAGGGCGCGCACGCACGCGGCGCCGATGCCGCTGGCACCCCCGGTCACGATCGCGCGCCGGCCCTCGAGGGACTTTCCGTGCTGGGGCGGGTTGGGCATGATGCTCATGGGAGTCTCCTCGGTCGACGCTGACCTATCGAGTATTCGTGCAGGTTCCGGTGGCCGGCAATAACCAGATCAGCAGGAGCGGTCTGCAATACTGCAGAAGTGCCACTCCCCGATCCGCAGGATCTCCTGATCCTGCTTGCCGTCTCCAACTCCGGACGGTTCACCTCCGCAGCCGATTCACTCGGCCTGAACCACACCACGGTGTCCCGGCGCATTGCCGCCCTCGAGAAGTCCCTGGGCGGGCACGTGCTGCTGCGCTCGAGTGGAGGCTGGGAGCTGACCGACCGCGGCCGACGGGCCGTCCGTGCGGCCGAGGGTGTCGCCGAGGCCGTCGCCCAGTTGGCGGACGACGACGGCGGCGCCCTCACCGGCGTCGTGCGGATGAGCGCGACCGACGGTTTCAGTGCCTACATCGCGGCTCCGGCCTTTGCCCGGCTGCGCGCGGCGAACCCCGGGTTGAGCATCGAGATCGTCGCCGCGACGCGTCGTGCCTCCCAGACGCGGAGCGGACTCGACCTCGAGGTGGTGGTGGGAGAACCGCAGGTGCACCGGGCCGAAGCAGTGCGCCTGGGTGCCTACGTGCTGGGGCTCTACGGAGCGCGGTCCTACCTGGAGGAGCACGGACGGCCGACGTCGGTCGATGAAGTGCTGGCACATCCGCTGGTGTACTTCATCGACTCCATGCTTCAGGTGGACAGCCTCGACGCTCCGCGGCGGCTCCTGCCGTCGATGCGGGACTCGCTCAGCTCCACCAACGTCTTCGTGCACGTGGAGGCAACACGCGCCGGCGCGGGCCTGGGCCTCCTGCCCTGCTTCATGGCGGACCTGCACCCGGACCTGGTGCGGCTCCTGCCGGAGGACATTGCGGAAAAGCTGGACTACTGGCTCGTCGCACGGCCGGACTCGCTGCGCCAGCCTGCTGTGGCCGCCGTCGTGCGGGCCCTGCGGCAGGCGACGGCGGAGTTCGAGCCCGAGCTGCTGGGGCGGGGCTAGCTACAGTTGGAACCGGCTGAAGGGTGGACCTGCCGGGCAGGCCGGAATTGAACGCAACCGGCACGGCGGGTCAGTCCCTCAGCACCTGCGCACCGGCCGCGAACTTCCGCACCTGCGCGTCCTGCCACAGGTGCGCCGGTACGCCGCCGCCGAGCAGCTCCCGCGCGAGGGAGGGGCTGTCGCCCAGCGGAGCGTCGCTTCCCGCGATGATGACGTTGCCGTGCCTGCGGCCCTTCAGCATCGCAGGGTCAGCAATGATGACCAGGTGTTGGAACAATGAACCGATCGTCGCCGCCTCCCGCCGCGCCATCTTGAGATCGGGGCGATCACCGCAATTGACCAGATACACGCCGTCGGGCGCCAGCACGTCCTTGGCCTCCCGGGTGAACTCGACCGTGGTGAGGGCCTGAGGAGTAAGGCTTCCCGCGAAGACGTCCCGGATCACCAGGTCGCGGCTCGATGCGCTCAGCGATTGCGTGACCTCGCGCGCCTCTCCCACGCGGATGCGCACCAGCGGCGCCCGGGGGAGATCGAACCATTCGCGTACCAGTTCGGCGAGCCTGCCGTCGAGTTCGACCACCACCTGGCGTGCATGAGGATGCGCAGTGGCGAAGTAACGCGCAAGGGTGCAGGCTCCCCCGCCGAGGTGGAGGACCCTGAGCTTTGCCTGCGCTTCCCAGCGGGCATCGACCAGTGAGGCGGTCCAGCGCATGTACTCGAAGTCGAGGCGGAGCGGATCGGTGAGGTCGATATGCGAGCTCGGCACGCCATTGATCCGCAGCACCCACCCGTTGGAGTTGTAGGGATCCGGCTCCAGCTCGCAGGTTCCGGTGTCGATCGGAAACTCCCCGTACACCGGCTGCGGCGCAGCGGCGCGGGCCATCAGTGACTCCTCCGGATTCCATGGAAGGCAACAACGACGGACCGGGGAGTTAACGGGGGCATGCCGTAATGCTACTGGCGGTGCATCCGGAACATCGGCCGCAAGTGCCAGGTGGGACCGCACAGCATCGTCGTGCCGTCGGGGATGAAACCGTTGCGTGCGTAGAAACGCTCGGCCCGCGGGTTGCCCTCGAGGATCCAGAGGTACGCCGGTTTCTCACCGATGGCGGTGGTGATCAGGCGCTGACCCAGCCCGGACCCGTGCGTCCGGTTCAACGTATAGATATGGTGCAGCTCGAAGTCCGGGCGGTCGGCATCCCGGCCCGGCCCCGACGTCGCGATCGCCACCGGAACGCCGTCGGCGTCGAACGCGAGCCAGCTCCGCGCTCCTCCCGGCGTTCCTGCGGCGTCCTCGAGCAATCCGCGGCGCCGCTCGATCAGAGTGGGCAGTTCGGCGTCGTAATGCTCATGGAACTCGCGCGGCATGATGTGCGCATACGTCTCGTGCAGCGCCGCGACGTGGGTGCGGGCGTAGATTTCGGCGTCGTCGACGCTCGCTGCCCGAATGAGGCACTGCTGTGTGAGGTGCTGCGTCAGGAGTGCCCCTCGTACTGTTCCTGCTCCGCGATGGCCGCTTCCATCCGCTCGACCTTCCCGGTCAGTTCCCCGGAGTAACCGGGCCGGATGTCGGCCTTCAGCACCAGCGAGACGCGGCTGCCGTAGCGGCCTACCGCCTCGGTGGCGTGCTTCACCACCGCCATCACCTCGTCCCACTCACCTTCGATGGTGGTGAACATCGAATCCGTGGAATTGGGAAGGCCCGATTCCCGCACGACGGCGACGGCGGCCGCCACGGCGTCATGCACCGACCCCTCGGGGTTCTCACGGGACAGGTCGGAGGAGCCGGACGGGGCAATCGAGAAGGCTACGAGCATGTGCCCAGTCTGGCATGCGGCAGGCGTCCTGGGCTATGTATTGGCTATGGCCGCCCGATGCCCTGATAGTTCCAGCCGGCGCTCCGCCACCGGCCGGCATCCAGCACGTTGCGGCCGTCGAGGATGTTCCGGTGCCGCACGACGGCTCCGGCGGCAGCGGGCGACAGCTCCCGATATTGGTCCCATTCGGTGAGCAGCAGCAGGGCGTCGGCCTTTTCCAGGGCTACGTCGAGTTGGGGCTCGAAAGTCAGTTCGGGAAAACGGACCCGGGCATTGCTGAGCGCCTGGGGATCGGTCACGGTCACATCCGCTCCCTGCAACTGCAATTGGGCGGCGATGCTCAGCGCCGGGGAGTCGCGGACGTCGTCACTGTCGGGTTTGAAGGCGGCACCGAGGACGGTGATGCGCTTACCCAGAAGGGCACCGCCCACCAGCGTGCGGGTCAACTCCACGACGCGGATCCGACGGCGTACGTTGATGTCGTCGACCTCGCGCAGGAAAGTAAGCGCCTGGTCGGCCCCGAGTTCCCCGGCGCGGGCCATGAAGGCGCGGATGTCCTTCGGAAGACAGCCGCCGCCGAAGCCGATGCCGGCGTTGAGGAACTTCCTTCCGATGCGCTCGTCCGCACCGATGGCGTCGGCAAGCAGGGTGACGTCCGCTCCCGCGGCGTCGCACACCTCGGCCATGGCGTTGATGAAGGAGATCTTGGTGGCCAGGAACGAGTTGGCTGCGGCCTTCACCAGTTCGGCAGTGGCATAGTCCGTGGTGAAACGCTGTGTGCCTTCCGCCAGCGCTGCAGCGTAAACGCCGTCGAGCATGGCGGCGGCCCGGGCCCCGGCGTCACCCGACGGTACGCCGTACACGAAGCGGTCAGGATGGAGCGTGTCCTTGACGGCGAACCCCTCGCGCAGGAACTCGGGATTCCAGGCGAGTACCGCGTCCGGGTGACGCCCCTGGAGACGGTCGGCCAGCCGGGCGGCGGTGCCGACGGGCACCGTGGATTTGCCCACGATCACGTTCCCGGGCTCCACCGAGTCGAGCAGCCCGGAGAAGGCAGCATCGAGGTGGCGCAGGTCAGCGGCATACTCGCCTTTCCGCTGCGGAGTACCCACGCACAGGAAGTGGACCTGCGCCCCCTTGATATCGGACGGATTCGAGCTGAACTTCAACCGCCCCGAGACGAGGACTTCCTCCAACAGCTCGGGCAGCCCCGGTTCGAAGAAGGGCGCACGCCCCTCCTGCAGCTCGGCAATCCTGCGTTCATCGACGTCGACGCCCACCACTTCGTGGCCGAGCTTCGCCATGCAGGCTGCGTGCACTGCCCCGAGATAACCGCAGCCGATCACGGAAATGCGCATGGGGGTCGGTCCTGGTGCTGGGATAGCTTTCATGTCCGATTCTAGGAATTCCAAGATGAGACACCTGTTAGAGACGGATGAGAACAATCTCATGAGAGCTCTCTCATCAAGCGTTCACCAAGGTCTCATCCGGGCCTGACTGAATGGGGAACCAGAAGCACACCAACAGGAGACGGCTCAATGAAGGCGCACAATGTCACACAAGTTGAAGAAGGAACTCCGGGTCGTCCTCTACTCCCACGATTCACAGGGACTGGGGCATACCCGACGCAATCTCGCAATCGCCCATGCGCTGGCTGCCACGCTCCCCGGGCTCACCGGCCGCCAGGTCACCGGCCTGCTCGTGACCGGAGAATCCTCTGCGACGCGATTCGACAGCCCCGAGGGGTGGGACTGGGTGGTGCTGCCGGGCATTCGCAAGGGCGCTGAAGGGTACACCCCCCGCCACCTGGCGATCGGCCAGAAGAAACTCGTTCGCCTGCGCTCCTCCATGACCGACGCCGTGCTGGCCCAGTTCAAGCCCCACCTCGTGATCGTGGACCGCCACGCCTTCGGCGTCGACGGCGAGCTCCGACAGGCGCTGGTGGCGCTCCGCGAGGCACGGCCCGCCTGCCGGATAGTGCTGGGGCTCCGGGAAGTCCTTGACAGCCCGAGCGTTGCGAAACGGGAGTGGAAGAACCTCGGTGACCTCGACCACCTCGCGGACACCTTCGATGCGCTCTGGGTTTACGGTGATCCGGGTTTCCATGACCCTGTGCGGACAGGCGAGATCCCTCCGCGGCTCAGCCCGCTGGTCCGCTACACCGGATACCTCTCCGCCGGACGGGTGTCGCGGCGCCGTACCAGTGGCGCGCGGAGGCCGTACCTCCTCACCATGGCCGGAGGGGGGTCGGACGGCCTCGACGTCCTGCTCACCGCGGCCCGGGCCACCCTTCCCGAGAAGTACGAGCACCTCATCATCACCGGACCACAACTGCCCAGGGAACACCGAACCCAGGTCGAACAGGCGGCGGAACCCGGCACGCGGGTGCTGGGCTCGGTGCGGGACGCACTGGCGGAGATCAAGGAAGCCTCGGCCATCGTCTCCATGGGTGGGTACAACTCGGTCTGCGAGATCATGAGCACGAGCACCCCCGCGCTGATCGTCCCCCGCATCAGCCCGAGGCGCGAGCAGCTGATCCGCGCGGAGTCCCTGGCCCGGCATGACCTCCTCGACGTCTGCCACCCGGAGGAATTCACCTCCGCGGAACTGAGCCGATGGTTCACCTCGGTGGCAGGTTCCGACGTCGATCGCTCGACAGTGGATCTTGCCGGCCTTGAAGCGGTGGCCGGACTGGCGGCCGATCTGCTGGACACCCACCCTCTCGAAGATCGGACCTCCAGTGAAGCCGTCTAACCCTTCCCGCACCGCCTACGTGCTGAAGATCTACCCGCGTTTCTCGGAAACCTTCATCGTGACAGAAATCCTTGCCCGGGAAGCGGCCGGGGAGGAACTCGAGATCTTCTCGCTCCGGGCACCCGTGGACCCGCGGTTCCACCCCGAACTTGCGCGGGTCCAGGCACCGGTCACCTACGTGACGAAACCCGCGAAGCTCAGCGACGGGTGGACCATGATGGCGGCCGCCCACCAGGAGATGCCAGGTTTCGGGGAGCGCTTCGCCGACATCCTGCCCAGCCTGGTGAACATGGACCCCCTCGACGTTCATCAGGGGATCGAGCTGGCCACGCTCTTCAGCAGCCGCGGCATCACCCACGCCCATGCGCACTTCGGCTCCGTCGCGGCGCGCACGGCCCGTATCGCGTCGGCCCTGACCGGCATCCCCTTCTCCTTCACCGCGCATGCCAAGGACATCTTCCACGAGGAAGTGGACCAGCCCACCCTGATCAGCCTGATCGGGCACGCGCACCACGTGGTCACGGTCAGCGATTTCAACCTCGCCTACCTCCGCGACCTGGCCCCGGATCAGGCGCCCGCCATCCACCGCGTGTACAACGGGCTGGAGCTCGACCGCTTCGCCTACTCTCCTCCGTCCCCGCCCCGGAATCCCTTCCGGATCGTCGCCGTGGGCAGGCTCGTCGAGAAGAAGGGCTTCCATCTGCTCCTCGACGCCGCCGCGGAACTGATCGGCAGCGGAACGGCCGTTGAGGTGAGGATCGCCGGCGGTGGACTGCTGCAGGAGGATCTCGAGCAACAGATCCACCGCCTCGGGCTTTCGGACACCGTCACCCTACTGGGGCCGCGGACACAGCAGGAGGTGGTCGACCTGCTCCGCTGGGCGGACGTCTTCGTTGCTCCCTGCGTGGTCGGTGAGGACGGCAATATGGACGGGCTGCCCACCGTACTGCTCGAGGCCATGGCCACTGGTGTACCCTGCATCGCGAGCGATATCACGGGAATTCCGGAAGTGATGACGGACGCCGCGGGACGCAGGACCGGCGTGCTGATCCGCTCCGGCGGAACGGCCGAACTCGTGGACGCACTCCGTTTCTCGGCGTCGGACTCCTTCGACCGCGAGGGAACCGCGGGTGCGGCACGCGAGCTGATCGAGCGGTGCTTCGACTCGCGGGTGCAGTCGGAGCGGTTGCGGGAACTGGCGTCGGGTGCCGCCCGCACCGCCGTCGTGCCGTCCAGGACAGCCGCCGTGCCAGTTTCTCCCGCCGGGATGGCGGGCAGCTTCGGCGGCGTGCCGGTCAGGGCGTCATGATCCGGGTGGCATATTTCTGCATCGACCCCGGTGTGCCCGTCTTCGGATCCAAGGGTGCGTCGGTGCATGTGCAGGAAATCCTCCGGAGCTGGCGGGCACTCGGCGCGGAGGTCACGCTGTACTGCACGCGCACGGGCGACGACGTCCCCGCGGACCTCGCGGCTGTTCCGGTGGTGCTACACCGCATCCCCAAGGGCAACGGCGCCGACCGCGAGCGCTTCCAGGCGGACGCCGCAGCCGCCCTTGCGCAGCAGGCCATCACAGCCGGAACCACCGTGGTGTATGAACGGTACTCGCTCTTCAGCGATGCCCTGGCTCGGGTCACGGCGGCACGCGGAATCCCCGGTCTCCTCGAGGTGAACGCACCGCTGATCGATGAACAGCGGACCCACCGGGCCCTGCACGATGAGCCTGCGGCCCGGCACTCCCTACGTTCCCAGGTCGCGGGAGCCACTCGGGTTGCGTGTGTCTCGGCCCCGGTGGCCCGCTGGGTCCAGGACCGCGTCCTGCCCGAGCACAGGGAGAAGGTGCAGGTGGTGCCCAACGGTGTGAACGGAGAACGCATCCGCCCCACCCCAGAGTCCGGAGGCATGCCCGTGGTGGTGTTCGTCGGGACCCTGAAGCCCTGGCACGGAGTGGACTCCCTGATCGAAGCGAAGGCTGTGTCCGCAGGCGGGTGGGCCCTGAGAATCATCGGAGACGGCCCCGAGGGGCCGGCGCTCCGCAAACTGGCCGCGGACCGGGATGTGGCAGTGGAGTTCGTCGGAGCTCTTTCCCCAGCGGAAGTGCCCGCAGCCCTGGCCGGATGCGCCATTGCCAGCGCACCGTATCCGGCGTCGGCCAGTGCCGAGGACCAGTACTTTTCGCCGCTGAAGATCTACGAATACTGTGCGGCCGGATTGCCGGTGATCGCCTCCAAGGTGGGGCAGGTCCCGTCCATTCTCGACCACGGCGTCACGGGCATCCTCGTCGAGCCGTCCCGGCCGGACGCACTTGCTGCGGCGATCGACGACCTGGCCGGAGCACCGCTGGCCCGTGCTGCGATGTCGGCTGCCGCCCGCAGGATGGCCACTGCCGGCCACAACTGGGACGGCGTGCTGCAGCGCATCACTGCAGGAATCCCGCTGGAAGGGACACCATGAGTAACCAGGGCGTGCAGCAGCAACCGCTTCGCCGGACGCTTGGCATCATCCGGCCCCATCTTGGACGCCACAAGGCCCTCATGGGTGGGGGCGTCCTCGCGCTCCTCTTCGAAGTGGCTTTCCGGGTGCTCGAGCCCTGGCCCGTGAAATACGTGGTGGACGCGATCACTCGGAGCCTGGGAGCGGAGTTCGCCGGCACGGGACCGGTTGCCACGCCGGCCTTCCTCCTTGCCTGCGGTGCCGCCCTGGTACTGCTCACCGGGCTCCGTGCGCTCTGCAACTTCCTGGCCACGGTGGCCTTCGCCCTGACCGGGTCACGGGTGGCGACCGAATTGCGCGGCCGGGTGTTCAGCCACGTCCAGGCGCTGTCCGCCCGCTATCACTCCTCGGCGCGCACTGGTGACACGGTGCAGAGACTGGTGGGCGACGTCGGGCGGCTCCAGGAAGTGGGTGTCAGCGCGGGCCTGCCCCTGCTCGCCAACTGCATTACGCTCGTCGCGATGGCCGGCGTCATGTTCTGGCTGGATCCGCTGCTGGCGCTCGTGGTCGCCCTCGCCTGCGCATCGTTCCTCCTGCTCTCCCGCCTCAGCACGGGGAAGATCACCGTGGCGGCACGGCGCACCCGCAAGGGCGAGGGTGCGCTGGCCAACACCGCGCAGGAAAGCCTCGGCGCCATCAAGGTGGTACAGACGTACGGCCTCGAGGAGACCCTCGCCGACCGCTTCGGCGCCAGCAACGAGAAGACCCTCCGGGACGGCGTGCAGTCGCGAAGGCTTGCGGCGGCGCTGGAGAGGCGCACCGACGTGATCGTCGGGTTCGCCACCGCCGTCGTCCTCGCCGGCGGCGGCTGGCGCGTGGTCCAGGGTGCCATGACCCCCGGGGACCTCGTCCTCTTCCTCATGTACCTCAAGACCTCCATGAAACCGCTGCGGGACCTCGCGAAATACACGGGCCGGATCGCCCGCGCCACTGCGTCTGGGGAGCGGGTCGCTGATCTCCTCGATGAGCAGGTCGATATCCGGGACGCCGAGGACGCCGCGCCCCTGGGGAAGGTGTGGGGTGACGTGGAACTGCGGAACGTCACAGCGGGCTATGCCGCCGCCGCTCCTGTACTGAAGGACGTCACGCTGACATTCCTGGGTGGCCGGAGGACCGCCGTGGTCGGGCCCTCCGGATCAGGAAAGTCCACGCTCGTTTCACTGCTGGTTCGGATGATGGACCCCGTGTCCGGATCGGTGCATCTCGACGGCAGGGACCTGCGCGCCATCACCCTCGCTTCCCTGCGCGCCAACGTGAGCCTCGTCCTCCAGGATTCGGTCCTGTTCACCGGGACCATCCGCGAGAACATCCGGTACGGGCGGATCGATGCCACCGATGCCGAGGTGGAATCCGCCGCCCGGACCGCCTCCGTCCACGGATTCGTATCGGCCTTCGCGGACGGGTACGACACCGTCGTCGGGGAGCGCGGCGGCACCCTTTCCGGCGGCCAGCGCCAGCGCATCGCCATCGCCCGGGCGCTGCTGCGCAACGCTCCCGTCGTGATCCTCGACGAGGTGACCACGGGACTGGACCAGGACTCGCGGTCGGAGGTGCTCCTCGGCCTCGAAACCCTGACACGGGACCGCACCACCATCACCATCACGCATGAGCCGTCCGTGGCCCTCGATGCCGACTGCATCATCTGGCTGCAGGACGGGCGCGTCCTGCTTCAAGGAACCCCCGACGACCTGAGAAAGGACCCGATGTTCGCAGCCTGGGCACAGCGGGAAACCGCCGGGGAGGTCCGGTCCACCGGATCTTCTACGGGAGGCGCCGAATGACCGCCCTGAAGACCCGTTCCCCGGCCGCCGTCGACCCCGCCCTGCCCGCGCTCGGCGTACTGTTCGACCCGCCGAGGCTGAGCGCGCTGCTCGGACGTCCGGTGCGGGCGAACCGCCTCCGCCACAAGCCCGGCGTGTCAGTGGTGGCACGCCTGCGCGAGGACAACGGCGGCATCCGCTGGCTGACGGCGTACGCGCCGGGGAAGGGTGCCAAGGTCGAGAAAACCCTCCGCCGAGCCGCGGAAACCGGTGTTGCCCTTGAAACCATTCCGCTTCCCGACGCACCCGGCCAGTTTCTGGTGTCAGGGCCGATCGAACTCGATCCGCGGTTGTACAAGACCCTGCGGCCCTTTCGAAGCTCCGGCATCCTCGAGGAATGGTCCGTCCTCAACTACAACCCGCACCGGAGGGTGGTCTTCGCCGTCGGGCAGGGGCACACCCGGACAGTCTGCAAGACAGGCTCCGCACATCGGGCCGATGCGGACCTGCTCGAACGTCTTGTCGCGGGCGGAGTGCCGGTACTGACCCAGGCCAACCCCGCAGGGCTGCCTGACCTCGGAGGGCTGCGCTACTTCCCCTGGTTCGGTAGCGGCGACCTCAGTATGCGTCCGGTGAGCGGCCCTGGTACTGCCGGCACCGACGCCCCCGCCTTCGCGGCAGGGCAGGCGCTCGCGCTGCTGCACGCCCAGCCACCGGCCTCCCTGACCCCGGGCTCGCACGCTCCGGCCGCAGCTCTGGCGCACCACGTGGCCCGGAATTCCTCCCTCGTCCCGCCGCTGGCGGAACGGCTGGAGAACCTTTCCGGCGCCCTCGAACCCCTCCTGCGCAGACCGGGGCACGCCGCCTTGATCCATGGCGACTTCTCGGCCGACCAGGTGCTCGTTGACGGCTCCGACATCCGGTTGATCGACCTCGACCGCTGCACCTATGGCGCGGCGGCAGCCGACCTGGGAAGTTTCGCGGCCGTCGAGCTCCTTCAAATGCCTGTACCCGCACAGGTCCCGGATGTCTTCGGGCTTCCGCTGACCGGCACGATGCTCGAGGGCTACAGTGCGGGCCTCCGGGACGTCAGCCGCGAGGAGGTCCTTCCCTGGGTGGTCTTCCACCTCCTGAGCCGCCTTGGTGACCCCTTCCGCTCGTGTTCACCGAACTGGTCCGAGGAGATGGAAGCCAGGCTGGACCTGATGGAGGACCTCCTGTGCTGAGCCTTATTCCCGGGGCGGTCACGGACTCCGCCGGCAGGGCGGCCACCGTCCACCGCGCCTGGCCCCGCAGCGACGGCGGGCTGACGTTCGAGGCCCGGGAGAACGACGGCGGTCTCATCCGCGCCGGCGTCGTCGATTCCCTCGGGAAGGCCACCCTGGTCCCCTACGGGAAGGATCCGGTCCTTGGCGACCTGGCCGGCGCACTGGGGAACGGTGATCTGGTGGTCCACCGCTACAGGAAACGTGCGGTTCTCAGGGTCGGTGACGGGTACCGGAAGATCCTCCCTCCGGGCAAGGCAGAAACCGTGGCCGCCGCCCACCGCCGCATGCGGACCCTGGCGGTGCCCGCCGGTGTCGAAACGCCCGACGTCGTCTCCACCCTCCCGGGCGGTCTCACCCTGTCCCTGGTGCGTGGAACGAGCTTCCATGAACTGGGAAGGGCAGCCCTCGGGAAACCGTGCCTGCCGAACGGATGGACGCAGGGGTGGGAACTCTGGTCGCGGAAATGGCCCCTGCTGGCAGCGAACCCTCCCGGCACAGCCCCTGCAACCCACTCCCCCGGAGATGAAGGTGCCACGCTTCGGCAATGGGTCGAGCGGTGCGTGGAATCCGGGCAGCTCGACATCCGCCCGGAAAAGTTGGAGCAGGCGGCCCTGGAGGTGGAGCGCCGCCTGCTGTCGGGGGCGCCGCAGCTCCCGGTCCTCGCCCACCGGGACCTGCACGACAAGCAGATGCTGTTCAGCGCCGCGGAGGGAACGATCGGTTTGATCGACTGCGACACCCTGGCCCTTGCCGAACCGGCACTCGACCTGGCCAACCTCCTGGTGCATCTTGAGTTCCGGCGCGAGCAGGGAATACTCTCCACTGCCGCGGAGCAGTTCGCAAGCGACGCCATTCACAGCACTGCGTCGGCCATGGCGGTGTCGTCGGACCGGCTCCTGGCCTACGCCGCCTCGACGCGGCTTCGGCTGGCCTGCGTCTACTCCTTCCGGCCGCCCTACCGGTCATTGGCGGAGGACTGGGCGAGACGGGTCCTCGACAGCTGACATCCCCGACGCCGGTATCCACGCCACCCACACGGATACGGTGGCTCCACTCCGAGGTGCGTCCCGCCCCACCCCCGCTCGTTGAGGACTTGCGGCCGGCGCCCAGGCCGGATGCCGGTTAGGGCGGCCTGCATCAACGGGGAGTGAGCCACCCGCTTCGCAACGCCATTTCCAGTTCGAACCGGCCCTGCGGGTCCTTCAACTCATCACCGAAAAGCTCCCGCAGCTGCACCACCCGGTAGCCCACCGTCTGCGCATGGATCCCCAGCTCGGCCGCGACGAGGCTGCGCTGCCCCCAGTGCCTCAACCAGGACAGCAGTGTCTCAGCCAGCTTGTCCCGCTGCGCCGGAGGCAGGTCAGTCAGTGGGGCCAGCCTCCGCTGCGCCAGCTCGGTGATCGCAGTGGGCTCAGCACCCAGGATGACCTGCGTCAGGTGCTCGTCCGCCCAGATGGGCGGGTCCTCGGGGCCTTCCCTCGGAGGCAGCATCGAGGCAGCGAGGATGGCCAGCCGCAGCGAATCGGGGACCTGCTCCAGGCCTCCCGCCGGACCCACCGAGGCTCCGCGGCCCCGCAGGGTCCTGGCGAGTTCCGTCCGTGCCGCAGGAGCCGGCCGCTCAGGAACAAGGGCGACGGCGTCGGTCTCGCGTTCGATCACCAGCGAACCGGGACCGAGCCGCATCCGAAGGCCCTCCGCCCGCTCGAGCGGCAGGTTCACCACGGCGAGCCGTGCCGGGAGCGCCCAGTCCGCCATGGACGCTGCCTGGCGGAGGGCCGTCTCATCCGACTGACCCATCAACAGCAATTCGAGCAGTTCGGCCCGACGCCGGTCCACAGCTCCTGCGCGCTCCGACTGTTCGAACGCATATGCTTCAGCACTCACCGCCGAGAGTTCATCGATATACGCAAGGATGGATTCACCGAGGTTGACCACCACGCCGAGGCCCAGATTGTTCTCCACCGACACTTTGGACATCTCGCGGAAGGTGACGCGCGCACCCGTACGGTACGCACTCAGCAGGGCGTCCATGCTCCTGCCCTGCCGGAATTCACCCCTGCCGAGGCCTGCCACCAACTGCCGGCTTTCCTCGGAGAGGGCGGGCAGCCGTGTTCCGGGGAGCTGCAGGAACCGGTCGAGTGCGACGGCGACCCCGCCGCGCAGACCGCTGCCGAACCGCCCCTCCATGGGGCGCGCGTAGGCCGGCACCAACTGCGGTACGGCCTCGATGATGGCTTCGACTATTCCGCTCACCAACGGCCTCAGCATGTCACTGACTTCGCGTGGGAGTCCAAGCCAGGGAGGGTCGAGGGCAGGTGCCGGAAGGCGATCTGCGGACATCTTATACACCAGACCTTTTGTTTCGGCGAGCTAGTTAGCCGACCCTAATCGTATGCCCGGATAGAAGAATCGGAACGCAAACCGTTCTAAGCTTGAGTATATGATCCGGCTCCCCAGACTGGCACGCGCCGCGTCTGCTCTCATCACTCCGCTCACACCGGAAGACTTCCTCGCCCTGTTCAACCCGGTTTTCTCGGCTCGGCAGCTGCGTGGCGTCGTCACCCGCGTGGAGCGGGAGACCGAAAACTCGGCAACCATCTACTTCCGTCCGGGGCCCGGCTGGCATGCCCACCGCGCCGGCCAGTGGGCCCGCATCGGCGTCGAGCTCGACGGCGTGCGGCACTGGAGGTCCTATTCGCTGAGCGCAGCGGCCGGCCAGGACCCTGCCATCACCGTGACCGATGCCGGTGCGGTCTCGAACGTCCTGGTGCGGAACACACGCCCGGGGAACGTCCTCTTCCTCGCACCGCCGCAGGGCGATTTCGTTCTTCCGGAACATCCCCGTGCGCTCCTCATGCTGACAGCCGGAAGCGGCATCACCCCCGTCATGTCGATGATCCGCACCCTCGTCCCGCGTCGCCCGGACGCCGACGTCGTACTGCTCCACTCGGACCGCACCCCCGAGGTGAGCCTTTTCCGCGAGGAACTCAATGAGCTCGCGGACCAGTTCCCCAACCTGCGGGTGACCCACTGGTTCACCGAGGAGCGCGGCCGGCTCGATTTCACAGCGGGCACCTTCGACGGACTGTGCCCGGACTGGCGCTCCCGTGCCGCCTATGCCTGTGGGCCGGAAGGCTTCCTCGACGACGCCGAGCTCTTCTGGGCAGCGGAGTCGGCCCTTCCCCGCACCGATCCGGAACCCGGCCATGCGGATCCGGGAAGCCTGACGATCGAACGGTTCAGCACCAGCCTCGCGGGCGGGGCGGGGCACGACGGCGGCCTGGTCACCTTCGAGACCTCCGACCGCGAGATCGAGGCGGACGGGGAAACGCCGCTGCTCGACGTCGGTGAGGACGCAGGCATCCTCATGCCCAGCGGGTGCCGCATGGGAATCTGCCACAGCTGCCTGCTGCCACTGCGGGCCGGGCAGGTCCGCGACCTCCGGACCGGGGAAGTGCACGGCGATCCGGGCCAACTCATCCAGACGTGTGTTTCGGCAGCCGCCGGACCCGTCAATCTCGACCACTAGACCGAAGTACTTGCAACCACCGATTTCTCATCCGATTCCTAAGGAGCACAACCCATGACGACTACCCTGACCCGGCCAGGAGCCCTGGCAGCCTCCGGCCACCCGCTCGTCCGCCCGCACGCGGCACGCCACCTCACCGACGAGCAGGTGGCCGAGCTGGGCGTCGAGCTCGACGCGATCCGTGACGACATCCTCGCGAAGCGCGGAGCCACCGACGCCGCATACATCCGCCGCGTCATCAAGGTCCAGCGCGGTCTCGAATTCGCAGGCCGCGGCGCCCTCCTGTTCGGGCGCAACAAAGCCGCGTGGGTTGCCGGCACCACGATGCTGAGCTTCGCCAAGATCCTCGAGAACATGGAAATCGGCCACAATGTGCTGCACGGCCAGTGGGACTGGATGCGGGACCCCGACATCCACTCCACCACCTGGGAATGGGACTTCGTGACGCCCGCCAGGTCCTGGCAGCACACCCACAACGACCTCCACCACCGCTGGACCAATGTGGTGGGCAAGGACCGCGATGTCGGATACAACCTCCTCCGCATGGATGCCGACCAGCCGTGGAAGCCTTTCAACCTGGGCAATCCGCTGTACAACGCCATCCTGGCCCCCGTTTTCGAATGGGGAATCGCGCTCTATGACCTTGAGCTTCCGGAATACCAGGAAGGCCTGAAGTCCAAGGCCGACATGAAGCGGGACCTCAAGGCAGTCGGCATCAAGGCTGCCAAGCAGTTCACCAAGGACTACGCGGCAACCCCTGCCGTCGCCATGCTGACGGGATCCGGCAAGCAGGCGCTCTACGGCACCCTCGTCGCCAACGCGGTGCGCAACGTCTGGGCCCACGCCGTCATCTTCTGCGGACACTTCCCCGAGGGCACCGACACCTTCACCGAGGAAATGGTCGAGGGTGAAACGCGCGGTGACTGGTACGTGCGGCAGATGATCGGTTCCGCGAACATCTCCGGGTCCAAGCTGATGCACCTGATGACCGGCAACCTCTCCCACCAGGTCGAGCACCACTGCTTCCCCGACCTGCCGTCGAACCGGTACGCCGAGGTGGCGGTCCGCGTCCGCGAGATCTGCAACCGCTACGGCCTGCCCTACACCACGGGTCCGCTGCCCAAGCAGGTGGCGTCCACCTGGGCCAAGGTGTTCAAGCTCGCCCTCCCCGGCAAGGGCTCAGGCAAAGAGGGGACGCCCGCAACCGCATAACACCTGGTCCGCAGATGGCCAGCGGTGAACGAGCCTGTCAGGATGGGGCAATGACCCGCGGAATTTATGTGAGCGCCATGACCCCCGGCTCCGGCAAGTCCCTGATCTCCCTGGGGCTTGCCGACATGCTGCACCGGCACGCCGACCGCGTGGGCTTCTTCCGGCCCATCGTGGAAGGGGATGATCCCGCGGCGGATCCGATGGTGCGGCTCCTGCAGCGCGGCTTCAACCTGTCCCCGGAGCGCTCGCGCGGAGGCCTGACGAGGGCCGAGGCGCGGGCGCTCCTCGTCTCCGGGGACCGCGCGGAGATCGACGCGCGGTGCGTCGCCATCTACGGGGAGATTGCGGCCGAGTGCGACGTCGTGATCGTGGAGGGCACGGACCTCAGCGGAAACGACGCCGCCGTCGAGTTCGACCTCAACGCGCGCCTCGCGAACAACCTCGGCGCCATGGTGCTCGCCGTGGTCAGCGCGAAGGGGATGTCGGTCGCGGAGGCGGCTGACACCGTCGACGTCGCACGCCGCGAACTCGACGCGGCCAAGGTGTCGCTGCTGGCCATGATGGTGAACCGGGCGTCCGACGACGCCGTCGCGGAGATCGCCTCACACGTGCGGCCCGGCCGCTCCGGCCGCCCCGTGTACGTGATTCCGGAGCTCGCCGAGCTCTCGCAGCCCACCGTTTCCGAAGTCTCGGCGGAACTCGGAGCCCGCCAGATCGCCGGCAGTTCCAACCTTGAGCGCGATGTCACCTCGGTGCGGGTCGCCGCCATGAACGTGGGAAATTTCCTCCACCTCCTGACCGACGGTGCGCTCGTGATCGTTCCCGGCGACCGCGCCGACGTCCTCGTGGCCACGCTGGCGTCGTCGTTCTCCCCCGAGTTCCCCGTGCCCTCGGGAATGATCCTCACCGGGGGGCTCGCGCCGGATCCCAACATCCTCGCCCTGCTGGCACAGGCGCCGTTTCCCGTGTTCACGCTCGACGACGACACCTACACCGCCGCGCGGCGCGTCAGCGAGGTGCGGGGCGAGATCGCGAGCGGGTTGCGCCGCAAGGCCGCCGCGGCACTCGGCGCCTGGTCCCGGCACGTCGATGAGACCGAGCTGCTCGAGCGCCTCGAACTTCCCCGGGCCGTCCGCATGACGCCGCTGCGATTCCTCCACGAACTCATCCAGCGGGCAAGGTCCGAGCGCCGCTCCATCGTGCTTCCCGAGGGCACCGATGTCCGCGTACTCAAGGCAGCCGAGATCCTCCGCAGGCGTGATGTCTGCGACCTGACGATCCTCGGTCCGGAGGCCCGCATCCGCGAGCTCGCCTCCGGCCAGGGCATCGACCTCACCGGGCTGACCCTGATCGATCCTGAGACGTCGGAGCTGCGGGAGGAGTTCGCCGCCGAGTATGTGCGCCTGCGTGCGCACAAGAACGTATCGATCGAGCAGGCGCGCGAGCGTATGCTCGAGGGTGCATACTTCGGTACCATGATGGTCCAGCTCGGCACCGTGCACGGCATGGTGTCAGGAGCCGCCCACACCACGGCGAACACCATCCGCCCCGCGCTCGAATTCGTGAAGACCAAGGACGGCGTCCGGATCGTCTCCTCGGTGTTCCTCATGCTCCTGCAGGACCGTGTGCTGGTCTACGGGGACTGCGCCGTCAATCCTGATCCCGATGAGGAACAGCTGGCCGATATCGCCATCGCCTCCGCCGAGACCGCGGCGCAGTTCGGCGTGGAGCCATTCGTGGCGATGCTCTCCTATTCGACGGGCGAATCGGGCTCGGGCGGCGCGGTGGACGAGGTGCGCCGCGCCACTGAACTGGTCCGGAAACGGCAGCCCGGACTCGCCGTCGAGGGGCCCATCCAGTACGACGCCGCCGTGGACGCTTCGGTGGCCGCCTCCAAGCTGCCGGGTTCCTCGGTCGCCGGCCAGGCGACGGTCTTCATCTTCCCGGACCTCAATACCGGCAACAACACCTACAAGGCGGTGCAGCAATCGGCCGGTGCCGTCGCCGTCGGTCCCGTCCTGCAGGGGCTGCGCAAACCGGTCAACGACCTGTCCCGCGGGTGCACCGTCGAGGACATCGTCAATACCGTAGCCATCACCGCAGTGCAGGCCCAGCAGGAAAGGCTCCCATGATCGTCCTCGTCATCAATTCCGGGTCGTCATCGCTCAAGTACCAGGTCCGGGAAGGCGGGAGCGTCCTCGCCGGGGGTCTGATCGAGAGGATCGGCGAGGCCGAAGTGCCCGACCACACGGCAGCCCTCGACCTCGTCGACCGGCAGTTGACGGACACCCTCGGCGGCCGCACGATCGACGCCGTCGGCCATCGTGTGGTCCACGGCGGCGAGCGGTTCAGCGAGCCAGTGCTGATCGACAATGAGATCACGCGGGCGATCGAACGCCTGAACCCCCTGGCACCATTGCATAATCCTGCTGCGGTGCAGGGGATCCGCGCCATCACCCGGAAGTGGCCGGACATGAGCCAGGTGGCGGTTTTCGACACCGCGTTCCACCGCACACTGCCCGAGCGGGCGTGGCGGTATGCGGTTCCCGACGAGCTCTACCGGAAGTACGGCATCCGCCGCTACGGTTTCCACGGCACCAGCCACGAGTACGTCTCCCGCGGAGCCGCTGCCCTGCTGGGCGTCGAGCCGGGGAATTTCAGCGGCGTGATCGCGCACCTCGGCAACGGAGCATCGGTAACCGCCGTGCAGGATGGGAAGAGCATTGACACGTCAATGGGTTTCACCCCGCTCGAAGGCCTCGTGATGGGCACGAGGTCAGGCGACATCGACCCCTCGATCCTGCTGTTCCTGATGCGCGAGGGCTACTCTGCCGACGACCTCGATGCGCTCCTGAACCGGGAATCCGGCCTCCGGGGATTGACCGGGACCAATGACATGCGCTCGGTGGACGAGGCGGCTGCCTCAGGGGACCATCGCGCACAGGTCGCCCTGGAGGTGGCGGCGTACCGTCTCGCGAAATACATCGGTGCGTACCACGTGGCGGTGGGTGGCGCGCAGGCGCTCGTGTTCACCGCCGGAATCGGTGAGAATGCAGCGGGCTTCCGGGCCGCAACCGTGGAGCGCCTGACCGCGTTGGGCCTGGTGCTCGACGACGCCGAGAACGCGGCCCGCGGCGCGGAAGCCCGCGTCATCAGCACCGCCGGATCAGCCTTTCCCGTGCTGGTGGTGCCCACGGACGAGGAAGCGGCGATCGCCGAGGCGACGACCGCGGTCGTCACCTCGGGCTGACAGCGCCCGCTCGGGCACACTTGGCGTATGACGATCACCAAATCAGTCGTACTGTTCATCTTCGCCGCCTGTGCGGAAATCGGCGGCGCCTGGCTCATCTGGCAGGCAGTGCGCGAAGGCCGTCCGTGGTGGTGGGCAGGGTTGGGCGTTCTGGCGCTGGGTGTCTACGGCTTCATCGCGACTCTGCAGCCCGATGCCTCGTTCGGGCGCATCCTCGCCGCATACGGCGGCGTCTTCGTGGCCGGCTCGCTCGCCTGGGGAATGGTCTTCGACGGGTTCCGCCCCGATCGATGGGATCTCGCCGGTTCCGCCATCTGCCTGGCCGGGGTTGCCGTGATCATGTTCGCGCCGCGGTTACCGGCCTCCTGAATGTGGTCGCCGCAATTCGTCAGGCTGCCCCGAGCAGTCTGGCGAGCGCAGCAGCCGCTGCGCCTGCAGCGACCACTCCGAGGAACGGCGCACGAAACCAGAGCGCGATCGCTGCCGCCGCGAGTGCCGCCAACCTGGCATCCGCGACGACCTGGGTCCCGGCAGCCACCGTGTTGACGGCGGTCAACGCCGCCAGCAGGCCGATCGTCACCGACCCGGCGACCCGGAGCATGCGCGGGTTATCGAGCAGCTTCGTGGGCACCAGGTAACCGGCGAGTTTCGTGGCCATCGA
This sequence comes from Arthrobacter sp. CAN_A214, assembly GCF_015751955.1. Lineage (NCBI taxonomy): Bacteria > Bacillati > Actinomycetota > Actinomycetes > Micrococcales > Micrococcaceae > Arthrobacter > Arthrobacter sp. CAN_A214. The sequence continues at coordinate 193,015 of NZ_JADOUU010000005.1, forward strand.
GACCAGGCAGGCAATGAGGATCCAACCCCAGAGAGTCATGCCGGTTTCTCCGAGTCGACAACGGAAGGATAGGGGTCGACGTCGGGTTTCAGACCCTCGGTGGCCGGACCGAGACCGGAGAGGCCCAGGGCCGCGGCCACCACTGCGGCAATGAGGATCGGAACTCCCGGCGGGACGAAGGGAACCGCAAGGACGGTCACGACGGCACACACCACGGCGATCGCAGCGGGCTCCTTCGCCTGGATCCACGGCCAGAGGAGTCCCAGGAACGCTGCGGCGGCCGCGCCGTCGAGTCCCCACTGCGCCGGGTCACCGATGGCCGCTCCCAGCAGGGCGCCCAGTCCGGTGAAGATATTCCACAGCACGAATACCCCGATGCCTGCGGCCCAGAACCCCCGCCGCTGCTCGGCAGGGTCGGTCTGGCCGGTCGCGGTGGCCACCGATTCGTCGATCGTGACCTGGGCGGCCAGCAGCTTCCGCCAGCCCGCAGGCCGAAGCAGGAGGTTGAGCTGCATGCCGTAGACCCCGTTCCGGATACCCAGGAGCGCCGAGGCCGACAACGCTGAAAGCCCGCTGCCGCCCCCCGCGATCACACCGATGAACGCGAACTGGGAGCCGCCGCTGAACAGCAGCAGGCTCAACGCCATCGTCTGCCACAGATCGAGGCCGGCCGAGACGGACAACGCACCGAAGGAGAGCCCGTAGAGGCCCGTCGCCACCGCAATGGAAAGGCCCACCTTCACGGCGGGCGATTCGGAAAGTATCACTGCCCTAGGCTATGCCGGGCAGGAAGGAAACTTTCCATTTGTGTCGATGAAGGGAATAGTAGGAATCGACAGCCTACTTACTAATCCTGAGGAGAGCACGATGAAAGCAGTGACATGGCAGGGACGACGCAACATCAGCGTGGACAACGTGCCCGATCCGCAGCTTCAGGAACCGACGGATGCGATCGTGCGCATCACCTCGACCGCCATCTGCGGCTCCGATCTGCACCTCTACGAGGTGTTGAGTCCCTACATGGACCGCGGTGACATCCTCGGGCATGAGCCGATGGGCATCGTCGAGGAGGTCGGCAGCGAGGTGACCAACATCAAACCGGGTGACCGCGTAGTCATCCCCTTCAACATCTCCTGCGGACACTGCTTCATGTGCTCGCGTGGCCTGCAGTCCCAGTGCGAGACCACGCAGGTCCACGAACAGTCGACGGGCGCGAGCCTGTTCGGTTTCTCGGAGCTGTACGGCTCGGTCCCGGGCGGCCAGGCCGAGTTCCTGCGCGTCCCGCATGCGAATTACGGCCCGGTCAAGGTAGGGCACGACCTCCCGGATGAGCGCTACCTCTACCTTTCCGATATCCTTCCCACCGCCTGGCAGGGGGTCAAGTACGCCGACGTGCCCGACGGCGGGACCCTCGCCGTCTACGGCCTCGGCCCCGTGGGCCAGTTCGCTGCACGGATCGGCAAACACCTCGGGTATCGCGTGATCGGCATCGAACCCGTACCGGAGCGGCGGGCGATGGCCCAACGCCATGGAGTGGAGACCATCGACTTCACCAAGGACCTCGGTGAGGAACTGCGGAGCATGACCGGCGGGCGCGGCCCGGATTCGATCGTCGACGCCGTCGGACTAGAGGCGCACAACTCGCCGGTGGGCGCTTTCGCCCAGAACGCCGTCGGTCTCCTGCCGGACGCACTGGCCCAGAAAGCGATGGACGTTGCCGGAGTGGATCGCCTCTCGGCGCTGCACTCCGCCGTGGACGCGGTCCGCAGGGGTGGAACGATCTCACTGAGCGGTGTCTACGGCGGAACGGCGAGCCCCATGCCCCTCAAGACGATGTTCGACAAGCAGATCCAGTTCCGCATGGGCCAGTGCAACGTTCGCAGCTGGACCGACGAACTGCTGCCACTCGTCGAGGACCCGTCCGATCCCCTCGGCGTAACCGACCTCGTCACCCACGAGGTATCGATCGACGAAGCGCCGATCGCCTACAAGACCTTCCAGAAGAAGCAGGACGGCTGCATCAAGGTGATCCTCAAGCCGTAACGCCTTCGTTCGGACAGGAAGGTCAACCGACCAGTTGTACCCTGGTGTGCGCCTCCTGGAGGGCGTCGGCGGCGCGCACCAGGGCAAGGTGGGAGAAGGCCTGGGGGAAGTTCCCCGCCATTCGGCTCTGCCCGGCGTCGTACTCTTCCGAAAGCAGGCCCAGCTCGTTGCAATAGCCGACCAGCTGGCCCATGAGCGCTGCCGCCTCCTCCTCGCGGCCGCTGTGGGCGTACTGCTCCACGAGCCAGAAGGAGCAGGCAAGGAAGGGATGCTCTCCTGCCGCCAGGCCGTCGGCCACGGATTCGGTGCGGTAACGCGCCAGTAGCCCGTCCGCGTTGAGCAGGTCCGCCTCGAGTGCCGCCACTGTGCCCAGCATCAGGGGGTCGTCGTAGTCGACGAATCCGACTTGCGGCAACTGCAGCAGGGAAGCATCCATCTCTGTGCCGCCGTAGGTCTGCGTGAAGGCGTTTCTTCCAGTGTTGAAGCCGTGCTCCATGATCTCGGCGTGCAGTCCGTCGCGCAACGCCTGCCAGTGATCGGCGGGACCGGTAAGGCCGTGGTCGCGGACTGCGCGGACCCCGCAGTCGAAGGCGGCCCACATCATGACCCTCGAATGGGTGAAGTGCATCTTCTCTCCCCGCATCTCCCAGATCCCGTGGTCGCGGTCGTTGAGATGGTTCTCGGCGAAGGTCAGCAGGGCTTTCTGTAGCGGCCAGGAGAAGTGGTCCTCCTGCTCCCCGTGGCAGCGCAGCTTCTCCAGCGCCACCATGACCTCGCCCACCACGTCGGCCTGGTACTGGGTCACAGCGCCGTTTCCGATCCGGACCGGCGTGGATTCGGCGTAGCCGGGCAGGTGATCGAGGACCTTCTCGGGCAGGTCGCGCTCGCCTGCAACCCCGTACATGATCTGAAGGTCCTCCGGGTCCCCTGCGACGGCCCGCAGCAGCCAGTTACGCCACTCGAGCGCTTCCTCCTGAAGGCCGTGCGTCATCATCGCCTCGAGCGTCAGGGCTGCATCGCGCAGCCAGCAGAACCGGTAGTCCCAGTTGCGTGCGCCGCCGAATTCCTCGGGCAGGGAGGTGGTGGGGGCAGCAACGATGCCGCCTGTGTCCTCGTGCGTGAGTGCACGCAGGACCAGCAGTGACCGCAGTACGGCGGGGCCGTACGTGCCGCCGTCGTCGTAGCTCGCGGCCCACGACTTCCAGTAGGTGATGGTTTCGTCGAGCGCCTCGTCGACGTCGAGGGCGCTGGGCGACGGCCGGTGCGAGGGGTACCAGACCAACTCGAGATCGACCACCTGGCCCGCTTCCACCGGAAAGGCGCCCAGGTGGCGGTGGTCGGCCGCCGTCAGGCGGGGGCTGCGAAGCATCAGGGCATCGGGTCCGGCGATACCGAGCAGCATCGGGCCGTCGTCGTCGCCCTCCTGGCTCACCCACGGCAGGATCGTGCCGTAACCGAAGCGGATCTCCAACTCCTGCCCCATGGCCACCGTGCCGCGGATGCCCTGGATGCGCCGGACGATCGAGGCGCGGCGGTCGCCAGTGGGCATGAAGTCCGTCACGAGCACCTCCCCGGTGTCGGTGCGCCAGTGGGTCTGCAGGACGAACGTCGAATCGATGTAGCTGCGTCCCACCACTTCCGCGCTGGCGGACGACGGCGCCACCAGCCACCGGCCGTGGTCCTCCGAGCCGAGCATTGCCGCGAAGACCGACGGCGAGTCGAAGCGCGGGAAGCAGAGCCAGTCGACACTTCCGCTCCGGGAGATGAGGGCTCCCGTGTGCAGGTCGGACAGAAGGGCGTAGTCCTCGATGGGGGATTGCATGGCTCAACTCAATCACACCCGGAAGTAGTGCCGTCGGGTTTCAGTGCGCGGGCTCGCCGCGCAGCTCCATCATCAAAGCGGGGTAGTCGGTGGTGACTTCCTGCACGCCGAGCGAGGTGGCCAGTTCGAACTGCTCAGGGGTGTTGACGGTCCAGACCCGAACCCGCAGGCCCTCCTCCACCCAGCGCCGCACACGGTCGGGGTGGTCCCGGACATAGGCGATGCCTGGTCCGGCCGTACCGACGACATGCCCGTCCAGGAGTTTTTCGCCCTCCCTCATCGCCCGGCTCATCAGGTTGATCACTGCACCCTCCGCGATCGAACCGATACTGAGGGCGTCCCGCACTTCGCCCGGCTCGACGTCCGCGACCAACTGGCAGAGCGCATGGGGAGGCGCAGATTCGGCCAGCTGCCGCATCGAGTCCGGATTGAAGCTCATAAAACTGATGTCGATGGCCCCCAGCTTCGAGTTTTCGGGGTCCCAGCCCTCATCCATCAGGAAGGCGATCAGTTCTTCCTCCAGGCGCAGGCCGAAGGGACTCGGATGCTTGAGTTCGATCGCCAGGGCAAGAGGCCGCCCAGCGAGCCGAAGCAGGTCGAGGAGTTCCTTGAGGGTCAGCAACTGATTCGCGGGTCCACCGAATTCGGAAGGAATCCGGGCGCCCTTCCACGAGGAGAAGTCGAGCTGCCGGAGCTCGTCCAGCGTGGCATCGGCTACGTCTCCCGAGCCGTTCGACGTCCGGTCCAGCGTGGAGTCATGGATGCAGACGAGCTGCTCGTCCCTCGTCAGGTGGACGTCGCACTCCATGCCGTCGGCGCCTTCGACCAGCGCCTGGAGGTACGCGGCGCGAGTGTGCTCGGCGAACTCCCCGCTCGCTCCCCGGTGGGCAAAAATCACTTGACGCACGCGCTGCACCTTCCCTTGGCTCTTCCCGGACGTTTCGCTACCACGCTACGCGAGACAGCCATTCCCGGTGCCCTGCGGCACGGGTTCCGGTTCCCGCCGTGGCTAGACTGACACCTGTGGATGGAGAAACAATCGGCACCGACGACCAGCGTGCCGCAGGACTGCGGCGCATGAAAACCTTCGCGACCAGCATGCTCGTGGTGATGGCGATCATCTTCCTCGGGGCGTTTGCCTTTCAGGAGCAGTACCCCTGGCTCCAGTACGTCCGGGCAGCGGCTGAAGGCGGGATGGTGGGGGCGATCGCTGACTGGTTCGCGGTGACCGCGCTCTTCAAGCACCCGATGGGCCTGAAGGTCCCGCATACCGCGATCATTCCACGGAAGAAGGACCAGATCGGCCTTTCCCTCGGCCAGTTCGTCGAGGAGAACTTCCTCTCGGAATCGGTGGTCCGTTCGAAGCTGGACACAGCCCGTATCGCAGAGAAGGCGGGAGCCTGGCTGGAACGGCCCGAGAGCGCGGACCGCGTCGCTGCGGAGGGCGCCGCACTGATCCGCGGCATGTTCACGGTACTCAACGACGACGCCGTGCAGGGCGTCATCGAATCCCTGGTGCGTAAGCATGTGGTGGAGCCTCCGTGGGGGCCTCCAGTAGGCCGTATGGCGGAGCGTATCTTCGATGAGGGTCATCACCACCGCCTTGTCGATCTTCTCGTGGACCGTACCGCTGACTGGGTGGATGCGAACTACGCCGTGGTCACGCGCGTCGTGGCCCAGCGCTCCCCCACCTGGGTGCCCCGGCTCGTGGACGGCGTGGTGGGCGACCGCGTGTATGCGGAGGTTTCCAAGTTCATCCGGGCGGTCCAGGACGATCCGCGCCACGAGGTCCGGATCGCGCTCGACAAGTACCTGAAGGACCTCGCCGACGACCTGCAGCACCGCCCGGACACCATTGCCAAGGCCGAGGAGATCAAGGCCCAGCTTCTTGACGATCCCCGCGTGAGGGACCTCACGGCACGAACCTGGTCGACCGTCAAGACGGCGCTGCTCGAGGCCGTCAATGACCCGGACAGCGAACTCACCGCGAATTTCAAGGCGGCGGTCCGGGACTTCGGTTCCCGGTTGTCGCAGGATCCCGAGCTCGCCGGCAAGGTGAACCGCTGGATCTCCGACGGCGCAGCCTACGCCGTCCGCACCTACCGCAGCGAGATCGCGGGAGTCATTTCCGAGACCGTGGAACGGTGGGATGCGAAGGAGACCTCGCGCAAGATCGAACTGCAGATCGGCAAGGACCTGCAGTTCATCCGCATCAACGGCACGGTGGTCGGTGCGCTTGCCGGGCTCACGATCTTCTCAGCGGCCCACGCGGTTTTCGGCTAGTTCCGCGCCCGGCCTTCCGGGAGATCGAGGGTGTTCGCGAGTTCGCCGGGGATGGTCTGCGGCAGCGGACCGAACGCCAGCCGCGTGGCCTTGATGACCGCCTTGCCCATCACGTGGTTACCCGTCCCGCCGACGACCGCACCGACGCCGAAGGGAAGCGCCCTGCCCAGCATCATGCCTCCCTGCCTTGCGAGCATACGGCGCAGGAACTGCCGCCGGATGGTGCTGGCGAGCCCCCCGACCATCGAGGCGGGAGCCGCCTTTCCCATCAGGTTGCCCCAGTGCTGGGTTGCCCCGGAACCGGCCGATGCCCCCAGCGTCGAGGTGATGAGGGCCGAGCCTTCCTCTCCCATCAGAATCGCCATGACCATGGCGCGGGAGCGCTCAGGGTTGTCGGTGCGGATTCCGTGGAGTTCCGCGATCGATTCCGCGTACAGGGCCGTCGTCTCGAGGAAGCCGACGGTGGCGGCGGCTGACAGTCCCAGCGAAGCGATCGTCCCCACGGCAGGCACTGCGGCGGTTGCGCCGACAGCGGCCCCGGTGATCGTGGTTGCCCGAAGGTAATCCCGCTCCAGCAGGATGGCCAGTTCGGCCGGTGAAGCCTTGGGGTTGCTGCGGCGGACCCGGCGCAGGTTGGCCAGCACGAGTGGGCGCTGGACGTCGAGGGCGCGCTCGATGGCCCGGGCGATGGAGGGCTTGGGGTTGCCGTCCTTGTCGAACAGCGCATTGTTGGCGGCCCTGGCCGCGGGATGGGGCCGATTCCGACTGAACGGGTTCTTAAGCATTGTTTCCTTTCCTTGCCGGCAGGACCGGCAGACGGCACGCGCTTCAAGTCTAGGTTCGCCGACCGGACGGTCCCTCCCCCAGGGAATCTGCGGCAGCCACCGGAACCTTTCCTACAGGAAAGGCGCCGCCGGATGTCCGGCGGCGCCTTTCCTGTTCCCAGGCTGTTCCCCCAAGGACCAGGTGGGTTTTACTGCAACCGTGTCGCTTAGACGCGTGAACCGCGCTTGGTGACGGCACCGTAGATGACGAGGACGATGAGTGCGCCGAGGACGGCGAACAGGATCGACGGAAGGGAGAACGTCGAGGACGTATTGACGTTGAAGACCGCATTGGCGATGAATCCGCCCAGCAGTGCGCCGACGACGCCGAGGATCATGGTGATCAGCCAGCCGCCTCCCTGCTTGCCGGGCAGGATCAGCTTGGCGATGGCGCCGGCGATAAGGCCGAGAATGAGAAATGCGAGGAAGTGCAACATGAGGTGCTCCTTGAGTGATATGTGCCGAACCACGAGGGTCGACGGTTGCGGATAAGGCTGATGCACCGGAGTGCAACTTTTTTCTACCCTACTTCATCAGCATGCTTAGGGTTCGATCCTAGCACTCACACAACGCCGGCGATCAAGGCCCGGTTCGGCCCGGGAGTCCGGCGCGGCGCAGTCCTCGAAGAAGTACGATCACCAGCAATGGCGCGGTTAGCGGGGACAGGAGCAAGCGGAGGTCACCCCGGGGGGGTGCGGCTCCCATCCGCTCCCTTCGCCCGACGAACTTTTGAATATCACCGTCCACGAACCAATTGTGATCTCCATCGATCCGAATTCCACCGGGATTGTATCGAGATTGCGGGGAGGTAAAAACAATGTAAACGAACCGGGGATTTTGCTTATTGCGCTGCGTGCAATCCCATTCTCTACTTCGGCTTCCGCGACACGGGCCAGCCACCGGACCACCCCTGGCAAGCCTGCCGTTTGCAGCGGTCGGGGAGCACCACTCCTCCGGTTTTCTGTGTTCGTGCTTGGTTTTTCCCCAAAAGCCTTGACCATGCCAGATAATCGGGGCTACTCTCACATAACCAAAGATTCCCGCTGCCAGCACAGGAGCTCCGGATGTTCGCCGAAGAACGTTACCGACAGATCAGCAACCTCGTCTCTGCCGACGGTAGGGTCACTGTTGCAGGACTGTCCTCACGCTTCGCCATTACGAAGGAAACGGTGCGGCGCGATCTGGCCCTGCTCGAGCGGGACGGCGTGCTCCGACGAGTTCACGGAGGTGCGATTGCCGAGAACTCGGCGACGACGAACGAGCCGAGCCTGACCAGCCGTGAAGCCACGCATACGTCGCGGAAGCTGCGCATCGCCCAGGCCGCCCTCGACATGGTCCCGGCAACGGGCGCCATCGTGCTTGATGCCGGCACCACCACCGGAGCCCTTGCCTGGCTTCTTCCCGCGGACCGGCCGGGTCTGACCGTCATCACCCACGCCGTTCCAGTCGCGAACTCCGCAGTCAACTCGGGCCTGCAGGTGGAACTGGTGGGCGGGCGCGTGCGGGCTCCCACCAGCGCTGCCGTCGGAAGCGGCACCGTGGCCCGCTTCGGCAGGCTGCGCGCCGATGTCGCGTTCGTGGGTGCCAACGGCATCTCAGCCGGATTCGGCCTCAGCACGCCCGACGCCGACGAAGCGGCAGTGAAGGCGGCAATCGTCCGTTCCGCCCGCAGGGTGGTCCTGCTGGCCGACAGCTCAAAGTTCAACGAAGAGACCCTCGTCAGTTTCGCTTCCCTGGAGGACATCGATGCACTCATCACCGATTCGGCGCCGACCGGCGCCCTCGCCGCAGCTTTCGCCGATGCCGACGTCGAGGTGGTGATCGCGTGATTCTCACGCTTACCGCCAATCCGAGCATCGACCGCACGGTGGAACTCACCCTGCCCCTCGCCCGAGGGGCCGTGCAGCGCGCCTTCGGTGCCGCGCAGGAGGCCGGAGGAAAGGGCGTCAATGTCAGCCGGGCGCTCACCGCGTCAGCTGTGCCGTCCCTGGCCCTGTTGCCGGGCGACGACCGCGACCCCGTTCTCGCCGGGCTGCGGGAAGCAGGAGTGCCCTACCGCAACCTGGCCATCGGCGCGCCGCTTCGGACCAATACGGCCTTCACCGAACCTGACGGCACCACCACGAAGATCAATGAACCAGGGCCCCCGCTGAACGCGGACCAGGTCGAGGCCCTCCTCGCACTGGTCGTGAAGGAATCCGAAGGCGCGCAGTGGCTTGTCCTTGCAGGATCCCTGCCGCCGGGCGTTCCGACCGACTTCTACACCACGGTCATCGCTGAAGTACGGGAGCGGTACGGCGCTGCGGCTCCGTTGATGGCCGTCGATTCCTCGGGGGTGCCCCTCGCGGAGGCTGCCGGTGGACCGAACCCACCGGACCTTCTCAAGCCGAACGCCGAGGAACTTGCTGAATTGACGGGGATCGGCGATGGGAGCGGGCTCGAGGAGGACTTCGAGCTGGCTGCCCGCGCCTGCGGTGTCCTCATCAGCGCGGGAACCGGCGCGGTCCTCGCTACTCTCGGATCGCGCGGCGCCCTGCTCGTCACCCCGCGGGGAGCCTGGCACGCCCAGCACCCTCCCGTCGTCGCACGCTCGACGGTGGGTGCCGGCGATTCAGCACTTGCGGGGTACCTGCTGGCCCAGGTTGCGGGTGAGCTGCCTGAGAACTGCCTGCGCCAGGCAGTGGCTCACGGCTCAGCAGCAGCATCCCTGCCGGGCTCCGCAGTGCCTTCCCTGATCCAGACCACGCCGGCCGCAGTCTCGGTCACGAAACTTCTGACCACCTTTCCGGTGATCCATCCCAGCGCAGTCGCGCCCCACGCAACACCCCTTGCACAGGAGGAAGTCTAATGTCCGATCTCATCACCCCGGAGCTTGTCACTCTGGATTCGAACCTGGGAACCGAGAGGTCCTCGGTGATCCGCTACCTCGCTGAACAGGTTGCCGGGCAGGGCCGCTCCAGCGAAGTGGACGGCCTCTATGCCGATGCGCTGGCCAGGGAGGAAAAAACGGCTACGGGAGTTCCGGGCGGCATTGCGATCCCCCACTGCCGGTCCAAAGCCGTGCTCGTTCCGACGCTCGCCATGGCGCGCCTGTCCCCGGCAGTCGACTTCGGTGCCAAGGACGGCCCCGCCGACCTGGTGTTCTTCATCGCGGCACCCGATGGCGCGGACCAGGAACACCTGAAGCTGCTCTCGAAGCTCGCGCGGTCGCTCATCCGGAAGGACTTCACCGCCTCCCTTCGGGCCGCCGAGACCAAGGAGGACATCGTGCGGCTCGTCGAGGGAGCGCTGGGCATAGGGGTGGAGGCTGCCCCGCAGGACCCAGCAAACACCTCGAACGGCGGTCCGGCGGGCGCGACCGTCGCCGGCGCCTCCGCCGTCGGGCACGCTACGCCCACCGCGCAGGATGCGCCGGATACCCGGGGGGAGGCCAAGGGTGCGGTCCGCCGCCTCGTTGCGGTGACCGCATGCCCCACCGGCATCGCCCACACCTACATGGCCGCGGATTCCCTCGTGGCCGCGGCAAAAGAGCGCGGCATCGACCTCCAGGTGGAAACGCAGGGCTCCTCGGGAGCAACGCCGCTGGACCCCTCGGTCATCGCCGCGGCCGATGCAGTGATCTTCGCCGTCGACGTCGACGTTCGCGACAAGGCACGCTTCGCGGGCCTTCCCGTCATCACGTCACCGGTCAAGCGCGGAATCGACGAGCCCGGCGTCATGGTCGAGGAAGCCGTGGCGGCAGCGAGGAATCCGAACGCCCGGCGCGTGGCAGGGACGGCAGGCGGCGAGCAGGCCGATGACGACGAAGGCAGGGACAGCATCGGCAGCACGCTCAAGCGCGCGCTCCTGACCGGTGTCAGCTACATGATTCCTTTCGTTGCCGGCGGCGGACTCCTGATCGCCCTCGGTTTCCTGCTCGGCGGTTACCTCATCACGGAGACGGCGGACGCCGTCGTCCTGGAGAACAGTTTCCTGAACCTGCCCGAAGGCGGTCTCGGCCAGTACCTCGGGGCGGTGGCCTTCAAGATCGGCCAATTGTCCCTCGGGTTCCTGGTGCCTGCGCTCGCGGGTTACATCGCCTACGCCCTCGCCGACCGCCCCGGCATCGCCCCCGGCTTCGTCGCCGGTGCTGTGGCGGGCTTCATGGGTGCAGGCTTCCTCGGCGGGATCGTCGGTGGCCTGCTCGCAGGCTACGTGGCACTGATGATCGGCCGGCTCTCGGTCCCCCGTTGGCTACGCAGCCTCATGCCCGTGGTGATCATCCCCCTCGTGGCATCCATCGTGGCCTCGGGCCTCATGTTCCTCGTGCTCGGCGGACCCATCGCCGCCCTGACCGTCGGATTGAACAACTGGTTGTCCGGTCTCACCGGAACGGCTGCCCTCGGCCTGGGCGTCATCCTCGGCCTGATGATGGCCATCGACCTCGGCGGTCCCGTGAACAAGGTGGCCTACTCCTTCGCGGTGGCAGGCCTCGGTGCAGGCGCAATCGACAATCAGGCTCCCTGGCAGATCATGGCTGCTGTAATGGCAGCGGGAATGGTCCCACCGCTGGCGATGGCCCTCGCGACGACAATCGACCGCAACCGGTTCACCGTAGCGGAAAGGGAGAACGGAAAAGCAGCCTGGCTGCTGGGAGCGGCATTCATCTCGGAGGGGGCGATTCCCTTCGCGGCCGCGGATCCCCTGCGAGTGATTCCATCGTCGATGATCGGCGCCGCGGTGACCGGGGCGATGGTCATGGGAACAGGGGTAACTTCCCAGGCACCGCACGGCGGGATCTTCGTCTTCTTCGCGATCGGGAACGTGGTTATGTTTATAGTGTCCATTCTCGTCGGCACGATCATCTCGGCCCTCGTCGTCGTCGCCCTCAAGCGCCATGCGGCACGCCGGAAGAACGCGGTTCCCGCAGAAGCGGTAGCGGCCTAAGCGCCACCAGTAGTAGCTCCATCAACCACAAAGGAATACACCATGGCAGAACGCAAAGCAGCAGTTGCAAGCCGCGTAGGCCTGCATGCCCGCCCCGCTTCAATTTTCGCCGAGGCTGCGGGGGAGCTTCCCCTGGAGGTCACCATCGCGATGGAGGGCGAGCCCGCCGAGGAGGCGATGGACGCGTCGAGCATCCTGTCGCTCATGAGCCTCGGTGCGTCGCACGGGGACGTCGTGGTACTCCGCGCGGAGGGTGACGGCGCCGAGGACGCGCTTGAGACGCTGGCGAAGATCATCGAGACGGATCACGACGCCGAGTAGCCGACAGCACGTCCCCACTAAAAAAGCAGGTGCGTCCACCCGTTCTAATGGACGCACCTGCTGGTTTAATAACGATCCGCTGACCCCCCACGGTCATCGGCAGTTACATATTCATAATTTTTGCATACGATGATGAAAACGTGAATAGTCCTTGGACACAATTCGGTCACTATTGACCGGATCGGCACGTTGAAGTGTCCGCAGCTTGTTCCCGCGGTCCTACTGTGCCAGCAGGTTCGAGCGCCCACCGCTCCTGGCCGCGCGCCGTTTGCTGAACCAGATCAAGCAAAGCCCGAGCACCACACAGAGGATGGCGCTGAAGGGCAGGACGATGGCCCCCGCCCCCAGATCGACGTTGAAGAGCTGCAGCGCCGCGAACACCGTTACCATCCCGAAACCAAGCGCAAGAAACGCACCGGCCAGGCGATGAAGGGATCGGGTATGCCTGTTGACCGCTGAAGCAAGGGCCGGGCCGACGAGGCATGCGGCCACATATCCCGGATAGAGCCGTCCCGCCTCGCTGTAACGCTCCACCGCTTCCTGGTCCGCGAAGGCTGTCAGGCCCGTATCGCTGTAGGGAAGGTCGCTCTGGACGAAGAAGTACACGGTGGCTCCTACCGTCACTGCCAGGACTGCTATACCCAGCGGGCCGACGACGAACTTCCGTGCCCGCGGCGCCTTGAAGGCAGCCACCATCCGTACGCCGAGAAGGACGAAAACCGCGTAGAGGCACAGGCGGATCATCAGGTTGGCCAGGTTGACGCCGCCCAACAGCTGATCCACCGCCAGGTAGATGGGCTCGAGGGACAGGCCCACCGCCACCGACAGCAGCACCAGGGCGGCGAACACCACCCTGCCGCGTCCGCGCACCACATCGGGAATCCGGATTGCAGCTCCCAGGAGGCACGCTGCCAGCGCCACCCATTGAATTGCCACTACGCTCATCCCAGGTTCTCCCATATCGCTTGATCCTGGCCGTCGTCGAGCTCAGCCTTCCGCAACTGCTTTCCAAGAATTTCCAGCCGGTCCCGGCCAAGCTGCACCAGCTCGAGATCGGTCAGGGCCCACAGTGCGCGCTCCCGTCCGTTCCCGGGCCACCCACCCTCCGCGGGAGTCAGGAGCCCGGTCACCACGAGGCCGCTCGTCAGCGATACCCCTGCGATACGAGCAGCCTCGACAGCGAGCTCCGGGCTCAACCTGCCGGCAGTGAGCTGCGCCGAGACATTCTGGCGCGCAACGCCGGTCCGGGCAGCGAGGCTCTGCCGCAGATCCCCGGGATCAACTGCTTCGACCCAGGCCCGCACCGAGTGCCGGTGGGGAAAAGGTGCCAGCTCCAGCTCTACGGTTCCACCGGCGCGCTCCCTGTCCTCACTGCGCGCAACCAGTATCCGCAGGATGTCGATGGAGGACACCTGACTCACCAGCTCGGCGTCCGTCGGAGGGCGGAGGCCGGACCCCAGATCCTGGTAGCCGTCGAACTCGGCCAGTGCCTGCACAGGATCTCTCGAGTATCCCCGGGCGATGGCGATAATCGTGCCCACTGACACTTTCCCCCGGACCAATTGCTGCGCAAGGGTGGACCGCTTGATCCCGGCCGTCCGGCAGACCTCGGAAACGGTGTCATTCGGGGCGATCCGGGAGCGCCACAGCTGGAATGCCTTGGCTGTGACCGCCATCATTCCCTTCCGATTGGACTTATCGTGCCTCTATGGAAGTATACTGAATTCACTGGCTCCCCATTCTGCGATTCCCCCATACGCAGAACGCGGAGCCAGTTTCAATTTAAGGTTGGCGCGGCCGCCCTACCGATTCCTGAGCGACACGTCCACGGAGACGAGCCTGTGGTCGCTCGTCGGAAATGGGAAGATGCCGGTGAGCTCCGAACCAGGGGTGCCGACCTTCGGCCAGTAGATCCCTGATCCCAGCACCTTCAGCGTTTTCGATGGCAGGACGTAGTCGGCGCGGAGGTTACCCACGCCCTGGTCCTCGAAATCCGCTGTGTCATGACGTGGATCGCCCCGGTGCCCGGCGTTCGCTGCGCCCTGGAGAGCCGAGGCTTCAGCCGCTCCGTCGGCGGTCGGCCGGGGATCCTGAACCAGCTCGTTCTCCAGCAACTGGTCGATCGAGCCGCGCAGTGAGTCCCCGTCCCGAGGATCGCTGTTCTGGTCACCCAGAATGACGAACCGCTCGCCGCGCGCAAGGCCGCCGAACCCGCCGTCGTCGTCGTAGATGTAGCGGGCCGTTTCTCCTCCCTGGACGTAGTCGGCCCACAGGCGGATCTCGTCGGAGTTCCGCTTGCCGTTGCGGTCCTCGCTGCCGTCGAAGGCCGGCGGCGTCGGATGGCTCACCAGGACGTGCACGGTGCTTCTTCCCACCGTGACCGGGACGTCCCAGTGCGACTTGCTGGAGAGTCGAACCCCGGACAACTCGTCGGCCGAGAACCACCCGGAATCCCGTACCACCGGATCGACCGGCAGCCGGGCGTCCGGCATGTCGCTCCATCGGAAGTTCTGGAAAGTCCGCACTTCCTCTTCGTCGATCGGGTACTTCGAATAGACCACCATGCCGTACTGGCCCTCGAAGGTTCCGTATCCGTAGGCGTCATCCGGGCCTCCGACCGAGCCATCGTTATTCAGGTCGAAACCGCTCGGCACACCGGTGTTGGAGGGCGCGGTATAGAAATAGGGATAATCGGCGGGGGCCTTTCCCTGCTGGCTCACGCCCAGGTAATGGGTGCGGAACAACTCGGCCGCCTCATGCCCGGCGTCGTAGTCGAATTCATTGAGGAGGAGGACGTCGGGCTGGTTGGCCTGGATGACCTGCGCTACCGCCTTTGCCTGCGCATTGGAGGGCCCGGCGAGGTCTCGGATGAGGTCTCCTTGGTTCGCGCGGTTCAGACTGGCGTTGTAGGTGGCGAACCGGATCCCCTTCTGGTCCGCGCCCTGATCCTCGGGGGCGATCACCAGGGAGGACAACCCTCGGGCAGGACCGGCCTGGGCGGGTGAGAGTGTGCCGACGGCCAAGGCTGCGGCTGCAACAGCCGCAACGGTCCATCTTCCCATCGCCCCCAACCCGACCCCCGAAGTAGTTTCCTGCCGAAACTTAAATCCTACCGATAATCGGGTCGGTGGAACGGGTAGGGAAATAACGATTCGAACTCGGGCGCCGTGGAGTGCCGAACGCTTTAAAAGGCGAACCCCCACCGGCCTTGAGGCCGGCGGGGGTTTCCACTTCCCGGAAGGAAGTGGGCCCTGAGGGGCTCGAACCCTCGACCCACGGATTAAAAGTCCGATGCTCTACCATCTGAGCTAAAGGCCCAACTCGAACCCGCTGGTGCTCACCAGCCGGAACGACCACCTAACTTTATCGCAAACACCGCAGGCCCGATGCACGTCCGCTGGAAGCCGTTCTCCAACCGCACTGCGCCAGGGTGGAACCTACAGGCCGGCAGTGCACAGGAGTATTCTCATTGCATGGATGGCGAATATACGAACAAGAGCCCACGGCCCCACAAGCCCAAGCAGTTTGCGCCCGTGGATTTCGAGGTTTTCGCGGGCGGGGTGGATCCCTCACGTGTTTCCGAGGCTGCGCACATGTCGGCGCACGCACTCGTGCATCACGGCAGGGGAAGTGATGACCCTGAGATAACCCGCCGCCTCGTGGAGCTCGCGGATCAGCAGGGCCTCGAAGCCATCGCCGAGATGTGGGCGGAAAGCCCGGCGCGCTCATTGCCGGGCGCGCTGTGGCGCCTGTACGCGCTGCGCGCCGCGACCCAGCGTGATCCTGACCGGATCGCCGCCTACTTCGCCTCCGGGAAAGAGGTGGCGCAGGTGTCCAAGGTGGTGGCCGGCGTGGCGGAACCCCCTGGTGCCTCCGAAATGACCGACATGGCCGACACCATCCTCTCCGGTGCATTCGAAGGCGATTTCGACGTCGCGCTTGAGCGCTTTGCCGCCTTCTGCCGGGTGGTTGCCCTCGGTCAGACGAACCATGCCGAAGCCGCGGAGACCGGCAACGGCGCCCATGCCTCCCGTTTGACGAAGAACTCCCACCAGCTCATCAAGACTGCCGAGGACCTGGAGCATGCTGCAGCGTCCTGGCGCCGCGGGGAACTCGACTGATCCGCCGGCGCCCTGCTGATCTTGACACGGGCGCCGCAGAGGAGAACACTAAAAGTGGCGTCGGACCGTGGAACCCCCGGGCTTCAACACTCAGCCGCTTCGAGCGGCCTTCCGCCGAGAGGCGCTCCCGGTTCGACGCCATTACTCTGCCTCCAGGGACAGCCTCGGGCGCAACTTGCCAGGAAGATTTCGTGAAGCTACGCCTATTTCCGCAGGAGAACGCAGGGCTTGAACTCCTGTCCAGGATGGCACGGCAACTGGTTCTCGGCGTAGGGACGATGTCAGCGATCCTCGGAGCGACAACGGAGGAGTACGACCGCCTGGCTGAGGAGCTGCATCAGCACGAGGCCGCGTCAACTGATCTGCACTTCGCGCTCCTGACCTCCATGCGGACATCCTTCATCAATCCGCTTCCGCGCGAAGACCTCTACTCCCTCTCCCGGCTGCTCAATGAGGCCATCGAGAAGCTGGACGGGGCCGCTGAACTCATCGCCCTCTACCGGTTGAGCAAACTGAGCCAGCGCGCCGCCGACCAGCTGGAAGTGATCAATCGCCAGGCCGAGTTGACGGCTGCGGCGATGCAGCGGCTCAATTCGATGGATGAACTCGAGGAATACTGGATCGAGATCCTCCGCCTGGCCAGGCGTGCTGAGAGGACACACCGCAGCTGGTGCGCTGAACTCCTGCGGGACCACAAACCGCTGGTCTACGCCCGCCACCGGGATGTTGCGAACCAGCTTGTCGACGTGACGAAGGATATCCGCAGGGTAGCCATCCAGGTGGGCAGCATCCTGGTCAAGGAATCCTAGGTGGAACCCCTCCTCCTCGGAGCAGTAGTGTGCCTCGCGGGTGGTTTCGCCTTCCTCAACGGCTTCCACGACGTCTCGAACTCGGTAGCCACCGCCGTCCGTACCCGTGCCCTGACGCCGACCATCGCCGTCCTCCTGGTGGCAGTTTTCAACCTCACGGGTGCGCTGCTCAGCACTTCCCTCGCCCTGTTCTTCACCGAAGCGGCAATCGGCCTGCCATCCGGCCAGGCCGGACTGGGCATCCTTATCGCCGGGCTGCTGGCCGCGGGTTGCTGGGGGTTGTTCACGTGGCGCCGAGGCAAACCGTCGTCGTCCACCCACGCCCTGCTTGGCGGGCTGGCCGGCGCCGGGGCCGCGTCGCAGCTCACGGACGGCCAGGCCATGGGCGGGGCGGCCCAGGCGTTGCTCCTGCAGATCGCACTGCCGCTCCTGCTCTCCCCCGTGGTGGCGTACGTGCTGGCCTACGCGATGGTCTTCCCAGCGACCTGGCTGCTCCGGCACAGTGCTCCCGGCAAGGTGAACGGGGGCAATCGTATGGCGCAGTCAGTCCTTGCCGGCGCTTTCGCCCTGGGCCACGGTCTGCAGGATGGCCAGCGGACCATGGCGGTCATTCTCCTGGCCCTCGTGGGGACCGGATACTCGAACGGGTCGCAGATGCCCTTGTGGGTCCAGGTTTTCGCCGCCGTCCTCCTCGCCACCGGGTCCCTGTTCGGGGGGTGGCGCATCACCCACACCCTCGCGCACCGACTGGTGCACATCGATCCGCTGCGGGGAATGACGGCGCAGGGTGTCAGCTCGGCGATGCTCTTCGTCGGGGCGATCTCGCTCCAGATGCCGCTCTCCAGCACGCACACGATGACCTCCGCGATCGTCGGCGCCGGGGCCAATCAGCGATTCTCCACGGTGCACCGGCCGGAACTGGCCCGGATTCTTGCCGTATGGCTGGGCACCGCCCCGGTGACGGCACTCCTCGGAGGAATTTTCTTCCTGGCACTCAGCCCGCTGCTGTAGCGTCCTAGCCGAACCGCCCGGACACGTAATCCTCGGTGGCCTTCTCGGCGGGCTTGCTGAAGATGGTAGCGGTTTCGCCGTATTCGATCAGCTTGCCCGGCTTACCCGTGCCCGCAATGTTGAAGAACGCCGTTCTGTCCGAGACGCGCGCTGCCTGCTGCATATTGTGGGTCACGATCACCACTGTGTACTCGTTCTTCAGCTCGTTGATGAGGTCCTCGATGGCGAGGGTGGAGATGGGGTCGAGCGCCGAGCACGGTTCATCCATGAGGATCACCTGAGGGGAAACCGCGATGGCCCGCGCGATGCAGAGGCGCTGCTGCTGGCCACCCGAAAGCCCCGATCCCGGACGTCCGAGGCGGTCCTTCACCTCGTTCCAGAGGTTCGCTCCCTGCAGCGACTTCTCCACCAGGGCGTCGGCGTCGGACTTGCTGATCCGCCGATTGTTCAGTTTCACCCCGGCCAACACGTTGTCACGGATTGACATGGTGGGAAAGGGGTTGGGGCGCTGGAACACCATGCCGATCTGGCTGCGGACCGTGACGGGATCCACCGCTGCGTCATAGAGGTTGTCGCCGTCGAGCAATACCTCGCCCTCTACGCGCGCCCCGGGAATGACCTCGTGCATCCGGTTGAGCGTGCGCAGGAACGTGGACTTGCCGCAGCCCGACGGGCCGATGAAAGCGGTGACGGAACGTGCTTCGATGTTGATGTTGACGTCCTCCACGGCAAGGAACTTGCTGTAGTAGACATTGAGGTCCTTGACGTCGATTCGCTTGGACATGTAATCCTTATCGGTTGTTGCCGCGGGTTGTCAGCGGCTGGTCTTGGGTGCGAACATGCGGGCGACGATACGGGCCACCAGGTTCAGGAGCATCACCATGAGGATCAACAGGAGGGCCGCCGCCCACGCGCGCTGCGTGCTTGCATCGATGTTCGTCGGCGAGGTCGGCGTGAGGATCTGGTAGTAGATGAACGTCGGAAGGGTGCTCATCCATCCGCTGAAGACGTTCCAGTTGATGGCGTCGGCGAACCCCGCCGTTACCAGAATAGGTGCAGTCTCGCCGATCACCCGTGCAATCGCCAGGGTTACGCCGGAAGCGATTCCCGAGATCGCAGTGGGAATGACGACCTTCATGATGGTCCGCCATTTCCGGACGCCGAGTGCGTAGGACGCCTCGCGCAGTTCGTTGGGAACGATCTTCAGCATCTCCTCGGTGGAACGGACCACCACGGGAATCATCAGGACGGAGAGTGCGACGGCGGCAACGAAACCCGTGCGCGTGCCCGGCCCGAACAGGAGTCCGAAGAGCGCCGCGGCGAACAGGCCGGCAACGATCGATGGAATGCCGGTCATGACGTCGACGAAAAAGGTGATGGCCCGCGTCAGCGGTCCGCCGGTACCGTACTCGATGAGGTAGATGGCTGCCAGCAGCCCGACCGGAACCGAAATCAGTGTGGCCCACAGGGTGATCTGCAGGGTGCCGATCACGGCATGGTAGGCGCCGCCTAGCACTGGCGTCCCGTTTTCGGCGGCGCTGTTGTCGACCGCCCCTGTCACCCCGTTCATGGAGGTGAACAGGAAGTCATAGGAGATACCGGGCACCCCCCGCTCGAGGACGGTCCAGATCACCGAAAGGAGCGGGAGCAGCGCCAGGAGGAAACACCCGTAGACAAGATAGGTGGCCAGGGAGTCAGTTGCCTTGCGCCCGCCCTCCACCGTTGCCGTGACGATGGTCGCGCCGACGACGAAGAAGATTGCCGCGAACACCGCCCAGGAGACGATGCTGAAGCCCACGAGGGCCGAGACGGCCGCGGCGAGGACGACGGCCGCGCCAAGGACCACCCACACCGCATAGCGCGGCAGCCTTCCCTTGGTCAGCTGGGACTGGCGACGGCTCAAAGTTGCGCTGGTCATGTCAGTTGGCCCCCGAGAATTCCTTGTGGCGGCTGATGATCCAGCGCGCAATGATGTTGACGGCCAGGGTGATGACGAACAGGACCAGTCCTGCCGCGATCAGCTCGCTCAGCCGCAGGCCGAAGGCCTCCGGGAAGTTGAGCGCGATTTCGGCCGCGATGGTCTGGTTGCCGGACTGGATCAGGCTCGCCTGAAGTGCGCCTCCGGACAGCACCAGGGCAACGGCCATGGTTTCACCCAGAGCCCTGCCGAGGCCCAACATCGCCGCGCTGACAATGCCAGGTCGGGCGAACGGGAGGACCGCCATGCGGATCATCTCCCACCGCGTTGCCCCCATGGCGAGTGCTGCCTCTTCATGCAGGTTGGGTGTCTGGAGGAAGATCTCGCGGCTCAGCGACGTGATGATCGGCAGCACCATGACGGAGAGCACAATGCCCGCAGTGAGCATGGTCCGGCCGGTCTGGCTGGCGGGGCCTTCGAAGATCGGGATCCAGCCCAGGTACTCGGCGAGCCAGGCGTAGGCGATGGCGAGCTGTGGCGCCAGGACGGCGTAACCCCATGCGCCGTACACCACCGAGGGAATCGCTGCCAGCAGGTCGATGACGTATCCGAAAACCTGCGCGAGGCGCCGGGGCGCGTAGTGGGAGATGAAAAGTGCGACGCCGATTCCGAGCGGCGTCGCAATCAGCAGAGCGATAGCCGCGGCGATCACGGTGCCGACGACGATCGGCAGGATATACGAGCCGAATCCAGCACCGCCGGTGATCTCCGCGGGGTCCGCGCTGAACGTCGGAAGTGCCTGCACGAGCAGGAAGACCGCAACGCTGAAGAGGACCGCCAGTATCAGGCCGCCGGCGGCGAGCGTGGCTCCGGAGAAAATCTTGTCTCCTGAATCGCCGGCTCGCCCCGTGCTGGTCAGACTGTTGGTTGACACTGAGAACCCTTCAGAACGGATGGTGGCGCTGCTTCGGTAAGTTTTCACGGTCTTCGGCGGCATTACAAGCCGAGCTGCCCCGCCCGGTAGGTTTCCCCGGGCGGGGCAGCTCGGATGGAGCTAGGAAGCGACGGCGATCGAATCGATAGCCTGCTGGGCCTGTTCGCGCAGCGCCTCGGAGATGGGTGCGTTGCCCGCGGAGCTGGCGGCGTCTTCCTGGCCCTGCTCGCTGATGGCATAGGAACCGAAGGCCTTGACGAGGTCCACCGTCTCCTGATCCTCATACGAGGTGCAGTAGATATGGTAGGAGATCAGCACGATGGGGTAGGCCCCGGATTCCGTGGTGTCGCGCTCCAGATCGAGGGACATGTCCCCTTCCGCACGGCCCTCATCCACGGGGGTCGCAACCTCGACCGCCCGCGAGGCGGCTTCGGGGCTCAGTTCGACGTATTCCTCGCCAACCTTCACGAGCGCCTGCCCGAGATCGCCGACGGCGGAGGCATCGGTGTAGGTGATGGCACCCTCGGTAGCCGTGGTGGTCGACACCACGCCGTTGGTGCCCTGGGCGTTCTCGGCCACGATTTCTGCCGGCCAATCGCCCGATGCCTCATCCGCCCAGACCTCCGGAGCTGCAGCAGCGAGGTACTCGGTGAAGTTCTCCGTGGTGCCCGATTCATCGGCACGGTGGACCACCGTGATCGGAGTGTCGGGCAGTTCCACGCCCTCGTTCTGGGCGGCGATGGCGTCATCGTTCCAGTTCGGAATCTCGCCGCGGAAGATCGAGGCGATCGTGGGGGCGTCGAGGTTCAGCGAATCGATGCCGGGAAGATTGAACGCGACGGCGATCGGTGAGACATAGGCGGGGATGTTGATCGCACCGTCGGGCCCGCAGACTTCCTTCGAAGCCTCGTACTCTTCGTCGTCGAGGTAGGCGTCCGACCCGGCGAACTGAACGCCGGCCGCGAGGAAGGCGTCGCGGCCCGCTCCTGATCCATCAGGCGAATACTGGATGTTGGCGCCGCTCTGCATTGCCTGGAACCCTGCCTGCCAAGCGGTCATGGCCGCGTTCTGGGAGGATGCGCCCGCGCCCGTCAACGTTCCCGTGACTTCAGCCGCTGAGGATGTTGCTCCACCCTCCGGCTCGGGTTGATTTGTCGCATTGTCAGAACCACAGGCCGTCAGTGCCAGCGCAGCTACCGAAATTACTGCCGCTGCGCGGCCAAAGCGAAGAGCCTTCACGAAATGTTGCCCCTTCCAGGGTTTATGTCTAGTCGTGCGTCAAGTGCACCCGAATCGGGAGGTACGCGTTTTTGTACATCCTCGAAGCTATGCGCCGCAGGTAACGACACTGCAGGAGAAAAGTGAACGGAAGGTGAACGGCCCTTGGCCATTACGTTCACCCATAGTTCGAGGTTGCAGCTGGGGAAGGCTCCTAGACTGGGGGCATGCCTCCGCGCAAGGGATTGAAGATCTTCCGCTCCTTCCTACGTTCCAGGACACGGGTGGGGCTCAAGCGCAGTTCCTCTTCGGTGGTGACGGCCCTGCAGATGACGATATGCGCGGTGGGAGCCTATGCATTCGCCGAGCAGGTGCTCGGACATGAGGGGCCCCTGTTCGCCGCCACGTCCTCGATGATTGCGCTCGGCTTCTCACGCGACCCCCGGCTGCGGAGGGTGCTGGAGGTGGGGGTGGGCTGCACGCTCGGGATCGCCCTGGGGGATCTGCTGCTGACCCTGTTCGGAACGGGACTCTGGCAGGCCGCCGTCGTGCTTTTCGTGTCGATCCTGCTAGCGCGGTTCCTCGACAGCGGCACCATCTTCACCACCCAGTTCGGTCTGCAGTCGTTGCTCGTGGTGCTGCTGCCTGCGCCCGACGGCGGTCCCTTCACGAGGAGTGTGGACGCGATCGTCGGCGGATTGTTCGCGCTGGTGATCACGATCGTCCTGCCGCGTGATCCCCGCCGTGAGCCCAAGACCAACGTGCGTGGGCTCCTCAATGAGTTGGCGGGAGTCCTGCGGGACAACGCTTCGGCGCTGACCTCGAGTGACGCCACCGCAGCGTGGCACGCGCTGGTGCGTGCCCGGAACACCCAGCCGGAACTCGACCGGTTGACGAGCAGCATGCGCGCAGCGAAGGAAATTGCTCGGATCTCCCCTGCGTTCTGGCGCCACCGCAGCGAACTCGGATCCCTTGGCGGTTCAATCGATTCGATAGACCTCGCGATCCGCAACAGCAGGGTGTTCTCGCGCCGCCTCACCTCCGTCATCAACCACGCCGCACTGACCGACGAGGCGATTGCCTCGCTCACCCAGATCCTCGAGGACACCGCCGATGCGGTGGATAGGCTCGCCCGTGCCCTATCGACGGCGGACGGTGCCGAGCGCCGGGCCAACCTTCGCTCGGCGCGCAATGACCTCGCCGCCGTCGCCACGGACCTCCATCCTCGAACCCTGCACGTCCAGCGGCTCGAAGGGGAAGCACTCATCCTACTTTTCCGGCCCCTGATCGTCGACCTCCTCGAAGCGACGGGGCTTTCGCACGAGGAAGCGGCGGTCTATCTGCCCCGGCTCTAGGGACCTGACGCACGGCGTGCTCCGCAATCCTCCGCGGCTGCACCCTCCGCACCAGCGCGCTCGGACAGCCAAGGGGTGCGTTCGACCCGGCGTCGTTGAGTAATCTTCCGGTTCGAACCCGGGTGGTACTGAGCCAGCTGCCCTCGGAGACTGGCCGAACAGGCGGCATAACGGTGCGTTGTGCGAATCCGCCGGTCCCGAGCAGCCCGGTCCGGTTGCTGAACCTGAGAATGTCGGATGACCGGCTCCCGAGAATGCAGCTTCACCGATACGACGCCTACGGCCGACCTGTGCCCGGTTCCGCTCCTCAAAAGTGCTTGTCACGCATGGAAGGTCTGGCGTACAATTTTGAGCTGACCTCCTGTTTCGATTATCGAACGCGGCTTCCTTTTATCGAACACCAATCGATAGCGACGCCCAGCCACACGACGAAGTGAGGAAAGCCCGTGCAGTTCCATCACCACGGTTACGTATCCGGGGACCCGCGTGTCCAGCCGGCTGCCGGCGTCGGCATCAACCGGCCCGCGGTGCTTCCCGAGGAGGTCGACGTGCTCATCGTCGGCAGCGGACCCGCCGGCATGCTGGCAGCCGCGCAACTGTCCCAGTTCCCCGGTATCACCACGCGCATTGTGGAGCGTCGGAGTGGGCGCCTGGCCATCGGCCAGGCCGACGGCATCCAGGCCCGGAGCGTGGAGACCTTCCAGGCCTTCGGCTTCGCCGAGCGGATTACCGCCGAGGCCTACCGGATCACCGAAATGGCGTTCTGGAAGCCGGACCCGAAAGATTCTTCGCGCATCGTCCGCGCCGCCCGCGCCGTCGACGACGCTACGGGGATCAGCGAGTTCCCGCACCTCATCGTCAACCAGGCCCGCGTACTGGACTACTTCGCCGAGTTCATGGCGAACTCGCCCACGCGTATGTCCCCCGACTACGGCTTCGAATTCGTCAGCCTCGACGTCACCGGCGACGACGCCTACCCGGTCAGCGTGCGGCTCCTTTCCACGGCCGACCCGGGCGAAGCCAAGGAGCGCATTGTTCGAGCCAAGTACGTGGTCGGCGCGGACGGCGCACGGAGCAAGGTTCGGGACTCGATCGGCTGCACGCTCGCCGGCGACCAGGCCAACCATGCCTGGGGCGTCATGGATGTCCTGGCGAGTACGGACTTCCCCGACATCCGGCTGAAGTGTGCCATCCAGTCCGGCACGGGCGGCAGTATCCTGCTGATCCCGCGCGAAGGCGGTCATCTTTTCCGAATGTACGTCGACCTCGGAGAGGTCGATCCGGACGGCAAAGGGGCCGTGCGCGGGACGACCATCGAGCAGATCATCGCCAAGGCCAACGCCATCCTCCACCCCTATACACTCGACGTCCGCAGCGTCGCCTGGCACAGCGTGTACGAGGTGGGCCACCGGCTCACCGACCGGTTCGACGACGTCCTCCCGGAGGAACTCGGCTCCCGTACGCCGCGCGTGTTCATCACCGGCGACGCCTGCCACACGCACAGCGCCAAGGCCGGCCAGGGCATGAACGTCTCGATGCAGGACGGCTTCAACCTGGGGTGGAAGCTCGGGCACGTGCTCGAGGGCCGCAGCCCGGAGAGCCTGCTGTCCACGTACTCGGCCGAGCGCCAGGTCATCGCCGAGGACCTCATCCACTTCGACAAGGAGTGGTCCACACTCATGGCGAAGAAGCCCGAGGAGTTCGAGAACCCCTCGGAACTCGAGGACTTCTACGTGCGTACTGCCGAGTTCCCCGCCGGCTTCCGGACCCAGTACGCGCCCTCCATCCTTGTCGCGACGCCGGAGTACCAGGACCTGGCCACCGGGTTCGCCCTCGGCAAGCGCTTCAAGTCCGCGCCCGTGGTGCGGGTCTGCGACACCAATCCGGTGCACCTCGGCCACCAGGCCAGGGCAGACGGCCGCTGGCGCATCTACGTCTTCGCCGACGCGGCGCTGCCAAGCAGACCACAGCCCGAACCGGGGGTGCAGGGAGCGGAACAGCAAGGTGACCCGTCACCCGTGGCGGACTTCGCCGACTGGATCGCGAACTCGCCGGACTCGCCCCTGGCCGCGACGCCGTCGGGCGCTGACCGGAACGCATGGTTCGACGTCAAGGTGATCTATCAACAGGACCACGCGAACATCGACATCGGAGCCGTACCGGCTGTGTTCAAGCCGCAGGTGGGTCCATTCCACCTCACCTACCTCGAGAACGTCTACGCCGTCGACCCGGCAGCAGACATCTTCGACCTGCGCGGCATCGACCGCGACGGCGTCGTCGTGGTCGTAAGGCCGGACCAGTACGTGGCCGACGTCCTGCCGCTGACGGCGACGGCGGAGCTCGCCGGATTCTTCGCGCCCCTCCTGTCGGCCCGACGGCCCGAGGAAGTTCCGCCCGATGCGCTACCTCATGCACGCACCGCAGACCCGGATCTCGTGAGCAACCGGACGTAAGGAGAAGCTTTGAAGCAGGTCAATGATGACACCCTGGCGGCAGCCCGCAAGGTGATCGCCGTCCACATCAACTACCCCAGCCGTGCCGCCCAGCGTGGACGCACCCCGGCCCAGCCCTCCTACTTCCTGAAACCTTCCTCCTCACTGTCGCGGAGCGGGTCCATCGTGGAACGGCCCGCCGGCTGCGAGTTGCTCGGCTATGAGGGCGAGATCGCCCTCATCATCGGCGAGCGCACCCGCCGCGTCAGCATCGAGGACGCCTGGAGCCGCGTGGAATGGGTCACCGCGAGCAATGACCTCGGAGTCTACGATCTCCGTTATGCGGACAAGGGCTCCAACCTCCGCTCCAAGGGCGGGGACGGCTTCACCCCGGTAGGTCCGGCGCTCATCCCGGCACATGCCGTCGACCCCGCCGGACTGCGCATCCGCACCCGGCACAACAGCGAGGTGGTCCAGGACGACACCACTGAAGACCTGCTCTTCCCCTTCACGCGCCTGGTGGCTGACCTTTCGCAGCTGCTCACCCTCGACAAGGGGGACATCATCCTCACCGGCACGCCGGCCGGGGCGTCGGTCGCCCAACCCGGCGACGTTATCGAGGTGGAAGTCAGCGGGGCCGAATTCACCACCGGGCGGCTGATCACCAGGGTGGTGGAAGGGTCGACGCCGTTCACGGATTTCGGTGCCCGACCCCGGGCCGACGACGCGCAGCGGGAGGAGGCCTACGGGTCACGCGAGGCCGCCGGCCTGCCAGAAATGCCTCCCGCACAGCCTCCCGCGCTGAGCGCCGAGCTGAAGGCAAAGCTCGAAAGCGTGTGTACGGCAACGCTTTCCTCCCAGCTGCGCAAACGAGGCCTCAACAACGTCAGCATCGACGGCCTCACCGCCACCCGGCCGGAAAAGCGGGTCGTCGGCCTGGCCCGCACCCTGCGCTTCGTCCCCAACCGGGAGGATCTCTTCAAGACCCACGGCGGAGGCTTCAACGCGCAGAAGCGGGCCATCGATTCGGTCAATGAAGGCGAGATCCTGGTGATGGAAGCCCGCGGCGAGAAGGGCACCGGAACCATCGGCGACATTCTCGCCCTGCGTGCCCAGGTCCGTGGCGCGTCCGCCATCATCACCGACGGCGGTGTCCGGGACTTCTCCGCCGTGGCGGCCATGGAGCTGCCCACCTACTACGCCAACCCGCACCCCGCCGTTCTGGGGCGCCGGCACATCCCCTGGGATACCGACATCACCATCGCGTGCGGCGGCGCGACCGTGCAGCCCGGGGACATCATCGTGGCCGACGCCGACGGCATCCTGGTGATCCCGCCCGCGCTGGCCGGGGAAGTGGCGGACGAGTCCATCGCCCAGGAACGCGAGGAAACGTTCATCACGGAGATGGTGGAACAGGGCAACAGCGTGGACGGCCTGTACCCGTTGAACACCGAGTGGCGGGGAAAGTACCAGGAATGGGAAGCGCGCAGGGCCGATGAGTGAAGCAGCCGGGGTGGACGAGCTCGAAGCTCCGGCCCGCCCCGCCGCGCGACCCTCGACCCCTACCCGGCCCAGGCCGCAATCGACCGTTCGATCCGACAGCACGAAGGAAAGCCGATGATGTTCACTGCAGAGAAGACCGGAACCCAGTACGTGCCCGAAGACCTGCCCACGCACATCCAGCACTACATCAACGGTGGATTCGTGAATTCGGTGGGTGGAGAGACGTTCGATGTCCTGGACCCGGTGTCCAACACCAACTACGCCACGGCCGCCGCCGGCCAGAAGGAAGACGTCGACCTGGCGGTGGCCGCTGCGCGCGACGCGTTCCTCAACGGCCCGTGGCCGAAGATGAAGCCCCGCGAGCGTTCCCGGGTCCTGAATCGGATCGCCGACGCCGTCGAAGCGCAGGAAGAGCGCCTCGCAGAACTGGAGAGCTTCGACACCGGCCTGCCCATTACCCAGGCGAAAGGCCAGGCCCGACGCGCGGCGGAGAACTTCCGGTTCTTCGCGGACCTGATCGTGGCCCAGTTCGACGACGCCATGAAGGTCCCCGGTTCGCAGATCAACTACGTCAACCGCAAGCCGATCGGCGTCGCAGGGCTCATCACCCCGTGGAACACCCCATTCATGCTCGAGTCCTGGAAGCTCGCCCCGGCTCTGGCGACGGGCAATACGGTGGTCCTCAAACCCGCCGAATTCACTCCCCTGTCCGCATCTCTGTGGGCGAAGATCTTTTCGGAAGCCGGGTTGCCGGACGGGGTGTTCAATATGGTGAACGGCCTGGGTGAAGAGGCCGGCGACGCACTGGTCAAGCACCCCGACGTGCCGCTGATTTCCTTCACCGGCGAGACGACCACGGGCCAGACCATTTTCCGGAACGCCGCGGAGAACCTCAAGGGGCTGTCCATGGAGCTCGGCGGCAAGTCACCGTGCGTCGTGTTCGCCGACGCCGATCTGGATGCGGCCATCGATTCCGCGCTGTTCGGAGTGTTCTCGCTCAACGGCGAACGCTGCACCGCCGGCTCCCGCATCCTCGTGGAACGCGCCATCTACGACGAGTTCTGCGAGAAGTACGCCGCCCGTGCCAGGAACATCGTCGTCGGTGATCCGCACGACCCTCGGACCGAGGTCGGTGCACTGGTGCACCCCGAGCACTTCGCCAAGGTGGCCTCGTACGTGGAGATCGGCAAGTCCGAGGGCCGCCTGCTGGCGGGCGGCGGACGTCCGGAGAACCTGCCCGAAGGCAACTACATCGCCCCCACGGTGTTCGCCGACGTCGCCCCGGATGCGCGGATCTTCCAGGAGGAGATTTTCGGTCCCGTCGTGACCATCACCCCCTTCGAGAACGACGACGAAGCGCTGGCCCTGGCCAACAACACCCGCTACGGGCTGGCCGCCTACGTCTGGACGCAGAACCTGACCCGCGCGCACACGTTCTCCTCGAACGTCGAAGCCGGCATGGTGTGGCTCAACAGCCACAACGTCCGCGACCTCCGCACCCCGTTCGGCGGCGTGAAGGCCTCGGGCCTGGGCCACGAAGGCGGCTACCGGTCCATCGACTTCTACACCGACCAGCAAGCCGTGCACATCAGCCTCGGCTCCGTCCATACGCCTCGATTTGGAAGTGTCAACGGTTCAGCTGCAGCCCAGCTCGAGGGGTAGTTTCCCCCGCCCCGCCTCGAAGAAGAGAGAACTCATGAGCAACGTCCCCAAACCTTCCGTTCCCGCGCCGGACATCGTTCGCTGCGCCTACATGGAGATCGTGGTCACCGACCTCGCCGCCTCCCGCGCGTTCTACGTCGACCTCCTGGGTCTGCACGTCACGGAAGAAGATGAAAACGCCATCTACCTGCGCTCTTTCGAGGAGTTCATCCACCACAACCTGGTGCTCCGCAAGGGACCGATCGCAGCCGTGGCAGCCTTCGCTTACCGCGTGAGGTCACCGGCCGAAGTCGATGCCGCCGAGGCCTACTATCGGGAACTGGGCTGCCGCACCCAGCGCCGTAGGGATGGCTTCACCAAAGGCATCGGCGATTCGGTCCGTGTCGAGGACCCCCTGGGCTTCCCCTACGAGTTCTTCTACGACGTCGAGCATGTGGAGCGTCTCACGCAGCGCTATGACCTCTACTCCGCCGGGGAACTGGTCCGCCTGGATCACTTCAACCAGGTGACCCCCGACGTCCCGCGGGGGCGGGCATACCTCGAGGACCTCGGCTTCCGCGTCTCGGAGGACATCCAGGATTCCGACGGCGTTTCCTACGCCGTGTGGATGCACCGCAAGCAGACGGTGCACGATACCGCCCTGACCGGCGGCAACGGTCCCCGGATGCACCACGTCGCCTTCGCCACCCACGAGAAGCACAACATCATCCAGATCTGCGACAAGATGGGCGCCCTGCGCATCTCGGACCGGATCGAACGCGGCCCCGGACGCCACGGTGTGTCCAACGCCTTCTACCTCTACATCCTGGACCCCGACAACCACCGGATCGAGATCTACACGCAGGATTACTACACCGGCGACCCGGACAACCCCACCGTCACCTGGGACGTGCACGACAACCAGCGCCGCGACTGGTGGGGCAACGCCGTCGTGCCCTCCTGGTACACCGAGGCCTCGCTCGTCCTGGACCTCGACGGGAATCCGCAGCCCGTGCACGAACGCACCGAGAACAGCGAAATGGCAGTCACAGTGGGTGCCGACGGCTTCTCCTACACCCGGAAGGACGCCGAGAGTCCCGACGGGGACCGGATCGGCTTCAAGCTCGGGGCGCAGCTGTAGCCATGATGGACGACGCAACGATCGAGGCCATCGCCGATGAACTGCTGGAGGCCGGCCGCAGCCGGGTTCCGATTCCACGCTTGACGGCCCGCTATCCGGAAATGACGGTGGAGGATTCCTACGCCGTCCAGCGGCTCTGGCGCCACCGCAACGAGGACGCCGGCCGGAAACTCGTGGGCCGGAAGATCGGCCTCACGTCCAGGGCCATGCAACAGGCCACCGGCATCACCGAACCCGACTACGGCGCCATCTTCGACGACATGGTGCTGGAGACCGGCTGCTCCGTGGCGTGGGACCAGTACAGCCATCCGCGGGTCGAAGTCGAACTGGCCTTCGTCCTCAAGAAGGACCTGACCGGCCCCGGCTGCACCATCTTCGACGTCCTCAACGCCACGGACTACGTGGTTCCGGCCCTGGAGATCCTTGACTCACGCATCGAAATGGCGGACAGGACGTTCGTGGACACCATCGCGGACAATGCAGCCATGGGCGCCATGGTGGTGGGCGGCAATCCCGTCCGCCCGGACGCCGTCGACCTCCGCTGGATCTCGGCCATCCTCTACAAGAACCAGACGGTGGAGGAGACCGGGGTGGCCGCCGGGGTCCTCGACCATCCGGCCGCCGGCGTGCACTGGCTCGCCAACAAGATCGCCGCCCACAGGGACGGCCTGAAGGCCGGCGACATCATCCTCGCCGGGTCCTTCACCCGCCCGCTCTGGGTTTCCAGGGGCGACACCATTCACGCCGACTACGGACCATTGGGAGCCATCACATGCCGGTTCGACTAAGCCCCACCTTCGCCACCGGCCTCGCTGCGGCCGACCGTCCGCTGGCGGGCATGTGGGTGTGCTCCGGCAGCCCCCTGATCGCCGAAATCTGCGCCGGATCGGGCCTGGACTGGCTGCTCATCGACGCCGAGCACAGCCCCAACGGACTCGAATCCATCCTCGCCCAGCTCCAGGCCGTGCACGGCTACCCGATCCAGGTGCTGGTCCGGCCCCCGGTGAACGATCCCGTGGTCATCAAGCAGTACCTCGACCTGGGTGTGCAGAACCTGCTGGTCCCCATGGTGAACTCGGTAGCCGACGCTGAAGCCGCCGTCGCTGCCACCCGGTATCCGCCCTCTGGTGTGCGCGGCGTAGGCTCAGCATTGGCGCGGGCTGCGCGGTGGAACCGGATTCCGGAGTACCTCGCCCGGGCCGGCGATACCATCAGCGTCACCGTCCAGATCGAATCAGGCACGGCGGTGGACGCCGTGGAGGACATCCTCGCGGTGGAGGGCGTGGACGCCATCTTCCTGGGGCCCTCGGACCTCGCCGCTTCGCTGGGGCTGCTCGGCCAGCAGGAACATCCGCAGGTGCGCACCGCCGTCGAGCACTGCCTCGCAGCAGCCCGGCGCGCCGGGAAACCGGCAGGCGTCAACGCCTTCAACCCCGCCACCGCACACCATTACCTGGCCGCCGGGGCCGCTTTCGTGCTGGTGGGTGCCGATGTAGCCCTGCTGGCGCGCGGTTCCGAAGCACTCGCCGCCGAATACATTCCGTCCCCGGAGGATCGCGCCAACGACGGCGGCGCCCACGGCAGCTATTGACCGCTCCCCGGCGACTTGTCACCCAAGCCACGGCTGTCGTACCCTCGGTCGTCAGGTGGATTCCACCAGTGCCCTCAAAAAGGGCAATATCGGACGCACTCCGTAGACACATATGGCAACCAGACCATTTGTATCTCCAGGAGTTCCCGTGGCCCCTTTCACCGTATCCTTCCGCGTCGCCCAGATCCTCGCCGACCACACGTCCGACATCTTCGGCGTCATGGGGAACGGCAATGCCTATTTCCTCGACGCAGCGGAGGCCGTCGGGATGAAGTTCACGGCGGTCCGTCATGAGGGCGGTGCCGTCCCGGCCGCCGACGCCTACTTCCGTGTCTCGGGAAGACTGGCGGCAGCCACCACCACCTACGGAGCCGGATTCACCAACGCCATCACCGGGCTGGCCGAAGCGGTCCAGGCGCAGATTCCCGTAGTCCTGGTCACCGGTGACGCGCCGGCCGCCGGAGCACGGTCCTGGGATGTCGACCAGACCGCCATCGCCGCCGCAGTCGGCGCTCCCACCTTCACCGTGACTCCCGAGAATCCTGCCGCCATCACCCGGCAGGCCGTTGCCCACGCCCTGCAGCACCGCACCGCCGTCGTCCTCGCCATTCCCTACGACGCCGCCACTACCCCGGCACCGGAGGAACAGCTCCTCCCTTACCCTTCTCCCGCGGCACCTGCACTTCCCAGTGCCCGAACTTTGGCGGCCGCCGCGTCACTGCTGACCGCAGCGAAACGGCCCCTTCTCCTGGCCGGGCGCGGAGTGCACCTCTCCGGCGCCGGCGACGAATTGCAGTTGGTGGCGGACAAACTCGGTGCCCTGACCTGCAGCACGGCCCTGGCCCGCGGCCTGTTCTCCCAGGATTCGGATCTGGGGATCGCCGGGGGATTCGGCATCGAGGAGGCCGCAGAGCTCATGGCGGAGGCCGACGTCGTCCTGGTGGTCGGGGCCCGGCTGACCCAGTTCACCATGCGCTTCGGAGAGCTCCTCGGGAAATCCGCCTCCGTTCTCCAGATCGATACCGCCGAAGTACCCACCCACCCGCGCGTGGACAGCTTCCTGCAGGGCGATGCGCTGGCAACAATGGAAGCGCTGTCCCGGCTGCTTCCCGACCATCCCCCCGCCGATAACTGGCGGGCCTCCTCCGCCCGGCGCGTAGCTGCGCTCACCCCACGGCCACTGGGCAACGGAATGGCACTCGATGGCCGGTTGGACCCGCGCAGCGTCGCGGCTGCCCTCGAGGACATCCTGCCCCGGGACCGGATCGTGGTGCAGGACGGCGGACACTTCATCGGCTGGGCCCCCATGTATTGGGACGTGGCCGGTCCACACGCGCTGCAGATGGTCGGTACCGCTTACCAGAGCATCGGTCTCGGCCTCGCGAGCGCGGTGGGAGCCGCAGTAGCTGCGCCCGCCGCCACAACGGTGCTGGTGACCGGCGATGGCGGGCTCCTGATGGCGCTGGCCGACCTCGAGTCAGTAGTGCGCACCGTCCGCAGGGGCGTGATCGTGGTGTTCAACGACGCTGCCTACGGTGCGGAGATCCACCAGTACGGCATTCAGGGCGTGACCCAGCAGCCGATGGCAATTCCCGACGTCGACTTCGCGGGGATGGCCCGTTCCCTCGGGGCCGACGGCGCGACCATCCGCACCCTGGGCGACCTCGACCAGCTCCGTACCTGGCTCCATTCCGGAGCGGACGGCGTGTTCCTGGCGGACTGCCGCGTCAGCTCGGCCGTCGTCGCTCCGTACATGGCCGAGATCGTTGCCGCGAGCGCCAAGTCGCGGGCCGCAACACGGGAGCTGACCACCGCCTGAGGCCGGTTCGTCACGATAGGGCACTGCGAGCCGCCTGACGTTCAAGCCCTCCGACTGCCCGCTGGCGGTGGAGTGACCAGAGGAGGCTGCGGAACGGGCTGTGGCTGTTGGGTGCGGTCACGGCCGCCGGTGAGCACTGCTGTGGCCACTCCTCCCAGGAGAAGCAGCCCGCCGACGATCTCCGTGACGGTCGGCTTCTCCTGCAGAACCAGCCAGGCCGTACTCATTCCGATAACCGGAACGAGCAGGGTGAAGGGGACCACGGCAGATGACGGGTATCTCGCGAGGAGGTGGTTCCAGATGCCGTAGCCGATCAGGGACGCGAAAATGGCTGTGTACAGGGCGCTGACGACAGTGGCGGGCTGAAGATCGGTGAGCGTTGCTGCGACAGCTTCCGGACCGTCGATGATGAGGGAGAGTCCAGCCAGGGGCAGTGGCACGACGGCGCCGGACCAGACCACCAGCCCCAGCCCTGATGCCGCTTTGGCTCTGCGTGCGATCACGTTGCCGGCAGCCCAGGAAAGGGCCGCTCCGAGCACGATGATCAGCGGAAGCAGCGGCGCCACGGAGCTGCGGCCCAGGGCCACGACGGCCAGACCGGCAACGCCCAGGACGACGCCGAGAATCTGGCGCCGGCTGGGGCGCTCGCCGAGGAACGCGGCAGCGAGCAGAACGGTCAGTAGTACCTGTGCCTGCAGGACGAGGGAGGCCAGGCCGGCCGGCATGCCCAGAGCCAGGGCCAGATACAGCAGCCCGAACTGTCCGGCACTCATGAAAAGTCCGACGCCGAGGATTGCCGTCCAGCTGATGTCGGGCTTCCGCACGAAGAAGATCCAGGGGAATACCACCAGGGCAAACCTCATCGCGACGAACAGCAATGGCGGAACTTCGCGGCCGTTGGCGTGAAGGCCCAGATCAATGGCGACGAAGTTGAGTCCCCACAGGACGGCGACGAGGGTGGCGAGAAGGGAATGGCGAAGACTCACGGTCCTCATTCTGGCCTAGTGCGAGCCTGAAGGACCAACACTGCTGACTGAACGCACTCCCGGCCTCGAAGGCGGTGACGCCACCGAAACCAAACGTGATGCCCAGGTCGACCCGGTCCAGGTCCACGCGAGAATCGCAGACATCGTCTCAGGCGTTCCCCTGTCGGACTGACCTCATCCAGGTTCCAGTGGACGGTTCTGGTCCTAGCGAAGTAGGGCCCGGCGCTCAGACCGCACGAAGCAGGTACTTAGCGAAGATCCCATTGTCGCTGTGCACAGCTTCCTCGATTGTGAAGCCGGCCTGGAGCATCATGGGTTCCAACAGCCAGGTGAATGTCGAGTGCTCGTCCGTCACATGCTCTTCGAGGTCTGCACGGGTCCAACCACCCTCTTCCGAAGAGTAGCCAGTCGAGCACCAGTGTTCGATGCGATCAACAGCCTCCGAGGCTGGGAAGTTGTAGACAATGTCCCACAACCGGAGGATGCCGCCCGGACGCAACATTGTTCGTACTCGGTCAAGCGCCAGTGCCTTCCAGAAGTCCGGAAGATGATGCAGCGCGTAGCGGGAGTACACCAGATCGGCGTCCGCCGCTGGCCAGTCGAAGGTGAGGTACCCGCCCTCGACTACGGCTACGCGTGCGTTGGCGGCCGCGACCTTGCGGCGAAGCTCATGGAGCATGACAGGAGATGGGTCTACAGCGATCACGTTGGCCCACTGCCGAGCGGCGAGAAGCGAGAACTGACCGGTCCCTGCCCCCAAGTCGATCACCGTGCTGTTCGGACCCGGAACGAGTCCGCGCAACCATTCGACCTCGGCCGCTGCGTCAGCGTCTTCCTTCTCGTCGTAGTGCGCTACATGCTCCTCATCGGTGTTCTCTCGGCCAAGGGACGTGCGCTCATCGAGGAACCAGGAGGGCCGGCATGAGTGCTTTTCGGTCATGCTTCACTCTACGTATCGCAATCCACAATCTCACTCGAGGTACGTAGACCGCGATGCCCGGTGGCCGATCTCCTCGACAGGCAGTGATGGCGCGGAACAAGCAGCGCTCCGCCTTGTCAGCAACAGTGAGGAAAGCCCCGAATGGGGCCGGGCGTAGGGTGGAAGCTAGACGAAAGGAACACTTCATGAAGAAAATCCTCATGGTACTGACCAGCGTTTCCGAGATCGGTGATACTGGAGAGAAGACGGGCTATAACGTAGCCGAAGCCGCACATCCCTGGAAGGTCTTCAAGGATTCCGGGCATTTCGTCGATTTCGCATCCATTCAAGGCGGCCAGCCCCCGCGTGACGAGGTGGACTCGAAAGATCCCATCCAGGTCGCCTTCACGAAGGACGAGACCACGCGCGCCGGTCTCTACAACACTGCCCGCGTCGACGTCGTTGACCCCGACCAGTACGACGCCGTCTACCTCGTCGGCGGCCACGGCACCATGTGGGACTTCCCGGAAAGTGAAGGCCTGCAAAATCTGGTGGCCAGCGTCTACAACGCCGGCGGCCTGGTGGGCGCGGTCTGCCACGGACCCGCCGGTCTGCTGAATGTGGAACTGGCCAACGGGCTTCGCCTCGTCCATGGCCGGAAGGTGGCCGCCTTCACCAACGACGAGGAGGTTGCCGCAGGAAAGGACAAAGTCATCCCGTTCTTCCTGGCGGACCGACTCGAGGAACAGGGCGCCACCCACGTCTCCGCTGATGCCTTTGAGGAAAAGGTCGTGGTCGACGACCGGCTGGTGACCGGCCAGAACCCGGCCTCAGCCGCCGGTGTGGCCAAGGAGATGGAGAAGCTCTTCGCAGAGGTCATTCACCAGGAAAAGGCCGAGGAACAGCACGAGACAGAGGCTCGTCGTGCCGAGAAGGACGCCGAGAAGAACGCCAAAAAAGCTGCCGCAGAAGCGGAGCACTAACGCCCGCAGCTCGTGTCACCAGTTCGAGGTCGTCGCCGTGCCTAGCGGCGGGCAACAAGGGTAAAAACAAGCGCCACCCCCAGCGACTCTTCCCGCGTCGCGGCACTTGCTGACCGAACCGGCCACTTCTCACTGAGGCATGTCACTCGGCGGGTAGGGACGGTGGCGGGTGGCGGCGCCGTCGCCGTCGCCGCCAGTTTTCTCTGGTTCTTCAGCCTGGGATTCGGAGCGCGGCTTCTTCGCCCATTGTTCGCGGGCAAGTCGGTCGCTTTGCTAACCCGTCCGCGCTTTCTCGATAGCGGATCCTTCGCCGGGATGGACAGGGGGCCGCCGCGGTTAGCCAAGATTGCTCCAGCCTCCATTTTTTCCTTGTGGTGTCAGGGTGAGCGGTAAAGGGTGGGTAAGGCGGTTCTTTGCCGCCCTCTACTAGGAGGTCATATGTTCTTCCACGTCCAGCAACTGATCAATGAGATCGTCCCTGACGAGCCGGATCCCGCCGCAGCGAATGCCCTGCAGGAGGGCCTGGGCGGGCAGTTCGGTGAGATGCGCACCATGATGCAGTACCTGTTCCAAAGCATGAACTTCCGCGGCGCTGCGGCGAAACCGTACCGCGACCTGATCCAGGGCATCGGGACCGAGGAGATCAGCCACGTAGAGCTGATCGGCACCACGATTTCCCGTCTCCTGGATGGTTCGCCGCGCTATCAGGGCAAGCTCGACGACCCGCTGGACACGCCGGGGGCAGGCGGGTCCATCCCACTGAATCTCGCCCTGTCCGAGGGGAACATCCACCATTACCTCGTTGGAGCGCAAGGGGCACTGCCGGTGGACTCGGCGGGCAATCCGTGGAGCGGCAGCTATGTCTACAACTCCGGGAATTTGCCCCTGGACCTCCTTTACAACCTGATGCTCGAGGCCACCGGTCGGCTGCAGAAGTGCCGCATGTACGAGATGACCGACAACAAGACGGCGCGGTCCACTATCTCGTACCTGATCGTCCGTGACCAGGCGCATGAGAACGGGTTCGCCAAGGCCCTGGAGACCCTGGGTGTGAACTGGAAGTCGCTGCTGCCCATTCCAAAGACGAACGCCGAGCAGTTCCCGGAGGTGAAAAAGCTTCTCGATCTTGGACTGCAGAGCAAGCAGTACACCTTCGACCTCAAGGGCCAGTCCGAGGCCGGGAAGATCTACCAGGGGCTCTCGCCGTCGAAGGATGGTACAAACCTTGATGCCAGCGAGCAGGCCCCCGAAGGCGTGCCCTCGGAGATCGCACCGGAGCGTCTGGAAGAGTTCGCCCCCGGACTCGACCCGGAACTGCTGGAACTGATCCAGGCCACCGCCGACATGGAAATGGCTGACATCGACGCGATGTTCGGACCAACAACCAAAAAGTAGCCGCCCGGAATCCGGACGATAGGTCCCACCTCGCACAGGGGTTGGACCTATCGTCCGTTCCAGCTGAAACCCGCGCACGATCCTCGATGGACAATGGCCACCTGTCAGCGAGGTAGCCCCCGCCGATGTTCCCAATTACCTGGCTGGCGTCACCCTCGCCGGCCGAAGCATTTGACCTGTGACCCCGTTGGCGGCCTCGCCCTGCGCGTCATCCCCGTCCACGTCATCGAGTGCTAGGAATCCCCTTCCCCAGCAACGACGGATGAGTATATTCAAGAGCACAGCACCAACAATTGTCGCCAAAATTCGAGAGCCCTATTGAGGAGTGGAACGGTATGCAGCAACTCGCGCACCGACTTGACCGTCTGGGCACTGAGACTGCCTTCAGCGTCGCCCAGGCCGCGGCTGCCTGGAAGGCGAAGGGGAACACTGTGTATCCCTTCCATCTCGGTGATATCAACATCCCGACGGCCCCCCATATCGT
>NZ_JADOUU010000006.1:0-174730 GCF_015751955.1 Arthrobacter sp. CAN_A214
AGGAAACAGTTTTGCTCCCAGAACTCACTGCAGCATAATCAAAGAACTGACCCGCACGGTGTCGAGAAAACTCCACCACTCAGCGGGACGTAACCTTGCACCGGCTCAATAAGAACCTTCGACGCTATGCAGCCTCACGCATTGCAGGGCGGAATTGTTCGGTTTCAGTTGGGCATTGGCACGTGGGACAACGGCATCAACTTTCCACGAAACCTGCGGTTCTGGCTCACTCCACTCCGTCCGATATCCGAGCGAACCCCGCACGTGCGCCCGTTGGGGGCATTCCCTTTGCGGGTCGATCACGTTCTTGACCGAACCGCACTTCCACGCTCCTAGCGAGCGCTCCAGTTCGAATACGTGTACCGGCCCGGGTTGCTGAAGCGCGAGGGACTGGCGGTTGTGACGTAGGTTCCACGGCCGGATGGCGACAAGGACGAGCCTGCGGTGACGTAGGTTCCCTCGCCATCTGCTGTGGTGGCTCCACGGCTGACGTAACTGCCGCCGAGGGGCGCGAGAGGCAGCGGCTGGTGAGGGCGGGCCGGTGCATCGCGGGAGACGGTTGGTGTGCGATCGAGAAGGGTCATGGTGGCTCCTTGGTGGTGTCCGGCTTGCGCTCGGACGGTTGTCGACTAACGGATATGGACGTTTGCGGTGCCAGCATTTGGGCAGCATGCAACACGGAGTGGCGGTCGGAATTCTCACCGGGTTCGGTAGTGCTCAGGAAGTGGGTTCGGCCGCAGCTTGAACCCGGCACGGCTGACAGAGGCCGTTGAAGGTGACTTCTGCCGCGAAGACGGTGAACCCCGCGCTATCTGACGGAGTCAGGCAGGGCGCTTGTCCGATCACGCAGTCGACGTCCTTGACCGCTCCACACTGCACGCACAACAGGTGGTGATGGTTGTCTCCCACCCTGCACTCGAAGAGCGCCGCCGAGCCCGGCGGATCGAAACGCCGTACGAGCCCTGCCCCCGTAAAGGCAGCGAGGATTCCGTAGACGGCCTGGGTGGACGAGCCGCTGAGGACATCCTGCACCTTCGCCGAAATTTGCTCCGCACTTGAATGCGGGTTCTGCCGCAGCACTTCCAGCACTGCGACACGAGGCGCAGTGACCTTCAACCCTGAGTTACGGATCGACTGCCGAAGCAGGTCCGTACCGGTTGGAGAGTCGGTTGTGAACGCCATGACCCAAGCCTATCGGTTGTTTTGGTTCAGTCAAAACAACCATCAGGTTCAGGGACGGGTGTCGGAGCACGAAGTCCCATGCATCGGGGCTCCGCTGCGAGGGTGGCCGCCGATCCGGCGATGTCAGAGAGCGCAGGTACGCTGAACGAATGGCAACAAAGAGCTCTACGGCAACGCGCGCAGGCCGGAACAACACTCCCGGGTACCGCTGTGCCGAGTGCGGGTGGACAACGGCAAAATGGGTGGGCCGATGCGGTGAGTGCCAGGCGTGGGGCACGGTCGAGGAAACCGGCCAGCCGGTCGCTCGGACGACGGCGGCGGCCACCGTCGTGCGGCCCGCGCAGCGCATTGCCGACGTGGATGCAACCACTGCCGCCTTCCAGCCCACAAAGATGGACGAGCTCGACCGCGTGCTCGGCGGCGGACTGGTGCCCGGTGCTGTCATCCTCCTTGCGGGCGAACCGGGGGTCGGGAAGTCGACCCTGCTGCTTGATGTCGCCGCGCGCGTGGCAAACCTTGGGAGGGATGTCCTGTACGTCACGGGAGAGGAATCGGCCGCCCAGGTCAAACTACGTGCCGAGCGGATCGACGCAGTTGCGGACACCCTCTACCTGAGCGCCGAGACTGACCTGGGCCAGGCCCTCGGCCAGGTCGAGAAGCTCAACCCTTCCCTCCTGGTCGTCGATTCGGTCCAGACCCTCAGCAGCTCGGCCGTCGACGGCACCGCAGGTGGAGTGACCCAGGTGCGCGAGGTAGCGGCGTCGATCATCAATGTGGCGAAATCAAAGAATATGACCACGATCCTGGTGGGCCATGTGACGAAGGACGGCTCTATCGCCGGGCCGCGGCTCCTCGAGCACCTAGTGGACGTGGTGTGCCAGTTCGAGGGCGAGCGGCATTCCCGGCTGCGTCTGCTCCGCGCGGTGAAGAACCGCTACGGCCCCACCGATGACGTGGGCTGTTTCGACCTGACCGATGCCGGAGTTGAAGGCCTCGCCGACCCCAGTGGGCTCTTCGTATCCAGGACCAAGGACCCGGTATCGGGAACGTGCATCACGGTCACCCTCGAAGGCCGGCGCCCGCTGCTTGCCGAAGTGCAGGCGTTGCTCGCCGAATCAGCGACGTCCCAGCCCCGGCGCGCGACGAGCGGACTCGACAGTGCGCGGGTCGCCATGTTGCTGGCGGTCCTGCAGCGCCGGGCATCGATGGGCCTGCACAAGGATGACAGCTACGTCGCCACCGTCGGCGGCGTCAAACTGGGGGAACCCGCCACCGACCTCGCCGTCGCCCTCGCGATTGCGTCAGCCAAAACGGACCAGCCCCTGCCCTCCCAGCTCATCGCCTTCGGGGAAGTGGGGCTGGCCGGCGAAGTGCGTCCGGTGCCCGGGATCGCACGGCGAATCCAGGAAGCGGAGCGGCTCGGCTTCACCCATGCCGTGGTACCGGCGTCGCCCAATGGACCCGGGCCCATCCCGAAAGGCTTCACGGTACGGGAAGTATCCACCCTGACCGAGGCGCTGACCCTGCTCTTCTAGTCGTCGCTTCGAACCGATATCAGGGATCCACCGCCAGACCACTAGTATTAGGTTCGGCTGTGCGGAAAACATGCGGCCGCTGCCTGCCTGGCGCCTCCGACCTGAGGCTGCCCGAACGTGTCGGCCGGCAGCGTGAATTTTGAAAGGATTGGGCCATGGTTCGCAGTCCCGAGGACTCGCTGAAGGCCACCCTCGCTCGTGTAGCACCCGGCACCGCCCTCCGGGACGGGCTCGAAAGAATCCTGCGGGGCAGGACGGGTGCGCTGATCGTCCTCGGATTCGACCGCACCGTGGATGCGATCTGCTCGGGAGGCTTCGACATCGGTATCGATTTCTCGCCGACCCGCCTCCGGGAACTCGCGAAAATGGACGGTGCAATCGTCTGCGACAAGGACGCGAGCAACATCCTGCGCGCCGCCGTCCAGCTCGTTCCCGACCACACCATCGAAACCCAGGAATCCGGCACCCGCCACCGCACAGCGGAGCGCGTTGCCATCCAGACCGGCCTCCCGGTCATCTCGGTGAGCCAGTCCATGCAGATCATCGCCCTCTACATCAGCGGGCTCCGGCACGTCCTCGAAGGATCGGAGCCCGTGCTGGCCCGCGCCAACCAGGCACTGGCCACGCTCGAACGCTACCGCGCACGCCTCGACCAGGTGACCAATTCCCTGTCCGCGCTCGAGATCGAAGCGATGGTGACGGTCCGCGACGTCGCGGTGACGCTCCAGCGCCAGGAGATGGTCCGGCGGATCTCCGAGGAAATCTCACAGTATGTCCTCGAACTGGGCATCGACGGGCGTCTGCTGTCCCTCCAGGTCGAAGAGCTGACCACCGGGCTCGGACCGGGAAGCGAGATGGTGCTACGGGACTACATGGACCTCGGCAACAGCCAGGCTCCCGTAGAGGAGCGGGTTGCCACCCTGCAGAATTTCAGCTCGACGGAACTGATCGACCTCGGAACCATTGCGAGCGTCCTCGGCTTCAATCCCTCCACGGACTCGCTCGAAGCAGTCATCCAGCCGAAGGGCTACCGCCTGCTTTCCGGCATCAAGGCCGTACCCCCCGCAGTGGCCAACCGGCTGGTGGATCACTTCGACGGCCTCCAGAACCTCATGGCCGCCAATATCGAGGACCTCATGGCCGTCGACGGCATCGGAGAGCAGCGCGCCCGGACGGTCCGTGAGGGCCTCTCACGGATCGCGGAGACCAGCCTGCTCGATCGGTTCATGTAGGCCCCGAACCAGGCCTAACCGTCGAGCACGAACGACGTCGTTCCGCTGGTGAGGCCTCCCAGGCGCGTGGTCAGGACAAAGGTTCCACCCTCCGGGA
Organism: Arthrobacter sp. CAN_A214; assembly: GCF_015751955.1. Classification (NCBI taxonomy): domain Bacteria; kingdom Bacillati; phylum Actinomycetota; class Actinomycetes; order Micrococcales; family Micrococcaceae; genus Arthrobacter; species Arthrobacter sp. CAN_A214. Next base: position 4,047 of record NZ_JADOUU010000006.1, read on the forward strand.
CAGGTTCCACCGAGGCGCACCCGGGAGTAGTGCGCGTGCGCGCCCACTCGAGCGTCGCCACCTCCTCCGCCCCGGGCTCCAGGACCCGCTCCAGATCCTGCGGCGCCTGCTGGCAATCGGTCGACGAGAAGATCCGGTCAGCCGGGTCCGCAACGACGAACTCCATCTGCGAGGTGCCGACGTTGACGGCGCACGCCGTCTCACTCTCATTGCGCACGACCAGGCTCAGGACCGGTTCCTGCCCCAAAGGGTAGGCCGGCGCATCGGTTCTCGCCTCGACTGCGATCTCGGCGGGATCGCACTCCGGCTCGGAAGCCTCATCGGCCGCAGTAGGCTCCGGTTCCGAAGCCGAGGGCGATGGCTCCGCTGAGGCGCCGTCGGCAGGCGACGACGCGGTAGGGGACGGGGCGACAGGAGGAGCCGCCGTCGTCGCTACGGCGCCAGCCGACGCGGGATCACCGTCATTCGGGGAGAAGAGGCCGATCACCATGACGACGCCGGCAACGAGTAGCGCGACGATCAACAGTGCCAGGACGGCCGCGACAAGGCGTCGACGGCGATAGACCGCCGGGCTTGGGCGCCTCGGGGACACTCCGTGACTTCCGGCACTACCCGGTCCGTGAACTGGTTCCATTCTTCAAGGCTAGGGAGCGGGGCGCCGATTGCTGACGCCACCACGCCGGTCGATAGAGTATTGCTCACCATGAATTCCCCGATCCACTCCATGCCTGCCGCGGGCCCCACCACCGAGCCAGGACTGGAAACCCTCCATGCCGCGATTTCGGAGTGGTTCGCGGCTTCCGCGAGGGATCTACCGTGGCGGAGTGCGGAACGCACGCCGTGGGGGGTATTCGTCAGCGAGATCATGCTGCAGCAGACCCCGGTGGTGCGCGTACTTCCCGTGTGGGAGGAGTGGCTCGCTCGGTGGCCGACGCCGTCGCACCTTGCCGGCGAGCCGGCGGGGGAGGCTGTCCGCCACTGGGGGCGGCTCGGGTATCCCCGCCGGGCGCTCCGCCTGCACGCGGCAGCGAGCGCGATGGTGGACCGTCACGAGGGCGCCGTCCCTTCGGATTACGACACGCTCCTCACCCTGCCGGGCGTCGGGAGCTACACCGCCGCCGCCGTCGCCGCTTTCGCCTTCGGTGCGCGCGAAACGGTTGTCGACACGAACATCCGTCGGGTCCACGCACGCCTGCTGGGCGGCAAGGCACTGCCCGCAGCTACCCTGACGGCAGCCGAGATGCGGCGGGCCTCCCTCCTCCTTCCCGACGATGACGCCCTCTCCGTGCGCTGGAACGCCGGCGTCATGGAGTTGGGTGCCCTGGTGTGCACGGCGCGTTCGCCGCGCTGTGCAGCATGTCCCGTCCTCGGATCCTGTGCGTGGGTCGCGGCCGGCCGGCCGGAGCCGGACTACATTCCCAAAGGGCAGGCCTGGGCCGGAACTGACCGGCAGGTGCGCGGCGCCATCCTGGCCGTCCTGCGCGAAGCCGAGGGCTGCGTCGGGCCGGAGCTGCTGCTGAGGGCGCCAGTGGATCTGGCGCACCCTCCGGAAAACCTCAGCATCACCGCCCTCGACAGCCTGCACCGCCTGCGCGCTCCGGCCGAGCAGCTCGAGCGCTCCCTGGCCGGCCTGCTGGTTGACGGTCTGGCCGAGGAAACCGGCGAGGGAATCCGCCTGCCGCAGTGAATCCGGATCGAAGGCTAGGCAGGTTCCCCGAATCCTGACACCACTGCCGCTTCGATCAGGTCGATTGCCGCCTGTGCGTCCGGGCCGGATGCTTCGGCCGTGACCTCCCTGCCCTGTCCCAGGCCGAGGCTCATGAGCAGCATCACCGATTTCCCGTCCACTCCGTTGATGGTGATGTCCGCCTCGAGGTCGAGGAGGCCGGACGCCAGGAACGCGGCGGGCCGGGCATGGAGCCCCATCTGGTTGGGAAGGGTCCATGAGCCGCCGACCGTCGGTGCGCCCGAAGTGTCCGCCGGGCACCGCCGCGAGCCCGGCGCGGCGGCTTCGTGCGTGACGAACGGCTCCAGCCCCTCCGGGTCGATCGAGACTACCGCCCCTTCCGCAGCCCTCACCACTTCCTCAAGCGGGGCGCCGCCCTGCGCCTGGACGGCCGCCGCGACGGCGCCCTCGACCAGTGCGGCCTGCGCCAGGCGCACCATTCCCCGTTGCTCCGGGTCGAGGAATTCCAACGCCATTTCTGCGGTCATGACGGCCGAACCGAGGTCGGTGAGGATCACGACGCCGCTGCCGCTGTCCGCGCTCCCGATCCCCCGCTGGACCTTCTCGAAGCTCGTACCGATCCGCGCTGCACCTGCTCCACCGTCGGTGCCGCCCGCTGCGACCAGGACGACGTCGGGCGCCATCTGGGCGGCCAGCTCGCACACTCCTTCGGCGATCTTCTCGCTGTGGGACACGATCACGAGCCCCACGTTCGCTGCTGCACCGCCGGACCTGCCGCTCATTGATTCACGCTGCCTGCCGCCACTGCAGCCGCCTGGAGGATCATCGCGGTTGACACTGCCCCCGGGTCACGGTGGTTGGCACTCCGCTCGCCCAGATAGCTTGCGCGGCCCTTCCTCGCGATCAGCGGCTCGGTAGCGACCGCTCCCGCGTGCGCTGCATTGGCTGCAGCGGACAGCACCTCTTCGGCACTCGCTCCGGCGTCCGCCGCAGTGCGGGCGGACTCGACAGCCGGGGTCCACGCATCGATCATCGTCTTGTGCCCCACTTCGGCTTTCCCCCGGGCCACGACGCCGTCCCGCGCGGCTTCGAGCATCATCGCCGCCTCATCGGGACCTACCTCGACGGCGTCCCCCAGCGCCTTCGCCGCCCGCAGGAAGGCCGTCCCGTACAACGGGCCGGCGGCTCCCCCGACCGTCGACATCAGCGTCATCGCCGCAGTCTTCAGCACTTCACCGGGGGTGGCCGGATCCGGACCGGCATCGAGCTTGGCAACAACCGCGCTGAACCCGCGGTCGAGGTTCTCGCCGTGGTCGGCGTCCCCGATGGCGCGATCGAGATCGATGAGCAGGGCACGGTTCTCGGCAACGACCTCGGCGGCTCCTCGAAGCCAGGCGACTGCCCACTGCGTGGATAACGTCACCGCTAGACCCCCCAGCGCAGGGCTGCGGTATGGACCGGCGAGTCCCACAACTCCACCAGTTCGTCATCGAGCCGTAAGACCGACAATGAGGCGCCCTGCATCTCCAGCGCGGTGATGTAGTTGCCGACGAGCGACCGCTCGACCTGCACGCCCTGCGCCTCGAGCAGTTCAACGGCCTTGCGGAAGACGATGTAGAGCTCACTTGCCGGGGTTCCGCCCATGCCGTTGACCAGAAGCAGGACGCGGTCGCCGGCCGTTAGCGCGAGGTCGGCGGTGATCGGTTCGAGCAGGTGCACTGTGATGCCGTCGGCGTCCTCCATGGCGATGCGGTGCCGCCCGGGTTCACCGTGGATGCCGATACCGATCTCGATCTCGTCCTCCGCGAGGTCGAAGCTCGGCACACCGGCGTGCGGGACCGTGCAGGCGGCCAACGCCACACCCATCGACCTCACATTGTCTGCAACCCGCTGGGCGACGGCGGTGACGGCCTCCAGGTCATCGCCGCGCTCGGCCGCGGCTCCTGCGAGCCGCTCGACGAAGACGGTGCCTCCCACTCCCCGCCGGCCCGCCGTGTACAGCGAATCCTCCACGGCGACATCGTCGTTCACCAGCACGGAACGGACCGTCACTCCCTCCTCGTCGGCCAGTTCGGCGGCGGTCTCGAAATTGAGGACGTCACCGGTGTAGTTCTTGACGATATGGAGCACTCCTGCTCCGCCGTCGACGGCGATGGTGGCAGGAAGGATCTGGTCGGGCGTAGGAGAAGTGAACATGGCCCCGGGAACAGCCGCATCGAGCATTCCGCGCCCTACGTATCCGGCATGCAGCGGCTCATGACCGCTTCCACCGCCCGAGACCAGGCCCACCTTGCCGCTGACCGGGGCGTCCTTCCGGCTGATGAACAGCGGGTCGGGATGGACGGTCACGAGGTCGGCATGCGCACGCCCGAACCCCTCGACGGATTCGGCGACCACTGCCCGGGGGTTGTTGATGAGCTTCTTCACGACGGCACGCTCCTATGGCTGCGAACAGGAAAGACCTGCGGATCCGCCTCGGACCGCACCGGCCAAGCCAAACGATACCCTCGGCCTTCCCGCTTTCCTAGGGCGTACGGCTTCCGGGGGCGTGCGGCGGTGGCCGCAGCGCCACGCTGTTAATGCGCCTGCGGGAGGCACCCGGTGATGGGCGCCTCCCGCAGGTTTCCTTCTCGAATTCCTTGCAGTCGAAGCAGGTACTACTTGTCCTTCTTGAAAGCATCCTTGATGTTCTCGCCGGCATCCTTGAGGCTGGATTTGGCCTGGTCTCCGTGACCCTCGGCTTCCATGCTCTCGTCGCCGGTGGCCTTGCCGAAGCCTTCCTTGGCCTTGCCGCCGAGGTCCTGGCTCTTGTTCCCGATCTTGTCATCCAAACCCATAAGTAAATCCTTTCGCTCGGTGTACGGACTCCGGTTCCGGCAGTCCAACCGCATCGCTGGGATGCTAAGCAGTCTTACTATATCCAGATTCCGACCGCCTTTTCCACCCCCTGGCGGTGGTCTCCCCCAGCCGGGAAGCTGCGCCGCCTGCTACAGGTGCCGGATCATCCGCGTATTCCCGAGCGTATTCGGCTTCACGCGGGCGAGGTCGAGGAACTCCGCCACGCCCTCGTCATGCGAGCGAAGGAGCTCCGAGTAGATCTGGGGATCTACCGCACTCTGGTCCGCCATGACCTCGAATCCGTGCCGGGCGAAGAACTGCACTTCGAACGTCAGGCAGAATACGCGCTTGACCCCGTAGTTCCTGGCGTCCTCGATAAGCTGCTCGAGGATCGCCCGACCGATGCCCCGCCCGGAAGCCGCCGCGGCGAGCGTGCGCACCTCGGCGAGGTCCTCCCACATGATGTGCAGGGCACCGCACCCGAGCACTGCACCGTCCTCCCCCTCGGCGATCCGGAATTCCTGGAGCCCCTCGTAGTATGCGACGGTTTCCTTCGCCATAAGGATGCGCCGATCCGCCAGCGGCGCCACCAGCGCCTTGATGGCAGGGACATCGGACGTCCGGGCACGGCGAAGGGTGTAGTCAGGGCTCATTCGCCCAAGTCTACAAAGCCCGGCGCGCCTACAGTCCCAGCTCGGGCGGGAGTTCCTTCTCCTCCCCGAGAACATGCTGAGCAAGGAATGCTTCGACGACGCCGTACCAGACCTTCGTGTGCTGGGGTTTGAGGATCCAGTGGTTCTCATCCGGGAAGTAGAGGAACCGGTGCACGGTGGTGCCGTCGTCGTTCGCCGGGAGCTTCGACGCGGACAACAGTTCATACCACAGCCGAAGGCCCTCGCCGATGGGAACCCGGTAATCCTTGTCGCCGTGGATGACGAGCATCGGCGTGTTGATGTTGCCGACGGAGTGGTGCGGCGAGTTGTCCCGCAGCATGTCGGGAGTCATCTCCTGCTTCCAGTAATAGGCCGCGTCGGTGGTGGGGCCGAACTGGTCGAGCGCCCACAGACTTGCGTGGGTGACGATCGCCGTGAAGCGGTCGGTGTGGCCTGCCACCCAGTTCGCCATGTACCCACCGAAGGAACCGCCCATTGCAGCGACGCGGCTCTCGTCGATGTCGGCCCGCTGCACCAGCGCATCAGTGGCCGCCATGAGGTCCGTGTAGGGCGCTCCACCCCACTGGCCCCAGCCGCGGTCGATCATGTGCTGCCCGTAGCCTGTGGACAGGGCCGGATCGGGAAGGAGCACTGCGTAGCCCTTCGCTGCGAGCAACCACGGTGACCAGCGCCAGGTCCAAGCGTTCCAGGAGCCGAGCGGCCCGCCGTGGATCCACAGCAGCGCCGGAACCGGAGATGCGTCCGAGGCTTCCTGCGGCAGGACCAGCCACGACTTCACCGGCTGGCCGTCCTCGCCGACGGTTTCCACGCGCTCGAGGGTTCCGGGGAGTTCGGGCCGTTCCACGGGGCCGCGCAGCCGCGTGGTATCCCCGGTTCCGAGGTCGATCCGAACGGGTTCGGCCGGGTAGAGGTAGGAGCTGCGCAGTCCGTAGGCGGTGGTGCCGTCGGGGCTCACCGAGATATCGGAGTATGCGGCGGCATCGGTCGTGATCCTGCGGACCGCGCCGGTGGTGGTATCGATGGCGAAGACCGGCGCAGCGCCGTCGTCGTCGGCTGTCACGAGAATGCCGGAGCCGTCCGGGAGCCAGGCCGCGGGAGCGGGCCAGCGATCCCAGTCCCTCGCCAGCGGGATGAGCTCGCCGCCCTGGACCGGCAGGAGGGCCAGCCACGTCCGGGGAAAGGTGTCGGCCGAAGTGCGTCGGTTGCAGATCACGACGACGGTCCTGCCGTCCGGGCTCACTGGACCCGGTGCGGCATCGAAGCCGGCCTCGTTCACCAGTACGGTCCGCTCGCCGGTGGCGACGTCGATACGCGCAAGCGCACTGCGCTGGGAACCGAGGGCCTCCGGCAGGCGGAGGGCGGTGAACAGCATCGCCCCGTCGGGGCTCACCTCCGGGTGGGAGTCGCGGAGCCCGGCACCGATGCCTTCGGCGAGCGGGACCAGAGGTTCATCCTCCGAGTTCGCCTCCAGCCGGAAATAGCGCGGTTCACCGGGGCCGAGGTCGGCATCCCAGTAGCGAACCGGGTAGCCGGAGTGGAGGATCGCGGCAACTCCGGTGTCCTTGCGGGCAGTGCGCCGCTCGGCATCCTCTACCTCACCGGAGGCACCGGCGAGGACCTCGGCAACGACGACGGCGATGTCGGCGTGCGCGGCCGTGGCGACGGAGCTGATGCCGCCCGGCCGCGAGTGGAGCAGTTCCGCCTCTCCGCCGCGCGCCGGCAGCCGCCACAGCGAGGCCTGCTTTCCGGCGTCATCGGCCTCGTTGCCGGGGTCGGGGCGGGCGGACGTGAACAGCAGGTCGCCGGTGGCGAGGAATGCGGCCCCGGATTCACCTTCGGCGCTGCGTGTCAGGCGGTGTGCGGGCCGCTCTCCCGAGGGGTCAACGTCCCAGAGGGCGGTGGCGTAGCCCGTGCGCTTCGGATTGAGGGTGGCCACCGAGGTGACAAGTCGGCTCCCGTCGGAGTTCATCGCGAGCCCGCTCAGCCTCGGGAGGGCAACGAAGTCCTCGAGGTCGTGGAACGGCGTGGCCTGGTCCGGAGAGCCGTGGCCATCGGTGGTGTGCGAATCGTCAAGGTTCATCCGCAATACGTATCACCGCAAGTGCCGGAACCGGGCGAGGTTCACTGAGGGAGTAATTTCGTTGCCCCGAGCACCGATGCCGGGGTCACGCAAAGAATCCCGCCACGGTGGCCCGGGGCGGGATTCTTCGACAGTGCTGGTGTTCAGGAAACGACTACTCGGGAACCGTCGCTTCGATGGCCGCCGGGCCGTCCTCAAGCTCCTTGGGGGCTCCATGCCCCACGAAGGTGAACACGGCGTCGGTCCCTTCGCCTTCCACGTCCACGTCCACACGCTCACCGGACTTCAGGTCGCCGAAGAGGATCTTCTCGGACAGCTGATCCTCGATCTCCCGCTGCATGGTGCGGCGCAGCGGCCGCGCACCCATCGACGGATCGTAGCCGCGGGTGGCGAGGAGCACCTTTGCGGCCGGAGTCAGCTCGATGGTCATTCCCTTGTCGGCCATCCGCTTGCTGAGCCGCTCGAGGAACAGGTCGACGATCTCGACGATTTCGTCCTGCGTGAGCTGTGGGAACACCACGGTGTCATCGACACGGTTGAGGAACTCGGGCCGGAAGTGCTGCTTCAGCTCTTCCTGGACCTTCGCCTTCATCCGGTTGTAACTCGTGTTGGTGTCCGTGCCCGACTGGAATCCGGTCATCACGCCCTTGGAGATGTCGCGTGTCCCAAGGTTGGTGGTCATGATGATGACCGTGTTCTTGAAGTCGACCATGCGGCCCTGGCTGTCCGTCAGGCGTCCGTCCTCGAGGATCTGCAGGAGGGAGTTGAAGAGATCGGCGTGAGCCTTCTCCACCTCGTCGAACAGCACCACCGAGAACGGCTTGCGGCGGACCTTCTCGGTGAGCTGGCCGCCCTCCTCATAGCCTACGTAACCCGGAGGAGCACCGAAGAGCCGTGACACGGTGTGCTTCTCGGAGTACTCGGACATGTCGAGCGTGATCAGGGCATCCTCGTCGCCGAAGAGGAACTCCGCGAGGGCCTTGGCGAGCTCGGTCTTACCCACACCGGTGGGACCGGCGAAGATGAACGAACCGCCCGGACGCTTCGGGTCCTTCAGACCGGCACGCGTGCGCCGGATGGCCTGCGAGATCGCCTTGATGGCCTGGTTCTGCCCGATGACCCGCTTATGGAGTTCATCCTCCATGTTCAGCAGCCTCGAGGACTCGGCCTCGGTCAGCTTGAACACGGGGATGCCGGTGGAGATCGCAAGGACCTCGGCGATCAGTTCCTCGTCGACCTCGGCGATGTCGTCAAGGCCGCCGGACTTCCACCTGCGCTCCTTGTCGGAGCGCTCGTCCTGCAGTTTCTGCTCCTTGTCTCGGAGGGAGGCAGCGCCTTCGAAGTCCTGCGAATCGATCGCCGACTCCTTCTCCCGCTTGACGTCGGCAATGCGCTCGTCGATCTCCTTGAGCTCCGGCGGCGCGGTCATGCGCCGGATCCGCAGCCGGGCACCGGCCTCGTCGATCAGGTCGATCGCCTTGTCCGGCAGGAAGCGGTCGGAGATGTACCGCTCGGCGAGCGTGGCGGCCGAGGTGAGTGCGCCGTCGGTGATCGAGACCCGGTGATGTGCCTCGTAGCGGTCACGCAGTCCCTTGAGGATCTCGATGGCGTGGGCCACCGACGGTTCCTGCACCTGGATGGGCTGGAAACGACGCTCAAGAGCGGCATCCTTCTCGATGTGCTTGCGGTACTCGTCGAGCGTGGTGGCTCCGATGGTCTGGAGCTCACCGCGGGCGAGCATCGGCTTCAGGATCGACGCCGCGTCGATGGCCCCTTCGGCTGCGCCTGCCCCGACGAGCGTATGGATCTCATCGATGAAGAGGATGATGTCGCCGCGCGTCCGGATCTCCTTGAGCACCTTCTTCAAGCGCTCCTCGAAGTCACCGCGGTACCGGGAGCCGGCGACGAGCGAACCGAGGTCGAGCGTGTAGAGCTGCTTGTCCTTGATCGTCTCCGGCACATCGCCGCGGACGATCGCCTGGGCGAGCCCTTCGACGACGGCGGTCTTGCCGACGCCGGGCTCACCGATCAGCACCGGATTGTTCTTGGTGCGGCGGGAGAGCACCTGCATGACCCGCTCCATCTCCGACTCACGGCCGATGACGGGGTCGAGCTTCGATTCGCGGGCGGCCTGCGTGAGGTTGCGCCCGAACTGGTCGAGCACCACCGAACCTGCGGGGGTCCCCTCCTGCTGCTGGCCTCCTGCTACTGCGGGCTCCTTGCCCTGGTAGCCCGAGAGCAGCTGGATCACCTGCTGGCGGACACGGTTGAGATCCGCTCCGAGCTTCACCAGCACCTGCGCGGCAACTCCCTCGCCCTCACGAATGAGGCCAAGCAGGATGTGCTCCGTGCCGATGTAGTTGTGGCCGAGCTGCAGTGCCTCCCTCAGGGAGAGCTCCAGCACCTTCTTGGCCCGGGGGGTGAACGGAATATGACCCGACGGCGCCTGCTGGCCCTGCCCGATGATTTCCTGGACCTGCTCACGTACGGCACCCAGCGAGATGCTGAGCGACTCGAGGGCCTTGGCGGCTACACCCTCGCCCTCATGGATCAACCCAAGCAGGATGTGCTCGGTGCCGATGTAATTATGGTTGAGCATGCGGGCCTCTTCCTGGGCCAGCACGACAACACGACGGGCACGATCTGTGAATCTTTCAAACATGGGGCACACTCCTAGCTGACGCGTAATTCGATGCTACGTGCAGAGAAGGAGCTTTTGGGGCGTGTTCGCCACAGGCGAGATCACGCCGCCCCTAGCGCCCCTAGCGCTGCGCTGCGCGGTATGCCTCGACGATTTCGCTGTTCACCCGGCCACGGGCCGAGACGTTGTAGCCGTTCTCCCGGGCCCACTCCCGCACCTGGGCGGCTTCCTGGTTGCGGGCGGGCGCCGGTGCGGAGCGCTGCTTCGACTGGTTGCTACGCCGTGCGGCGGAAACGTAATTCTTGAGGGCGTCCCGCAATTCTCGGGCGTGGGCTTCCGACAAGTCGATTTCGTACTGGGCGCCGTCGAGGCCGAAGCGGACGGTTTCGTCGGCATCTCCGCCGTCGATGTCGTCAATGAGGATAATCTTCACTTTCTGCGCCACAATATACTCCCTTTAGAATTTGATGAATAACCCCCTACTGCGATTATGTAGCAACAAAGGGGCCAGGTCAAAGGGAATACCGGAATGCTATGGCTGGCCGCTATCCGGCTTCGCTTTAGTTTCAGGCGTTTCTTCCGGCTCATTCTTCACTTTCGTCACATCTGGAAGTTTTTCCTCCGCACGTGCCATAGCCTCACGCTCCGCTCGGTCCGCGTTGAAGATGGCCCGCATGACGAAGTAGAAGATGACTGCAAGGGAGGCGGAGGGCAAAAGGACGGCAAGGTATTCCACGGCGCTATACCTGCGCGGGTTTCAGAATGGGAAACAGAATGGACTCACGAATTCCCACATTCGTGAAAAGCATCACCAAGCGGTCGATTCCGAGACCGATTCCGCCCATCGGAGGGGCGCCGTACTCGAGCGCGCGCAGGAAGTCCTCATCCAGCTGCATCGCCTCATCGTCCCCTTCCGCGGCCCTGCGGGACTGTGCGGTGAGGCGCTCGCGCTGAATCACCGGGTCGATGAGTTCGGAGAAGGCCGTGCCACGCTCCATGCCGCCGATAATCAGGTCCCATGCTTCGATGAGCCGGGGATTCGCCCGGTGCTGCCGGGCGAGGGGCTGCGCGGACGGCGGGTAATCGTAGACGAAAGTGGGCTGGAGCAGGGAAGGCTCCACCAATTCGGAGAAAAGCTCGAGGACGAGCTTTTCGGCCTGCCAGGCGGGATTGACCGCAACCCCACGCGATTCAGCAATCCGCCGAAGGATTTCTTCGGAAGTTTCGGGAGTAATTTCCTGATCGACCGCTGCGGACAGCCCGGGATAGACACCGAGCCATGCCCAGTCTCCGTCGAGGTCGATCGTGCCTTTGTCCGTCTCGATGGTCCGGCTTCCCAGTGCGTCGGCGCAATTCAGGATTATTTCCTTCATGCGCTCTGCCATTCCGAATTGGTCGGTGTACGCTTCGTAGCATTCGAGCATGGTGAATTCGGGGCTGTGTGTCGAGTCGACCCCCTCGTTGCGGAAAATACGCCCGATTTCATAGACGCGGTCGATTCCTCCCACTACTGCCCGCTTGAGATAAAGCTCGAGGGCAATGCGGAGGGTCATTTTCTGGTCGAAGGCATTGAGGTGCGTTTCAAAGGGCCTCGCCGTGGCACCACCGTGCACCAGCTGCAATATCGGCGTCTCGACTTCGACATAGTCGAGCGCGTGAAGGGTTTCGCGGATACTGCGGGTGATGGCGGCGCGTTTTCTCACCATGTCGCGCGCTTCTTCGCGAACCATCAGGTCCACGTAGCGCTGACGGACGCGGGTCTCCTCGTTGACGCCGGCGTGGAGCGTGGGCAGCGGCCGAAGCGCCTTCGACGCCATGCTCCACGAGTCGGCCATGATGGACAGCTCGCCGCGTTTCGAACTCAGCACCTCACCGTGCACCTGGACGTGATCGCCGAGATCAGCCAGCGATTTCCAGTCCGCGAGGGCCTCCGCACCGACGGCAGCGAGGCTGAGCATCACCTGGAGCCGGGTGCCGTTACCCTCCTGGAGGGTGGCGAAGCACAGCTTTCCCGAGTTGCGGATGAAGACCACCCTTCCCACTGCGCTGACCACCTCGCCGGAGGTCTCTTCAGCGGCGAGGCTTCCGAACCTCTTCCGGAGCTCGGTGAGGGAGTGGGTGCGCTCCGGCTTGACGGGGTACGCCTCCCTGCCGCTTTCCAGCAGGTCCGCGCGCTTGGCGAGGCGGATGCGCATCTGCTCATTGAAGTCATCGGCCGGGGAAGTGTCGTCAGTGGTCACGGTAGACCAGTTTACTGGTTCGTCCTGTGCCGTCGCTTCCGGTGGCGCAGCTCACTCCGGGCCCAGCCGCATATTGTCGATGAGCCGGACGGGTCCCACCCGCGCGGCGATGACCGCCAGCGCCGAGCCGGTGAAGGGCACATGGCGGCAATTGAAGGCGAGGGGCTCCAGGGTTCCCGGATCCACGATTTCGAGGTAGTCGAGACTCACCGAACGCTCACTCGCGAGCATGTCGAGCACCGAGTCCGGATCCAGCGCCTCGTGCCGGGCGGCCCTTTCCTCGAGCAGGCGGAGGGCTCGCGGCAGGACCAGTGCCGCCTTCCGCTCCGCCGCGGAAAGGAATTCGTTCCGGCTGGAAAGGGCGAGTCCGTCGGACGCCCGCACCGTCGGGACCCCCACGATCCCTACCCGGAAGTTCAGGTCGCTGACCATGCGCCGGATCAGGACCAGCTGCTGTGCATCCTTCTGCCCGAAATAGGAACGGAAGCGGGCTTCCACCGGTGGCTGTGCAACATGCAGGAGTTTGGCGACGACGGTCAGCATGCCGTCGAAGTGCCCGGGCCGCGCGGCGCCCTCGAGCTTGTCGGCAAGAGGTCCGGACCGGACCCGCACCTGGGGCTCGCCCCCTGGATACATCTCCGCCCCCGACGGCGCGAAGACCAGGTCCACGCCGCACCGCCCGAGCAGCTCGAGGTCCGCGTCGAGCGTGCGTGGATAACGCTCGAGATCCGCCTGCTCGCCGAACTGGAGCGGATTGATGAAGATGCTGGCCACCACGACGTCGTTGTCGTCCCGTGCAGCAGTGGCCAGGCCGGCATGGCCGGCATGCAGCGCGCCCATGGTGGGGACAAGGCCCAGTGCCGGAAGCGGAACTCCGGTAGCCCGCAACAACCGGGCGCTGGCCTCCCGTAGTTCGGCTGCCGTCGTCACCACGACCGGCTCGGGGAATGCGCCGCTCATGATCCGTCCTCCCTTGTCCCGGCCTCGCCTGGACCGCCACCCGGAGCGGCGTCAGGAACATCCGACGCGCCGTCCCCCGGATCAATCTCCGAACCGCCGTCGAGGACCGCAACGACGGCGTCACCCTGTTCCCGGCTCAGGAGGCCGCGTTCAACCGCGCGCTGGGCGGTGGCCCTCGCCATCCCACGGTAGGCGATCCGGATGTCCTGAGCGTCGTGCGCGGCAAGCGCCTCTGCGTGGGCGGCGACGGTGCCGGTGTCCCCTCGGGAGACCGGACCGGTCAACGCCCCTTCCCCCGCGGAAAGAGCATTTTCGAGGGACGCCTTCATCAGCGGCCCGAGCATGCGTTCGGGCCTGTGCACCCCGAGGTCACCGAGGAGCTGCGCCGATTGCGAGGCGAGGGTCACCAGGTGGTTCGACGCATGGGCGAGTGCTGCGTGGTAGAGCACACGGCTTTCCTCCTCGATCACCACGGGTTCGGCACCCATCTCCACGACCAGCGCCTGGGCTATCGGCAGCACGGCACCCGGAGCGGTGATGCCGAAGCAGCAATCGGGCAGCCTCCCGAGGTCGAGGCTCATGCCGGTGAACGTCATGGCGGGGTGGAGCGCCAGGGGAATCGCCCCTCTGGCACGGGCGGGAGCAAGCACTCCGATCCCATACCGTCCCGAGGTGTGGACGACGAGCTGGCCCGGCTGCCAGGCCCCCAGCCGGGCGAGGCCTTCCACGAGCGGCGGCAGGGCGTCGTCGGGCACTGCCAGCAGCACCAGTTCGGCGCGCTCGACGATGTCCGGGATTTCAAGGACCGGAACCCCCGGCAGCAACAGTCCCGCGCGCTCCCTGCTCGCCTCCGAAACCGCTGAGACGCCGACGACGGCGTGGCCCGCAGCGCGGAGCGCGGCCCCCAGGACGGCCCCTACCCTGCCTGCTCCCACAATTCCGACGCCCAGCCTCCCAGGACGGCGTGACGGGTCAGAGCTGCTCATGGAATCCGGTGTCCTCTACTTGTCGGGGCGGCGTCTGCTGCATCGGCTTCAGCCACTGTTCGGGCCTGCTGCGCCGCCGGGCTTCGGCTGCCCTCCGGGCCTGGCCGTGGAAAAGCTCCCAGGCAAGCGTCTCATCGGCTTGTCGGATGCGGGGTGCCACGGGGCCGGGCGTGGTCTGCAACTGGAGTCCGGCGACGCGGAACAACCGGTCCAGTGGGCCCTGGTGCAGCGAGAGCGACTGCGTCCGCTCATGGGGAACGACGTCGAGGGCCCGCCACAGGACGCCCGACCGGATCAGCAGGGCAGTGCGGGTGACCGCGAAGCCGTTGCGTCTCCAGGTCAGCGGCCCCAGCAGGCGTGCGCGCCGTGGCGTCGTCGTGAATCCGTCGGTGCTTCCGCGCGACTCGAGTCCGGCCGTGAAGACCCGCACCGGCTCATCGACGCCGGGGTCCGGCAGCACCAGCGCAAGGATCCTCAGGACCTCCTCACGGGTGCCCACGGGCAGGAGGGTGGCCCGCGCCTGGCCCTCGCTCGAGGAGGAGGCGCCATAGCCCGCCACATTGACGGTGATCCTGTACCAGCCCTTGAGCCGCCACAGGGGCGACTGCACGATGCCGATCGCCTGGACCCGCCCCGGAGGGACTGTCTGCGAACGCGTGTCAAGGAGCCCATAGCGCACCCGGATGCCGTCGGGCGAGAGCGCGGCCCGGAAATTGTAGCCGGTATTCAGGGCACTCCAGTACGCTCCCACCACGCCCAGGACGATCGGGATCAGGGACGGAGCCACGAACGGTGTGCGGAAGATGACGGTGATACCCACCACGACGACGGCGCCCACCACCAGCAGCACGGTGGTGCCCGAAAGCACCGCGCCTCCGATGACGCGGCCGGTCGGCACTGCCACCACCTCGTGCTCGGGCGCCTCCTGGATCTGGTCCGGATGTTCGGGATCCACCGCCACTCCCGCTGCGCGGGCCAGGATGGTCGCCCGGAGCCGGCGTGCATCGCCAAGCTTCAGGAAGGCGAGCCGCACTGCCGACTCGCCGGCATCAGCCACCTCGAACTTGAGCTCGGCCAGTCCGAAGATCCGCGCGAGGAAAGGCTGGACCACGTCGATCGCCTGAACGCGGTCAAGGCGTGCCTGGCGGTTCTGGCGGAAGAGAACCCCCGTGTTGACCCGGACGTGTTCCTCGGTGACCTGGTAACGGGTGAAGTACCAGGAGACGAGGAACGCGAGGGCGATGAGCGCCACCACGCCCAGCACGATGGCGATGGCCCACCCGGTTCGGAGCCCACCGGGAACCCCGGGAGGCCCCTCGTCGCTGAAGAGCCCCTCGAACCAGTCCCGGCCGAAGAAGAAGCCGATGGCTGCCAGTGCGATCCAGCCCCGGACGAGCGGCGAGATGATGTGCACCCTGTTCCAGGCATCATCCGGGTTGCTGATCAGACTGAAATCGGCCTGCGGCTGCCCTTTCGGTTCGCGGTGTCCGGGTTCCCCGCTCACAGTCCGGCCAGCCTGGCTTCCCCACGGGCCGAGAGCTGTTCGCGAAGGCGGGAGCCCTCACCGGTGGGAAGGCCTGCGATCGAGGCATTGGTGGTGGGCGATGCCGTATGCAGCTTGAGTGTGCAGAGCCCGAAGGCGCGTTCGATCGGCCCCACGGCCACGTCCACGTACTGCATGCGACCGTAGGGGACCACCAGGGTGCGCTGGAAGAAGACGCCTCGCCGGATCAGGAGGTCGTCGTCGCGCTCGGCGTAGCCGATGGCCGCGACCTGGCGCGGCAGGAGGACGCCGGTCCAGGCCGCGATCACCAGCACGACGGCGGGCAGCGCCCAGGCGACGGCCATCGTCGGAAAACCGTCCCACACCCCGGTCAGCCTCAGGACCAGGGGGAGGCTGAGGAGGGCAAGCCAGAGGATCGAGCTGATCAGCCAGCCCAGGAGCCGGACCCTCAGGTATTTCGGCGATACCCCGGTCCAGGCAAGTCCTTCCGGATCGATCGGTTCCCTACGCATATTCCCCCTCGTCCCGGCCCTGTCGCACCGGACCTGCGTCGTCGTCGCCCGGTGGAAGCCGGCAGAAACTCTCCACCACCAGGCCCACGACGATCATTCCGATGCCACCGGCCATGAGCGCAAGGGATCCCCACAGCGGTCCGGGAGCAGACCGCACACCGATGAGGCTCAGTTGGTCCACGAAGATGCCGGCGTGCCAGCCCAAACTCAACGCGCCGGCGTAGGCGCAGGCCTGGGCGAGGATCAGGGTCCGCAGTGCGAGGATCGGGTTGAGCGGCTTCTTGCGGCTTCCGTTCCGCCACACGAGCACCTTCCGGCCGAAAATCAGGGTGATGGCCGTGATCCCGACCACGGTGATCAGCGAGCTGAGGTGGAGGGCGGGAGCGGGAAGTCCGTTGCGGGTCGCCCACCAGTTGACGAGCCAGCCCACCGCCCCGGCCACAAGCCCGATCACCGCGAGCCAGCGGAACCGAATATCACTCACGGGAGACCTAGACTTCCTCGAACGGGGCGAGCCCCTTGAAGTCGTCAGCTCCGGCCGCGAGTTCTCCCACCGGTATTCCGCCGAGGGTCGCCGTTCCATCCATCCAGGCCCACGGCTGCAACACGAAAGCACGGCCTGCGGCACGCGGGTGGGGAACCGTCAGCTTCTCATCATCCGAGGTCCAGGATCCGTAGGTGATGATGTCGATATCGAGCGTCCGCGGCCCCCACCGCACCGTGCGGACACGGTGGTGCTTGTTCTCCACGGCCTGGCAATGCTCGAGGAGCTCATAGGGTCCGAGGTCCGTCTCCACCTCGATCACCATGTTCAGGTAGTCCGGCTGCTCCGGGCCGCCCACCGCCTTCGTACTCACCACGGGCGAGACGCCGGAAAGCCGGACGCGGGGCGTGTCGACCAGGTCCCCGACCGCGAGGGACAGGGTGTCATTGCTTGCCCCGACGTTGCTGCCGAGCGCCAGCACGGCACGGACCGTCGTCATGCCCGGCTCCTGCGGACGGTGACCGCTACGTCGCCGAACGGCACCTCGATGGGTGCCTGCGGTTTATGGACGGTCACCTCCACGGCGTCGACGGGGAAGAATTCAAGCACGTCGCCGGCGATTTTTTCCGCAAGCGCCTCGATCAGGTTGAACGCCTTCCCCGTGATGATGCCGTGGACCCGCTCCGCGAGTTCCCCGTAGTGGGCGGTCCGGGCCAGATCGTCACTGATGCCGGCGGGCCGGAGATCCAGGTGCAGCACCAGATCCACCACGAAGGGCTGACCGTTCCGGCGCTCATGGTCGAAGACGCCGTGGTGGCCGACGGCGGTGATCCCGGAAAGGGTGACGGCGTCGGCCTGCGCGTTCCCTATCGTTTCCATGCCGCGGCAACCTTCACGGCATCGAGGGTTGCACCGGCATCGTGCACGCGCACACCCCACGCACCATTCGCCGCAGCGAGGGTCGAGGCGGCAAGCGTCGCGGAATCGCGCTCCGCGGGAGCCGCAGCCTTCCCGGCGGAAGTCAGCAGTGTCCCGAGGAACCGCTTCCGCGAAGCGCCGACCAGCACCCGGTGGCCCAGCGAGGTGAATCTCTCGAGGGACCGCAGCACTTCCCAGTTGTGCCGGTCCGTCTTAGCGAACCCGATGCCCGGGTCGAGGATGATCTGGTCCGCGGCCACGCCCGCACCGACGAAGGTGTCACGGATCTCGAGAAGCTCCGCAAGGACTTCCTCCACCACGTCGGAGTAGGTGGCGAGGGAATCCATGGTCCGCGCGGTTCCCCGCCGGTGGGTCAGGATGTAGGGGACACCGCGCGCCGCGATGAGGCCCGGCATGTCCGGCTCGAATGCCGCACCGGAGATGTCGTTGACGATCTCCGCACCGGCATCGAGAGCCTGCTCGGCCGTTTCGCTGTGCATGGTGTCCACGCTGATGAGCGCGCCGGCCTTGACCAGGGCCCGCACCACGGGAAGGACCCGCTCCAGCTCCCGCTCGAGCGGCACGTCGGCCGCAGAGGGCCGGGTTGATTCGCCGCCGACGTCGATGATGTCGGCGCCCGCATAGAGCAGTCGCAGCCCGTGGGCAATCGCATCATCGGTCGACGCATACCGTCCACCGTCGCTGAAGGAGTCGGGGGTGACGTTGAGTATCCCCATCACCACGGAGCGGTCCTTCGGCAGGGCCGAGAACGTCTTGGCAACGCGCACGGGTCGGATCAGGGGCAAGGGGGATGTAGCCGGCCCGGTTCCGGGTGCTGCGGCGAGTGAATCCATGGTGGTCGGTCGTCCTATCTTCCGAGAATGAGGCTCATGGCCTCGGCGCGTGTGGCAGTCTCGCGGATCTGGCCACGAACCGCCGAGGTGACGGTCTTGGCGCCTGGCTTGCGGATACCCCGCATCGACATGCACATGTGCTCGCACTCGATGACCACGATCGCACCCTCCGGCTGGAGGTGCGTCATCAGGGCGTCCACAATCTGGGTGGTGAGGCGTTCCTGCACCTGGGGGCGCCGCGCGAACACTTCCACCAGGCGCGCGAGCTTGCTGAGCCCGGTGACGCGCCCGTCCGCTGAGGGGATATAACCTACGTGCGCGGTGCCGTGGAAGGGCACGAGATGATGCTCGCACGTCGAGTAGAACGGAATGTCCTTCACCAGCACGAGCTCCTGGTGGTTCAGGTCGAAGGACGTCGAAAGAATCTCCTCGGCGTCCTGGTGGAGGCCTGCGAACATCTCCGCGTAGGCCTTCGCCACCCGTTTCGGGGTATCAAGGAGTCCGTCACGGTCAGGGTCCTCCCCGATGGCGATCAGGATCTCGCGGATCGCGCGCTCGATGCGGGGCAGATCCACCGGTGAACCGGAGGCCGCGAGGGCAGCATCCATCACTTCGTCATCGAACTCAGTCACGGACCTGATCCTATCCCTGTGTACTTCGAACCGGCTGCCCTATGGCTGCTGGCTTCCCGTTCCACCCTTGCCTTCGTCGAACCCGCCGGATTCCGGCGACGGCAGCTCCGAGCCCGCGACATCGAAGTCCGACGGCAGCTGCGCGTCGGCAATCTGGTCCTGGGGGGCGACGGTCTCGGGAGCCGGCTCGCCGGCTTCCAGTGCGTCGGCCCGTTCCTTGCGGGAAACCACCGGCGGCAGCGAGTGGACCGGGCGGGTCTGCTTGGACAACCAGACATCGCGGATCTCACGCTTCCGGATATCGGTGAAGACCTCCGCGATCTCCGCCTGGTTGAGGGTCTCGCGCTCCAGCAGTTCAAGGGCGAGCTGGTCCAGGACGTCCCGGTTCTCGGTGAGGATCTCGTAGGCTTCATCATGCGCATTGTCGATGAGCCGGCGGACCTCCTCGTCGACGATCAGGGCCAGCTGGTCCGAGTAGTCGCGGTCGCTTCCCATATCCCGGCCGAGGAACGGCTCTCCGGCGCCCTGGCCGAGTTTCACCGCACCGATGCGCTCGCTCATGCCGTACTGGGTGACCATCTTGCGCGCGGTCCCTGTGGCCTTCTCGATGTCGTTGGACGCACCGGTGGAGGGGTCGTGGAACACGATCTCCTCGGCGACCCGTCCGCCCATCGCATACGCGAGCTGGTCCAGCAGCTCGTTGCGGCTCACCGAGTAACGGTCATCCGCCGGCATCACCATGGTGTAGCCCAGGGCACGGCCGCGGGGGAGGATTGTGATCTTCGTGACCGGATCCGTGTTGCGCAGCGCTGCCGCCACGAGCGCGTGCCCGCCCTCGTGGTAGGCGGTGATCTTCCGCTCCAGTTCCTTCATGACGCGGCTGCGCTTCTGGGGACCTGCGATCACGCGGTCGATGGCTTCATCCAGCGCGCGGTCGTCGATGAGCTGCGCGTTGGAGCGTGCCGTCAGCAGGGCGGCCTCGTTGAGCACGTTGGCGAGATCCGCACCGGTGAATCCGGGGGTCTTCTTCGCGACGGACTTCAGGTCCACGCCGCCTGCCATCGGCTTGCCTTGGGAATGCACGCTGAGGATGTGCTCGCGGCCCTTCATGTCCGGTGCCTCGACGCCGATCTGTCGGTCGAAGCGGCCCGGCCGCAGCAGTGCGGGGTCAAGGACGTCGGGCCGGTTGGTCGCGGCGATGAGGATCACGTTGGTGGTGGCGTCGAAGCCGTCCATCTCCACGAGCAGCTGGTTCAGCGTCTGCTCGCGCTCGTCGTTCCCGCCGCCCACGCCCGCACCGCGGTGCCGGCCGACGGCGTCGATCTCGTCGACGAAGATGATGGCCGGTGAATTGTTCTTGGCCTGCTCGAAGAGGTCCCGGACGCGTGAGGCGCCGACGCCGACGAACATCTCGACGAAGTCCGAGCCGGAGATCGAGTAGAAGGGCACGCCGGCCTCGCCTGCCACGGCACGCGCCAGGAGGGTCTTGCCGGTGCCCGGGGGTCCGTACAGCAGGACACCCTTGGGAATTTTCGCGCCGAGCGCCTGGAACTTCGCCGGTTCCTGGAGGAATTCCTTGATCTCGAGGAGTTCCTCCACTGCCTCGTCGGCTCCGGCGACGTCGGAGAAGGTGACCTGGGGCATGTCCTTCGAAATGAGCTTCGCCTTGGACTTGCCGAACTGCATGACCTTCGACCCGCCGCCCTGCATGCGGGAAAGGAGGAACCAGAAGATGGCGCCCAGGATGAGGATCGGGAAGAGCAGGCTGGCGATGCTGAGGAACCAGTTGCTTTCCACTGGCTGGTCGGTGAACCCGTCGACGTCGGAGGAGTTGATGGCCTCCACCACGCCCTCGGCACGCGCGCTGCTGAAGAAGAACTGGACACTGCGGCCCATGTCCTCGTAGTCCTCGCGGAGCGTAAGGTCCACGCGCTGTTCGCCGTCGTAGATCTTCGCCTGTTCCACCTGGTTGTCCTGGAGCAGCTCCAGGCCCACGTTGGTGTCCACCCGGCTACTGCCGTTGTTGAAAACCGCAGGGAAGATGATCAGGAGCGCAGCCACCGCCAGGATGATCCAGAAAATGGGGCCCTTGAAAATGTTCTTGAATTTCATCCGACTCAGGGCAGCCAGCCCTGTCCCTCCTGCATAAGCCAAACCAGATTAGTGGGCGTCCGCTTGATCGGCGCCCCAAAAACGCACCTCAAGATATACACCGTTCGTGATTCACCACGCTTGCATCAGGGCATTAGTTCCCTGACGGCGTACAGCAGCACAGCGCTGCGAGCGGGGATATTACTCGTACACGTGTGGGGCGAGCGTTCCGATGAAGTCGAGGTTGCGGTACTTCTCGGCGAAATCGAGACCGTAGCCGATGACGAATTCGTTCGGGATGTCGAACCCCACGTACTTCACGTCGATTTCCACCTTCGCGGCATCCGGCTTGCGGAGGAGGGTGCAGATTTCCACTGACGCCGGTCCCCTCGAGAGCAGGTTGGCCTTCAGCCAGGACAGTGTGAGGCCGGAGTCGATGATGTCCTCGGCAATGAGGACGTGCTTGCCCATGAGATCGGTTTCGAGGTCCTTGAGGATCCGGACCACTCCCGAGGACTGCGTGCCCGACCCGTAGGAGGACACCGCCATCCAATCCATGGTGATGTGGGAGTGGAGCGCCCGCGCGAGGTCGGCCATCACCATGACGGCGCCCTTCAGCACCCCCACGAGCAGGATGTCGCGGCCCTCGTAGTCGGCGTCGATTTGTGCGGCCAGTTCGTTGACCCGCTCCTGGATCTCTTCCCTGGTGTAGAGGACGTGCTTGAGATCGGGCTGGACGTCGTTGGAATCCACCAGTTACTCCTGAATTGAACGGTGCTGCGGCTCTGCGCCGCGGCGGTTGTTTCTAAAGACAAGACTGCCATAGCTTCGGTTGCCGTGAAGAACCGATCTGCCCCTCACCTGCCGGGAAACGCTGACATGGCCGCCGAGCTGCACCGGCCCGGCCGAGCCCCTGCGTTCCAGCAGTGACTCCGCGGCCCGCAGCCGTTCGAAGCTCGGCTGGACGCCGCCGACGTCGACGGCGGCGAGCGCAAGCACCCGCTGGCGCAGGGAGGGAGGCAGTGCCCGGAGGTCGTCCTCCGGCAGCAGGACGCCGCCGTCGTGCTCGGTCCGCAGGACGGCGTACGTGTCGGCACTGACCTGCTCCAGGTAGTCGGCGTCCTGGGCGAGGATGCGCGAGGTACGGAAGAGCGCCCGGGCGATCCCCGGCCCCAGCTGGTCCTCGAGGAGGGGAAGCACGGTAGCACGCACCCTCGAGCGCGCGAAGGATGCATCGGAGTTGGCGGGGTCCAGCCACGGCCGGAGTCCGTAGAATCCGCAGATGTCCTCGGTGTCCGCGCGCCGGAGCTCAAGGAAGGGCCGGCGGTAGGTGCCGCGCCGCACCGGCATCCCGGCCAGTGAGCGCGTGCCCGAACCCCGCGCAAGTCCGAGGAGCACCTGCTCGGCCTGGTCATCGAGCGTATGCCCGAGCAGTACGGACCGCGCACCGAGCGACGCCGCGACGTCGTCGAGCACTGCGTAGCGCGCTGTGCGGGCCGCGGCTTCGGGGCCCATACCGCTGCTGTGCACCGTGGCCGCACGCACCTCCACGGGGTGGAGACCGAGTTCCTCGAGCTGCTCCGCGGCCCGCAGTGCGATCGCGGCGCTACCGTCCTGCAGACCATGGTCGACGACGACGGCGCCTACCCGGCACCGACCGATACGGGCGAAATGCACCGCAACCGCAGCGAGCGCCAGCGAATCCGGACCACCACTGCACGCCACGAGGATCAGCGGGAGCGTCTGCGGAAGTGCCTGCGGTGTTGTGCCGTCGTGGTTCGACGGAGGGGCTGCCGGGGCTGCAAGCAGGTCGCCGAGGGCCGATTCGAAGTGCTTCCGTGCGACGCCGACCACGGGCGCGAGCCGGGGCCGCCTATCCATGGCGGCGGATACTCATCCGATCGATCCACTCGTCCGGAGCGTGGATCTCGTGCTCGGTGGGAAGGTTCCCCTCGGCTTCCCACACCAGGTTGAACCCGTCCATGCCCGTCTGGTCCACCACCCGTCGCACGAACTTCGAGCCGTCGCTGTACTGCCGCATCTTCGCCTCGAGCCCCAGCAGCTGGCGGATGAGCTTTTCCAGGGGACCCCGCGACTTACCGCGCGCGTTGAAGCGGCGGCGGATGGTCTTGACGGTGGGGACGATGCTCGAGTCGACGCCGTCCATGACCACGTTGGCATGGCCCTCGAGCAGGCTCATCACCGCGGTCAGGTGGGACAGGCGGGCCTTGTCCTCGGGGTCCTGCAGCACGGAAAGAATGCCCAGGTTCTGCCCCGGGCCGTCCTCGCCGGACGCCTCCTGTCCGTGGGACTTCCGCAATGCGTTGCCCCCCTTGGCCGCGGTGATGCTCTTCACCGCGTTGCCCAGCCGCTCCGAGAGGGTGTCGGCCTTGTCCATGAGGCCCGCGCTGAGTTCGGAGATGTGTCCCGTCATGTGGTCCTTCAGCCAGGGGGCGGCTGCGAACTGCACCCGGTGGGTCTGTTCATGGAGGCAGACCCACAGCCGGAAGTCCGACGGGTTGACGGACAGCTCGCGTTCCACCGCGATGATGTTCGGTGCCACCAGCATCAGCCGCCCTCCCGTGCCGTTGCGGGAGGGGACGAAGGGGTCGTACTGGCCGAGGACCTTGCTCGAGAGGAATGCGAGGATAGTCCCCAGCTGCGCGCCGGTCAGAGCTGACCCGAGCGTCATCGAGGCTGAACTGAATGCCTCGGGTCGGGTTTCGGCGAGGTGGTCGAGCGTCGGTTCGAGCAGCGTCCGGAAGCTCTGGGTGTTGGCCCTGGCCCAGGAAGCGCGGTCCACGATGAGCAGCTCCGAATCGCGCAGGTCCCTCGCGGCGTCGAGCCGGGAGATCGCGTGGACGTGCCCCACCGAGGCATCGGCGAGTTCGCGGAGGTTCTGGACCGCTCCGGCAATCTCGCGGGGGGACATCGTGGGTCCCGCGGGGGCCAGTTTGGCTGCGCTGCCGGCCGCGAGATCCCAGTTGATGAGCTGGCGGCGGGGAGTGGACTGGACTGAGGGACTGTTGCTCTCCATGCCCACCATTCGATCACATCCCCCTGAGGGACCCTTCCAGAAATTCCTACCGGCGTCCGCAGACGGCGAGAACCGTCGCCGCGTTGTCCGCGGCTGCCCGCGCCTCGCGGGTATTGCCGTTCAACCCCGTCGCCACGAATGAGAACGTGAGCAGCCGCCCCTCCGCGGTGACTACGTAGCCGCTGAGGGCCGTCACAGCGTTCTGCCGCGACAGGCCCGAAGTGTCGCCGATACTCAGTCCCTAGACCGGTACGCCCAGCCCCTGCACCGTGGCGAGGAGGGTCTCGGTGGCTCCTCCGAAGGACGCCGGGCGGCCGCTTGCGGACGCAGCCACCCGCGCGAGCGCCCCGGCCAGGTAGTTGTCGGCAAGGTGCAGCATCCGCTGCACCTGTTGACCGATGGTCGCGGATTCGGCGGCGGCCAGGGCTGCATCTGCGAACCGCGGACCACCCATCCCGGTTTTATCCACCCACGCCGATCGCAGGGGAATGGACGGGTGCCGTCTCGCCCGCTGCGACGTCGCCTCCGCCCCGCAGGAACACGGCGTCCCCGGACACGTGCAGTTCGGCCTCCAGCAGGGGCGCGAGGCTTCCGGGGCGGGAAGTGGTGCGGCAGCCGAGAGCGGGGTCACGGTCGAGGGTTCGGAGAGGGCTTCTGGTGGCAGCTGCTGCTTCGGGATGGCAGGTGCAGCAGCCGGTGCCGGTTCCCGGAGCACGTCCCGGACCGCTGGAAGGAAACTTTCCGCCAGCGGCACGGCGAGCAGTGCCAGCACCACGGCCAGGACTACGGAGACAAGCAGGCGGGCAGGGCGCGTCATGCTTTCCTTCCGTGCGGGCGGGGTCAACGATAATTCGAGGGGAAGGGTTATCCCGCAGAAGTACAGGGATGCGCCACCCGACCGATATGTTTGGTGCTGAGATCAAACAGTAGACCGGATCATTTCTCTGAGGAGTTGCTATGCAGTTGGACGTCACCATCGAAATCCCCAAGGGATCGCGCGTCAAGTACGAGATCGACCATGAGACCCACCGACTCCGCCTGGACCGTGTTCTCTTCACCTCGATGCAGTACCCCACGCACTACGGCTACTTCGAGAACACGCTCGGCGAGGACGGCGATCCGCTGGATGCACTCGTGATGCTCCAGGACTTCGACCTCATGCCCGGGGTCCTCGTGGAGTCCCGCCCCATCGGCGTGTTCAACATGACCGATGACGGCGGTGGCGACGCCAAGGTGCTGTGCGTTCCTGTAGATGCACGCTTCGAGCACATCAAGGACCTGTCCGACGTGTCCGATTTCCTGCTTGACGAGATCAAGCACTTCTTCACCAAGTACAAGGATCTGGAGCCCGGCAAGTGGGTCGAAGCCGCCGAGTGGGCAGGGCGCGAAGAGGCGGAGGCGGAAGTCGAGGCATCCCTTAAGCGCTTCACCGAGCACGGCGAGGTCAGCGCCGAGGACGAGCCCCAGGGCCGCGGCGTGGATTTCGACGCCGACAACGCGACGAACACGCCCGAAGGCCGCTAGCCGCCCCCTCTCCACCACACCCCCTCGCTGATTAAGCACCTGTGGCGGCTCTGCGCCGGACGTGGCAGCCGTAAGTGCTTAATCAGTGGGGGGTGCTCGCCTAGCATCACCCCCGTCAACGTAAATGCGTTGATTAGCGGTGGCCCTGCCACATACTGAGCACATGCAGTACGTCCTCACCATCAATCAGCGCGACTCGCGAGAGGTCGGCGACCTCGTTCCCGACCTCCTGAAGGCACTCCGGCATCTTCCCGTCACCGTGCCCTTTCAACGTTCCGTCGGGGACGAGGTGCAGGGCGTCGTGCCTTCCGCGCGGACCGCCGTCGACGCCGCCCTCCTGGCAATCCGGCACCGCCGATGGCATGTGGGCATCGGCGTCGGGACGCTTCTTCCTCCGGTACCTGGAAGGATCCTCGACGCCCAGGGCCATGGACTCGTCTACGCACGACGCGCCGTCAACCGGGCCCAGAAGACCGGGGAGCGCATACCGCTTGCCGTCGAGGGACCCGATGCCGACATCGCCGGCGAGGCCGAGGCGGTTCTACGCTTGCTGGGACACATCGTGTACACCCGGACGGAAGCCGAATGGAACGTCCTCGACCTGCTGACGCCGGGTGCCCGGGGTCAGCAGAAATTCATTGCCCAGGAGCTGGGTATCAGTACCCAGGCCGTCAGCAAGGCAGTGGTGCGTTCCCATTGGCTCGAGGAACACGCGACCCGGCCGGCTGCTGCGCGGCTGCTCGACCTGGCCTACGGTCCGGCGTCCCTACCGGAAGCCGCACCGACGGGCTAGCGGCACCTGCGCCGGACGGGTTTCGGAGGGAGCGCCTACACGAGGGAGCGGAGCACCTTGGCGGCACCGTCGTCGTACACGGAGCCCGTGACCTCCGACGCCGCCGCGCGCACCTCCTCGGGAGCCTGCCCCATCGCAACCCCGCGCGCGGCCCATCGGAGCATTTCGACGTCGTTCCGGCCATCCCCCACGGCGACGGTCAGCGCCGGATCCACCTGCAGGTTCTCGCGCAGGAGCTCGAGCGCACTCGCCTTCGTGACCCCGGATGCCGCGATGTCGAGCCATGCCGTCCACCCCACGGAATAGGTGACACCGTGCAGGCCGATCGCGGCGACGGCCTCGCCGAACTCCTCAGCCGTACTGTCGGTGCTGAACACCACCACACGCACGGCGCGTGCCGCCAGCATCTGCTCGAAATCCACACTCTGGGCCTCGGAACCGAAGCTGGCGTCCTGGAAGCTTTCGGTGGAGAGGAAACGCCCGCGGTCGTCCTCGAGGGCGTACTTGGCTGAGGGGAGGCGTTCGCGGAGCGCCGTGAGAGCGGGGCGCGGATCGAAGGTCACACGTTCGAGAACCTCGAAGCCCTCGGGCAGCGCGGCATCGACGCGCAACGTGACACCGCCGTTCGAACAGACGGCATAGCCGCGGGTGATCCCCAGCAGTTCCATCACCGGAAGGGTGGCGCCGAGGGACCGGCCGGTGGCGATGATGACGTCGTGGCCTGCCTGGATGGCGCCGCGCGCCGAGGACCGCACCTCCTCGGTCATGTTGCCCTCGTGATCCACCAGGGTGCCGTCGACGTCGAGCGCAATGAGGTACTTGGTGCGGGGCATCACAGGACCGGAAGGATTTCGAGGCCGCCGAGGTACGGCCGCAGGGCTGCGGGCACGTTCACCGAGCCATCCTCGTTCTGGTGGTGCTCGAGGATGGCGACGATCCAGCGCGTGGTGGCGAGCGTGCCGTTGAGGGTTGCGACGGCACGCGTGCCTTTCTGGCCCTCCCCCGTCTGGCGCTCACGGATGTTCAGGCGCCTTGCCTGGAAGGTGGTGCAGTTCGACGTCGATGTGAGCTCGCGGTACGCGCCCTGCGTGGGCACCCAGGCTTCGCAGTCGAACTTCCTCGCCGCGGACATGCCCAGGTCTCCTGCAGCGGTATCGATGACCCGGTAGGGCAGCTCCACCTTGGCCAGCATCTCCTCTTCCCAGGCGAGCAGCCGCTCATGCTCGGCGTAGGAATCCTCGACGGAGGTATAGGTGAACATCTCCACCTTGTTGAACTGGTGGACTCGGATGATCCCGCGGGTGTCCTTGCCGTGCGATCCCGCTTCCCGGCGGTAACACGTCGACCAGCCGGCGTAGCGCAGGGGGCCATCGCCGAGCTCGAGGATCTCGTCGGAATGGTAGCCGGCAAGTGCCACTTCGGAAGTGCCGACGAGGTAGAGGTCGTCCTCCTCCAGTCGGTAGATCTCGGCGTCGTGGGCGATGTCGAAGCCGGTACCCTGCATCGTCTCGGGGCGCACGAGGGTGGGAGTGATCATGGGGGTGAACCCCGCCTGGACGGCCTGGTCCATGGCCATCTGGAGCAGGGCGATCTCAAGCCTCGCGCCGACGCCTTTCAGGAAGTAGAAGCGGGATCCCGAGATTTTTGCGCCGCGTTCCATGTCGATGGCGCCCAGCAGCTCACCGAGCTCCAGGTGGTCACGCGGCTCGAATCCCTCTGCCGCGAAGTCGCGGGGAACGCCCACCGTCTTGAGCACCTCGAAGTCGTCCTCCCCGCCCGCGGGGACCCCGGCCTGGACGAGGTTCGGCAACCGCCGCAGCAGCGCCTCCTGCTCGACGCTGAGCTCGTCGGCAACAACGGCGGCCTTCTTGACCGACTGCGCAAGTTCCTTGACTTCGGCCAGGAGGGCCTGCTTTCCCTCGCCCTTCGCCTGCGCCACCCGCTTGCCGAACGCATTCTGGCTGGCACGGAGGGCTTCGGAGCTTGTCACTGCCTCGCGGCGTCTGGTGTCCAGGGCAAGAATCGACTCCACGAGCGCTTCCTCGGCGCCGCGTGCACGCTGCGAGGCCTGGAACAGCTCTGGATTGGCGCGGAGTTCGTTGACATCGATCACTCCACCAGCCTACCAACGGCCCGGGCCGCGCCATCAACGCCGAGTAGGCGTCAGGAGCACAGCCCCGCGGACGACGACGCCCGGCGCTGCACGCTGCGGCTATTCTTGACACACCATGCGCCCAAGACTGCTTGCCCTGACCGCCGCCGGCTCCGCAGCGGCCGCTTCAGCGCAAAGCTGGTGGACGGTGCGCCGCTTTCGCCATCCGCGGTCCACCCCCACCACCACCCACCCCTCCTCGCCGCCGTTTCCGGGCCCGCAGCAGGTGGCTCTGGTGCTCAACCCGGTCAAGCTCCAGTCCCGGGCGGCCCGTGCCCTCGTGGAGCAGGCGTGTTCCGACGCCGGGTGGAACCCTCCGTTGATCCTCGAAACCACCGTTGAGGACCCGGGGACCGGACAGGCGCGCCGTGCCATCGAAGCCGGCGCCGACGTCGTCATCGCCGCCGGCGGGGACGGCACCGTGCGCGCGGTGGCCCAGGCCCTCGCCCACCAGCCCGCCGCGCTCGGCCTGCTCCCACTGGGAACCGGGAACCTGCTCGTCCGCAATCTCGGTCTGCCGTACTTCGACCTCGCCGGCTGCCTGGAAGCAGCCCTTCACGGACACCAGCGCCGGATCGACATGGGGCGCATTCACCTGCGGAACGCACGGACCGGCGTCGAGTCCTCCCACCCCTTCCTCGTGATGGGAGGGGTGGGCCTCGACGCAACGATTGTCGCGGCCACCAAGGAGAACCTGAAGGAGAAGTACGGCTGGCTCGCCTACAGCGAAGCGGGGGTCCGCCACCTGCCGGGCCGCCGCCAGCGCGTGTCGATCAGCTTCGACGGGAGCGCACCCCAGAGCAGGAAGGTCCGCAGCGTCCTCTTCGCCAACTGCGGAAAGCTTCCGGCGGGCATCGACTTCATTCCCGACTCCACCATCGACGACGGCGTCCTTGATGTCGTGGTGATCAGCCCGCGCAGCCTCGCCGGCTGGTTCTGGATGGGCACGAAGATTCTGCTTCGGCACCGGGGTGGCAGTCCGGTCATCAAGTACTACCGGGCACGGGAGGCGACAGTGTGGGTGGCGGAGCCGACCGAGACCCAGCTCGACGGCGACCCCTCCGGCGCAGTGACCTCCCTGACCGTGCGCGTGGACGCCGACGCACTGATGGTCCGGGTCCCTCCGGGGACATCCGGACCACCAGGGAGCAGCTAGACCTCAGGTGCGGTCGCGGTCGGTGTACTCGCCTTCACCGTCCGGAGTATCGACCAGGGGCTTGTCCTTGTCGGTGTATTCGCCCTCCTCAACCGGTTCCTGCGCGCCGGTGTAGCCGCCGTCGTCGTCGGTCGGGGCGGCACTGGTGTAGCTTCCCTCGGAGTTGGCCGCAGACTGGGCCTCCGAGGCTGCACTGCCGTGTCCGGCCTGCTCGTTCACGAGGCTCTGTTCCTCGGCGAACCGGATGTCGTTCCCCTGGTCACCGGCATCGCCGTGCCAGTTCGGATCCGAGGTGGAGCCGTCGCCCTCATTGGGGTTGACGATGTGTCCTCCAGAAGCTTTCTCAGTCATGATGCTGCCTTTCGTCGAAAGATGTGCTCCCGGCCGGGCGCTCACCGTAAGCCTACTTAGCAATGGCCCAAGGTGGAAGCCACAGCCGAGGACCGCTAGTCGCGCAGGAGCTCCTGCACGGCCTTCTCGGACGCGCTCATACTCGCGACCGGGATGACCTCGCCGCTCATGAAGCGGTCCACGAGCCGCGGATCGACATACGAACTCCGCGCCACCGCCGGTGTATTGCCGAGGTGGTCTGCGACGGCACGCATGGTGGCGGCAACCGCTTTCTGCCTCGCCGTCCGGCTAGTGGCCTTCAGATCCTCACGCGCAAGGGCCATTGCAGCTACCACAGTGGCCTGCCAGGTGCGGAAATCCTTGGCGGTGAAAGGCCCTCCCGTCACCTGGCGGAGGAATTCGTTGAGCTGGGAACCGTCCACGTGGTGCCACTTCTCATCCGACGTACGGTAGGCGAACACCGTGTCGGCGTCCTCCCGCCGCATCATCGGACGAAGTGCCGCTGCGAGATCCGGGTCCTCCAGGGTGGTGTCCCACTGCTGACCGCTCTTACCCGGGAAATCGAAGATGATCATGGGTCCTTCGATCGAAACGTGCTCCACGAGAAGGGTAGTGACCCCGAAAGAGCCGTTGGCTTCGGCGTACTGGGCCGAGCCGATGCGTAGGGCTCCGGCGTCGACAATGCGGAGCGCGGCCGCGAAAGCCCTCTCCCTGGTGGTTCCGTTGCTGCGGAGATGCTGGGTGATCACCCGGCGTGCACTCGGCAGCTTTGCCCCGAACTCGAGGGCACGGTCGAATTTCTCGCGATCCTTCTGCTCGCGCCACGCCGGGTGGTAGATGTACTGCCGGCGCCCTGCCTCATCGGTCCCGAGGACCTGCACGTGGCCGTTGCGGTAGGGGGCTATCCAGACGTCCTTCCAGGCAGGGGGGATGACCAGTTCCCTGACCCGCTCGAGCTCGTCGCGGTCCCGGAGCAGCGACCCGTCGGGTCCCCGGTAACTGAAGCCCTTGCCCTGGCGCCTGCGCGTGATGCCCGGTTTGCGGGTGTTGCTGCGGCGCAATCGAGCCATGCGGGAACCACCTTCGGAAAGCACTCAGGAGTAGCAGGATCCCCTCATACTAAGCCTCCTTTGCATTCCCGGGCAGCTGAGATCCGATGCCCCTCCACCTTGACACCGGCCCTGCACTAACGACCCTGGAGGATCTCCGCCACCCACGAGTCCGCCGCGGCGAAAGCACCGTCCGCAGTGTGGGGCACCACCGCATGACGACGCTCGTCGGCCCGTGGATAGGACCCGAGGAAGCGGAGGTTCGGGCTGATCCGGTGGAGTCCCTTGAGTGCGTCGGCAATCCGCGCGTCGGCCACATGGCCCTCGGCGTCGATGCTGAAGAAGTAGTCACCGAGGAACTGGCCGGTGGGCCTCGATTCGATGCGGCTGAGGTTCACCCCGCGCGCCGCGAACTGGTCGAGGATTTCCATGAGCGCGCCGGGGTGGTCCTCGGGAAGCGGAATGACCAGCGTGGTCTTGTCAGCCCCGGTGGGAGCGGGCAAGGCACGGGAGCGGCTGACGAGGATGAAGCGCGTGACGGCGTCGGCGATGTCGCCGATACCGCTCGCAAGCACCGATAGACCCAGCGAGGCGGCCAGCGCGGGAGAGCAGATCGCTGCATCGTAGCCGCAGTCATCGCTGAGGAGCCCGTAGCCGGCGGCGGCTGTCGACGCCGACGGGATGTATTCCGCCTCGGCAATATTGGCATCCGCCCACCCCCGGCACTGCGCCCAGGCGTGCCCATGGGTGGAGATCCGCTTCACCTTCGGAAGTTGCGTCCCGGCCCGTGCGGCAAGCACGAAGGTGATGGGCACGAGCTCCTCACGCACGATGCGCAGTGGCTCACCGACGGAAATCGCGTCAAGGGTCGCTGAGACGCCGCCCTCCACCGAGTTCTCGATGGGCACCATCGCCCCGTCGACGCCACCGGACCTCACGAGCTCGAGTGCGGCCGCAACGGTGGACGCCGGGACTCTGCGGGCGCCGTCGGCTCCGGGTACCTGCAGCAGCGCAGCCTCGGTGAACGTGCCCTGCGGACCGAGATAGGCGTACGAGGAGAGGGTACTCACAGGACCGAGGGCGCGCTGCCGGTCTCCGACACCATGGGCTTGCCCGCCTCGGACCAGGCCCCCATGCCTCCCGCTACGTTGACGGCGGAGTAGCCGTTGCCGACCAGCCACTCACCCGCACGCTGTGACCGGCCACCGGCACGGCAGATGATGTGGAGATCGTCGTCTGGGTTGAGTTCGGCAAGCCGTTCCGGAAGCTGGTCGAGCGGAATATGGACCGCGCCCTCGATGTGGCCCGCCTCCCACTCGTAGTCCTCCCGGACATCCAGGATCTTCGCGTTCTCGCCGACGGCGTCCACTGACACGTTCTCAAGCTGGCTCACTTGGCACTTCCCTTCCATCGAATGCGTTGCCGACGGTTCGGACGGGGCAGGAGCCCACGGCAGGCGGCACCCCAAGCCTATAGTGGAGACGGAATCAGGGCGCCTCGGACGGGCGCCGACCGTAACAGGACCGGGGGAATGATGGCAGCCGGCAGATACCCACCCCCGCAACCGTCGGCAGACCTGGGGCACGCGTCATGACGGAGCTGCACGAACTGTCCGCGCTGACCCTGCGCAATGCACTTGCCCGCGGAGCGATCGGCGCCCGCGAGGTCACCGAACACTTCCTCCGGCGGATCGATGCCCTGAATCCGCAACTGGGCGCCTTCGTAACGGTGACGCACGATTCGGCACTGGCGGAGGCCGACGCCGCCGACACGCGGCGCAGGACGGGGGACCCCCTGCCGATGCTGCACGGACTGCCCCTGGCACACAAGGACCTTACCGACGTCGCAGGGGTGAGGACCACGCTGGGCACCGCGGCCCTCGACCCTGCTGTCGCGGCCGAAGACTCCCCCCTTGCCGCCGTGCTCCGGACGGCCGGCGCCATCAGTCTCGGCAAGACGCAGGTGCCCGAGTTCGGCCTGAGCTGCTACAGCGAAAACCTCATCGCGCCGCCGGCACGCAATCCACTCGACCTTGCCCTCAGCCCCGGAGGATCCTCGGGCGGCAGCGCTGCCGCCGTGGCCGCGGGAATGCTGCCCTTCGCCCCGGGAACTGACGGCGGTGGTTCCGTGCGGATTCCCGCTGCAGCAACCGGCATCGTGGGGCTGAAACCGAACCGCGGCAGGGTGCCCGCCGGATCCGGGCAGGCCGACCTCGGGCAGTTCGTGGTGGCGGGGCCCCTTGCGCGGACAGCCGCTGATGCAGGCCTGCTCCTCGACGCCCTGGTGCGCGCGCCGAACTACCGCGCGATGTCCGCCGCCTCCCGGAACGGCCGCACCTTCCTCGACGCCGCGCTGCGCGCGGAAGGGAGGTTCCGGATCGGCGTCAGCACGGTCTCGCCCTTCTCCGCGGCGCTCGACGTCGCCCCAGAGACGGTGAGCCTCGAGGCGCTGGACAGCGGAATCCGACAGCTCCAGGCCGCAGGTCATGACCTGGTGGAAGCCCCGCTGACCTACGATCCTCGCTACGCTTCCGCCTTCCAGTCCGTATGGACGGCCGGTCTCGCAACGGCCCCCATCCCCGAGGATCGCGAGGAACACCTGACCGACCTCACGCGGGTGATGAGGCGGCGTGCACAACGGCGCGGCGCACCCGAGCTCGCTGCCGCCATCGATATCCTGCGCCAGTTCGAATACGACACCATCCTGCAGTATTCGGCGTATGACATGATCCTCACCCCGGCACTCGGCATGTCGCCCCGGCCCATCGGGTGGTACACGGATTCGAACGCCGACACCGACTATGAGCGCCAGTGCAGGTACACCCCCTACACCTCCATGGTGAATGTCTGCGGCCTTCCCGCCATTGCCTTTCCCACACTGACCACGCCGGAAGGGCTGTCCATGGGGGTGCAGCTCATCGGCCGTCCCAGCGATGAGGCGCACCTCCTCGCAGTCTGTGCACAACTTGAGACCCATCCCTGAATTTGCATTCCATAACGCCAATGGCACCATGGAATAAATGAGCACCGTGCGCAACCAGCCGACAGCCGGCCTTTCCAAAAGCTTTTTCGGACATCCCCGGATGCTCGCCAACCTGTTCAGCGTGGAGCTGTGGGAGCGGTTCTCCTTCTACGGCATGCAGGCGCTGCTGCTGTACTACATGATCTACACCGTGCGGGACGGCGGCCTCGGCTTCGCGGAGTCCACAGCGGCCGGCCTGGTAGGGGCCTACGGCGGCGGTGTGTACCTGTCGACGATCCTCGGCGCGTGGATCGCGGACCGGCTCCTCGGGTCGGAGAAAGTGCTCTTCTACTCGGCAGTCCTCATCATGTTCGGGCACATCGCCCTTGCCGTCCTACCCGGTGTAGCCGGCCTCACCGTCGGCCTGGTCCTTGTGGGCGTCGGTTCGGGAGGACTCAAAGCCAACGCCTCATCACTGGTCGGCACGCTCTACGCTCCCGGAGACGAGCGCCGCGATGCAGGCTTTTCCATCTTCTACATGGGAATCAACGTCGGCGCCCTGCTCGGCCCGCTCCTGACGAACCTCGTGTGGGCTTCTTACGGCTTCCACATCGGATTCGGCCTGGCTGCGCTGGGCATGGCCATCGGGCTCGTGCAGTACTCGGCCACGAGGAGGAACCTTCCCGCGGACGCCCACACGGTGGAGAACCCGCTGCCCCGCGCCCAGTACCGCCGGTGGACGGTGATCGCCGCCGCCGGCGTCGCCGCGATCATCCTCGCGATCGTCACCGGCCTCCTGAATGCCGGGAGCCTCGCGAACGTCATGGCGTATGCCGCCATCGCAGCGACGATCGCCTACTTCGCAGTGATCCTTTCCAGCAGCAAGGTCTCGCCGGTCGAACGGAGGCGGGTGTACTCCTTCATTCCACTGTTCGTGGCCAGTGCCGCATTCTGGTCCCTGTTCCAGCAGCAGTTCACCGTTGTTGCCCTCTACTCCGAATCCCGCTTGGACCGCATGATCTTCGGGTGGGAGATGCCGCCGGGAATGGTCCAGTCGATCAATCCCATCTTCATCATCCTGTTCGCCGGCGTTTTCGCGGCAGTCTGGACCAGGCTCGGCAGCCGCCAGCCTTCCTCACCGGTGAAATTCGGCCTCGGTCTTGTCTTCATGGGCATCGCCTTCCTGGCGTTCATCCCGTTCTCCGGCGGCGGCCCGAACAGCACACCACTTCTGGCGCTGGCCGGGATCCTGCTGCTTTTCACCTGGGCTGAATTGTTCCTTTCGCCGATCGGCCTTTCCGTAGCCACGAAACTCGCACCGGAAGCGTTCCGGACCCAGACGGTTGCACTCTTCTTCCTCTCCATCTCGCTCGGAACGACGGTGTCGGGAATCCTTGCCGGGTACTACAGCGCCGACAACGAGGTACCGTACTTCTCCTTCAGCGGCATCACGGCGATCGTGCTCGGCGCAGCCCTCATGGCGGCCGCGCCGGCGATCCGGAAACTCATGGCCGGGGTCCGGTAGGCACGGCGCGGTCCACCGGCCTTCCTTGCGATCGCGGGAAGGATCCCCCAAACTCGTACTGACCAGTAACAATCCCAGCAGCGCCGCGCCGATCAAAGGAGATCCTGTGTCCAACCTCGCCTCCAACCTCGTGGCTACGGCATCAGCCCACCCGTCCGCGGTGGCCATCAAGCTCGACGACGTCGAAGTCAGCTTCGGCGCCCTGGAGGTGCTGAGCCAGAATATCGCGACGCTCCTCGTCGAAATGGGTGTAGGGCGCGGCGACCGGGTAGCGCTCATCCTGCCGAACATTCCCCAGATGGCATTCATCTATTACGGAGTGCTCCGCCACGGTGCGGTGGTCGTGCCGCTCAACCCCCTGCTCAAAGGGCGCGAGGTCGCCTACCACCTCGTTGATTCGGGGGCGAAACTGGTTTTCGCGTGGGAGGGCGTTCTCGCTGAAGCACAGAGCGGAGCGGACCAGGCTGGAAAGGACGGCGCGACCGTGGACGTCATTCCCGTCGACGGTGCGGCCTTTATGCAGCGGGTTGCAGCGGCCGAACCGACACCGGGCCTGGTGGAAGTGGACGGCTCCGCCACCGCCGTCCTGCTCTACACCTCCGGAACCACGGGACGGCCGAAGGGGGCCGATCTCAGCCACGACAACCTCCGCCGCAATACCGAGATCTCCCGGGACCTGATGGGCATCAAGGTGGGCGAAGTCCTCTTCGGAGGCCTGCCGTTCTTCCACATCTTCGGTCAGACCTGCGCCCTCAATGCTGCTGTGCTGACCGGAGCCACAGTGACACTCCTGCCCCGCTTCGAACCAGGAAAGGCACTCGAGATCATCGAACGCGACGGCGTCACGGTCTTCGAAGGTGTGCCCACCATGTACATCGCGATGCTGCGCCACTCTGCCGTGAGTCAGACGAACCTCGGCTCGCTCCGTGTGGCGGTCTCCGGGGGCTCCGCCCTGCCGGTCGAAGTGCTGCGTGAGTTCGAGCGGGTCTTCGAGGCCGACCTGCTGGAGGGGTACGGGCTCTCCGAAACCTCGCCGATCGTCAGCTTCAACAGGGTAGGCGACGTCCGGAAGCCCGGCTCGATCGGCACGCCCGTGGAAGGCGTCGAAGTGCGCATGCTCGATACGGACGGCGCCGACGTCCCCCAAGGCGAGGTAGGCGAACTCTCGGTGCGGGGACATTGCGTGATGAAGGGCTACTGGAACAACAGCGAGGCCACTGCTGCCGCCATTCCCGACGGCTGGTTCCGGACGGGAGACCTCGCACGGTTCGATGAGGACGGCGCCATCTTCATCGTTGACCGCAAGAAGGACGTCATCCTGCGCGGCGCCTACAACGTGTACCCCCGCGAGGTAGAGGAAGTTCTCTACGAACACCCTGCCGTTGCCGAGGCCGCGGTGGTGGGCGCCGCCGACGAGCTTCACGGTGAGGAGGTGGTGGCCGTCGTCGGACTCAAGGCGGAATACGTGCCTGCCGATGACGACGGCCGCCGCGCCCTCAGCGACGAGATCCTCGCGTTCGCCAAGGAACGCCTCGCCGCCTACAAGTACCCGCGCAGGGTTGTCCTCGTGGATCAGCTTCCCAAGGGCCCGACCGGAAAGATCCTCAAGCGCGAGATCACTGTGTGACCCCGGTCCGGCGGCGGCTCGGCCTACTTGTCGTCGTTGTCGGCCTCGAAGCCGGGAGCCACCTCGGCTTCGGGTCCGGGTCCGCCGTACCCTCCGGCGTCCTGCTCTTCGGGCTTGCCTGCGGCGTCAGCGCCGTCGTCGTCGGGATTTCCACTGGCACCGGTGGGGTTTTCGCTCACGATTCTGCCTTTCTCCGCACGGAGGCGCCCGGTCCGGGTGCCAAACTCAGCTTACTTAGTATGGGCTGGACATCAAGCGCCGAAGTTGCAAGGTTTCGTGCTCACGGAGCAGCGGTGAAAGCGAAGGCGATGAGCGGAATGAACAACGCCACGACCAGCACGGTCAGCGCCACCAGGACGTAGCCGATGATCAGTCCCGTCAAGGCGAGTGCCTTACCGCTCGGCTCCCGCTTCAGGGCGAGATGACCGAAGACCACGGCCAGGATCTGGGGAATCACCAGGAAACCACCCGTGAAGATCGCCACGACGCCGCAGACCAGGGCGGTGATGCTCATCCCCTTCGGTTCGGACATCCCATACCCGCCATACCGGACCCCGGGCGGCTGGGTTCCGTAGGGCGACGCCTCGGAGGGCGAAGCCCCGTACGGCGGCATTGCGGCGGGGGGCCTGCCGGGGTCGGAGTACCAGCGCGGGTCCTTGGGATCGTTGAACGGTGGGCGTTCCTGCGGGCCGTTGTCGGCCATGTCTGCACCTTTCAACTAGGGGACTACCAGACCTTCATCTTACTGAGTACGGGTCCGGACCGGAGGTAACGGGTGTATTTCGGTTGGTTCTTTGACATGCTGGAGCCATGGCTAACCGAGCGGGCACCGTTGCCCTACCCAGCGACCTTATTGATGTGACGGCACTCCTCGACGCGTACTTCGATGTCTCCCCCGATCTGGGAGATCCGGCGCAGCGCGTAGCGTTCGGCACCTCCGGCCACCGGGGGTCCTCGCTCAAAGCCTCCTTCAACGAGGGGCACATCGCCGCGATCACCCAGGCGATCGTCGAGTACCGGGCCGGGCAGGGCATCACCGGTCCGCTGTTCATGGGCAAGGACACCCACGCGTTGTCCGAGCCGGCCCAGAACACCGCCCTTGAAGTCCTCGCGGCGAACCGGGTGACGGTGCGGATCGATGCCCGTGGAGCATTCACGCCGACGCCCGCCGTCTCGCATGCGATCCTCGCCTACAATCGCAGCCGCACCGATCGGTCCGACGGCATCGTCATCACCCCGTCGCACAATCCCCCCGGTGACGGCGGATTCAAGTACAACCCGCCCCACGGCGGACCGGCCGATTCCGATGCGACCAACTGGATCGCGACGCGGGCCAACGAACTCCTGGAGGGCGGCCTGCGGGGCGTGAAGCGCGTCCCGATCGCCGAAGCCCAGCAGGCCGAGGGCATCGGCACGTACGACTTCCTCCAGCACTACGTCGATGACCTGCCGAACGTCCTCAACCTCGAGGCCATCCGGGAGTCCGGGCTGCACATCGGCGCGGACCCGATGGGCGGCGCATCGGTGGACTACTGGGGAGCGATCGGCGAACGCCACAACCTCAACCTCACCGTCGTCAACCCTGCCGTCGACCCCCAGTGGGCGTTCATGACCCTGGACTGGGACGAGAAGATCCGCATGGACTGCTCCTCGCCCTCCGCCATGGCCTCCCTGATCGCCCGGGCGTCGGAGTACGACATCGCCACGGGCAACGACGCCGACGCCGACCGCCACGGCATCGTGACCCCCGACGCCGGGCTCATGAACCCCAATCACTACCTTGCGGTGGCGATCGATTACCTCTACCGCAACCGTCCCGCCTGGCGCACCGACGCCGTCGTCGGGAAAACGCTTGTCTCCTCCTCGATCATCGACCGCGTTGCGGCCG
The DNA here is from genome assembly GCF_015751955.1 of Arthrobacter sp. CAN_A214. Lineage (NCBI taxonomy): Bacteria > Bacillati > Actinomycetota > Actinomycetes > Micrococcales > Micrococcaceae > Arthrobacter > Arthrobacter sp. CAN_A214. The sequence goes on from NZ_JADOUU010000006.1 coordinate 43,211, forward strand.
ACCTCGGCCGGGTGCTGCAGGAGGTGCCCGTCGGCTTCAAGTGGTTCGTTCCGGGACTCCTCTCGGGCGAACTGGCCTTCGGGGGTGAAGAATCGGCAGGAGCCTCCTTCCTCCGCCACGATGCCTCACCGTGGAGCACCGACAAGGACGGCATCCTCCTGGCGCTGCTCGCCTCGGAGATCACCGCCGTGACGGGGAAGACGCCGTCGCAGCACTACGCGGGGCTCACCGAGCGGTTCGGTGCACCGGTGTATGCGCGGATCGACGCGGCCGCGACCCGAGAGCAGAAAGCAGCCCTCGGAAAACTGTCGCCGTCGGACGTCACCGCCACCACCCTCGCCGGCGAGGACATCACCGCCCGTCTCACGGAGGCCCCCGGCAACGGCGCACCCATCGGTGGACTGAAGGTCACCACGGAGAATGCGTGGTTCGCCGCACGGCCCTCGGGCACCGAGGACGTCTACAAGATCTATGCCGAGTCCTTTCGAGGAGAACAACACCTGGCGCAGGTGCAGGCGGAGGCGAAGCTGCTGGTCGACGGCGTCATCGGCGGCTGACGCGCGGCACGGAGACCTGCTGACGGTAGGATTCTGGGGATCACGAAACCCCGTTGGAAGGCACAGCCATGAGCGCACTCGGAACCAACTGGACTGTCCACGGCGACGGCAAGAACGTCACCGCCTCCGGCTTCGTGGCCCCTGATGAGCGGCTGAGCTGGCCCCGCACCATCGGGATCGGGGCGCAGCACGTCGTCGCCATGTTCGGTGCCACGTTCCTCGTGCCGCTGATCACCGGATTTCCGCCGTCCACCACCCTGTTGTTCTCGGGCATCGGCACGCTGTTGTTCCTGGTCATCACCGCCGGCCGCGTCCCCAGCTACCTCGGCTCGAGCTTTGCCTTCATCGCACCCATCGCCGCCGCCCAGAGCCAGCACGGCACCGCTGGGGCCCTGGGCGGGATCCTGATGGCCGGGGCGGCGCTCGCCCTGATCGGCGCAGTGGTCCACCGCGCGGGTTCGCACTGGATCCAGGTAGCCATGCCGCCGGTGGTGACGGGCGCCATCGTGGCCCTGATCGGCCTGAACCTGGCACCGACGGCGAAAGCCAGCTTCGAGCAGGGGCCGGTAACGGCGGTGGTCACCGTGGTCACCATCCTGCTGGTCACAGTCCTGTTCAAGGGAATCCTCGGGCGGTTGTCCATCCTCGTCGGCGTACTCGTCGGCTACCTCGTCGCGGTACTGCGCGGCGAGGTGGACTTCGCCGCAATTTCCGACGCCGCCTGGATCGGCCTGCCCGAATTCGCCACCCCGGAGTTCCACCTCTCCGTCGTCGGACTGTTCGTTCCGGTGGTCCTCGTCCTGGTGGCCGAGAACATCGGTCACGTGAAGTCGGTGGCGGCCATGACCAACCGCGACCTCGACCCGCTCACCGGCCGGGCGTTGATGGCCGACGGTCTTGCCACGATGATCGCGGGAGCCGGCGGAGGTTCCGGTACCACCACCTATGCGGAGAACATCGGCGTCATGGCGGCCTCACGCGTCTACTCCACGGCGGCCTACTGGGTCGCGGGGATCGTCGCGATCCTGCTGAGCCTGTTCCCGAAATTCGGCGCACTGATCGCCACCGTCCCGCCGGGTGTCCTGGGAGGTGCCGGCGTGGTGCTCTACGGAATGATCGGCATCCTGGGCGTCCGGATCTGGGTCCAGAACCAGGTCAACTTCTCCAATCCGATCAACCTGTCCACGGCCGGCGTGGCCCTGGTCATCGGCATCGCCGACTTCACCTGGATCATCGGTGATCTCACCTTCGCCGGGATTGCCCTCGGCACCGGCGCTGCGCTGCTGATCTTCCATGGCATGACGGCGATCGCCCGCGTGCGCGGGAGCGAGCACGCCGCCATGCCCGGTGAGCCGGAGTCCACTGACCATGGCAGCCGTCCCTCCAAGCTCGGGTGACCGGTGCGCATCTTCGTGATCCCCGGTTACCAGGCATCCCCGGGCGACCACTGGTTCCCCTGGCTCCAGGAGACCTTCGCGACGCGTGCCACCGTCGAGGTCATCGACCTGCCGACCCCGCAGGAACCGCTGCCGGGCCCCTGGCTGGAGCGCATCGGAACCGCCGTCGGCCGGCCCGACGAATCGACGATCCTTGTCGGCCACAGCCTCGGCTGCGCCGCAGCCCTGCGCTACCTCGACGCACTGGATGGGAACTGGTCGCTGCACGCCATCCTCCTCGTGGCCGGCTTCGCGGAGCGTATCCCGGAACTTCCGCTGCTCGACCCTTTCACCGCGGTTCCGGTCGACGGTCCCGCGCTGGCGAGGCGCACCACCCACCGGGCGGTTTTCGCCTCCGCCAATGACCCCGTGGTGCCTCCCGGACTGACGCGCTCCCTGGCGGAGCGCCTGTCGGCGTCGTTGGTGGAAGTGCACGACGCCGGCCATTTCCTCGGAAGCGACGGGTACAGGGAGTTTCCCGAACTCGGGGAACGACTAGCCGGAATCCTGGAGGAGACCACGCGGCAGGAGAACGGCGGACCCGACGGATCCCTAACTGCGCGCGTCAAGCCGTGAGGTCGCGCCGCCGGATCAGGTCGGCGGCCAGTGCGGCTCCGACGAAGGCGATGGCGGTCATGGCCAGGGCCTCACCGGCGGCGAACGATTCAACGGGCATGGCGGAGGAATGGCGGAACGGGCTGATGTCCTGCACCCATCCCGGAAGACCGAGCAGTTCCCCGAACTGGCCCAGGATCAACCCGACGGCCAGAAATCCCCAGCCCAGCAGGCTGCCCAGCCGTGGCGCGACGGCGATGACGAGTGACGCCACCACCGGAAAGACGGCCGCAGCCGGTACATGAGCCAGCGCCGCGGCCACGATAATTCCTCCCTGGCTGGTGCCCGCTCCGGACAGTCCCAGCCCGATGGCCGCTGCAGTACCCGCCGTTGCAGCGACCGCTGTCACCGACAAGGCGGCCATAACGAGATGTGCGGCCAGCCAGCGTGCGCGGGACCGAGGGACGGCGAGGAGCAGCTCGGCCTGCCCCTCGGCCTCCTCGGTCCGCAGCCGAAGTACCGCCTGGATTCCGGCGGAAGCGGCGAGAACACCGGCCATGCCCAGCAGCGCTGTGGTGAAGAGATCGACGATGTCGGCCTGGCTGCCCGGCAGGAGGCGGCTGATCAGGTTCTGGAGGGACGGGTCGCCGGCCAGGGCGTCCCGCACCACCGGACCGACGCCGCCTGCCACTGCACCGAGTACCAGGGCGGCGACGCACCAGCCGGTTAGCGGAGAACGTTGAAGGCGCCAAGCCAGGCCCAGGAAGGAGGCCCCTCCCGCGCCGGCCCGGTCTTTTCCGTCGCCCTCGTGCAGGACACCGGCACCGAGATCCCGCCGGTTCCGAACCAGCACTGCTGCCGCTGCCAGTACCAGCGCGGCCGCCACCAACACCAGAAGCGGTACGGGATCGGCGGCCGTGAACGGGCGGGACCGCTGCCCCCAGCCGATGGGCGAGAGCAGTGACGGCCACGCCGCGGTAACGTGCATCAGGCCACCATCAGGGGTGCCGAGGGCGTCGCCGATGCCCCGGATCAGGTAGGCGGCGCCGACCAGGCCTGCGGCGGCCCCGTTGGCGCTGCGCCCTGAAGGAAGTGCCTGGGCAACCACCGCGGCGGCGCCTCCGGAGAACAGCCCCACCGCGCCGACCGCGGCCCCGGCCACGAGTGATCCGGTCGCCGGCAGACCGGCGGCGGTGAAACCGGCAGCCACCGCCACGGCCAGAACCAGGTTCGCGCAGGCTCCCACCAGCAGCGTCGCTGCAAGGGGTGCGGTACGGGGAACGGGGGTGGAGCCGACGAGTTCGGAACGTCCGAGCTCTTCATCGGCGCGTGTGTGCCGCACGACGAGGAGGGTGCTCATCAGGCCGGCCAGGACCGCCGTGAAGGAGTATCCCTGAAAGAACACCACCGCCCCGATACCGGTGCCGTCGGGCAGTCCGCGGAGGAAGAGGAACGCCGGGCTTGCCGCGGCGACGGAGATGAGCGACACCCGTTCGTCGTCTCCGAATTGGCTGGCCACGGCCGTCGAAGTGACCAGGCCCAGCAGCGCGATCCCCAGAATCCACACCGTCAGGACCGTGCGGTCCCGGCGTGCCTGAACCAGGCCCAGACGGACGACGGCGCGCATCGGCTACACCGGGTCATCCGGGCCGGTGTAGTGGCGCAGGAACAGCACCTCGAGCGACGGCGGGGCCGCGGTGATCCCGGTGACACCGGCGGCCGCGAGGGATTCCAGCACGGGGCCCAGCTCGGCGGCGTCGGCATCGAAGACGATTCCCGTGCCGTCCCTCTGCAGGTCATGCACCCCCGGCAGTGACTCCAGCATCGACGGGTAGGTTGCGGTCGTGATCCGGAAGCGGGTCCGCGTCAGATGGCGAAGCTCGGCCAGGGTTCCCGATTCCACGGCGCTTCCGGCGCGGATGATCGTGACCCGGTCACAGAGCTGCTCCACCTCGCTGAGGATATGGCTGGAGAGCAGCACCGTGGCTCCATCACCGCTGACACGTTCGACCTGGCGCCGGAAAACGGACTCCATGACCGGATCCAGGCCCGCGCTTGGTTCATCCAGAAGGTAGAGGCGGGCCGGGCGGGCGAACGCGGCAATGAGTGCCACCTTCTGGCGGTTGCCCTTGGAATAGGTCCTGCATTTCCGCCGCGGGTCGAAATCGAACTCGTCGATGAGCGCGCGGCGAAGCCTTTCGTCCGCGCCGCCACGCAGTCCGGTCAGCAGATCAACGACCTCGCCGCCCGACAGGCCCGGCCACAGGCTCACTTCTCCGGGAACGTAGGCGATGTCGCGGTGCGCCCGGACGGGATCCACCCACGGGTCCAGATCAAGGACGCGGGCCGTACCGGAGGTGGGGCGGATCAGCCCCAGGAGTATCCGGAGGGTTGTCGACTTACCGGCACCGTTGGGCCCGAGGAACCCGTGGACCTCCCCGGGCCCGACGCTGAGGTCCAGGCCGGTGAGCGCGGCGGCGCGGCCGAAATTCTTCCGGAGACGGCTGGTCTCGATGACGGGAAGCGATCCTGTCCGCATGGCCGGTTCCATTCCTCCTTGGCATCGCCGCATGCCCGGAGCGGCCGTCTCGGTCGTTCCACGCGCTCTTCGCAGCGCACACTCGAAGACAGGAGCGGGCTACCTCCCCGGCAGCCCGCTCCTGTCCGTCAGCGCTGTCCTCCGGGACCTTGCGGGGCGCCTCAGCGCCGGTTGAGGATGCTACGGATCTTTCCGCCGATTCCTCCAGTGCCGGACGTGCCTGCTGTTCCCCTGCCGGTGTTCAGCCCGCCTGTTCGGGGGCTTCCTCCAGCGGGGCGGCCGGCCCTTCCTGCATACTTCCCGGCGGCATTCTTGATCATATTGCTCAAACCCATGATGAACTCCTTCGGTGTTTCCGTCAGCCGACAGCAGGTCGGCTGTTTTCGAGCCTACGCGTGTTCCGGGCACGCTGGCTATGGCTTAGCGCTACGGAACGGCGGCAATTCCGGTCCTGCGTCGCGCCCCTGCGGCCAGCATCCGCGCTGCTTCATCACCCCGGCGAGCAGATCCGCCCGATCAGCGACGATGCCGCTCACCCCCAAATCCAGCAACCTTGCCATGGTGTGCTCGTCGTTGATGGTCCACACATGCACCTCGAGCGATGCGGCCCTGCACCGGCGGACGTAGCCGGCTGTCACGACGGGGATTCCTCGGTAGCGCAGCGGAACCTGCACAGCGTCGACCCCGGCTACGCGGGCGATGGCCCGCGTCAGCCCGAGGGGACCGAGCGCGCGGATCAGGACGTTCACCAGCATGCCTGCCGAGGACGCCGTGCGCCGGGTGAGCCGGCGCAGCACCTTTTTCCGCCGGCGATCGGAGAAGGACGCCACCAGCACGCGGTCGTGTGCGCCACATCTATTGACGACGTCGGCGAACGCCTCCACCGACGGATCGTCCTTGATGTCGACGTTGAACCTGAGGTGCGGCCAACGCAGCAGCACCTCCTCAAGGGTCGGGATGGGCTCACGCCCACCGATCAGCACGGTGCGCAGCTCGTCCCGCGTCCGATCAGCAAGGGGCCCGGAGGCGTCGGTCACCCGATCCAGCAGTCTGTCATGGAACACCATCACCACGCCGTCGCGTGAAGTGCGCACGTCGATCTCGAGCCAGCCGTACCCCAGTTCCACGGACCGGGAGAAAGCCGCCACGGAATTCTCGTCGCCGTCCGGAGCGAACCCGCGGTGAGACAACGCGAGGGGCCGCCGTCCGCCGTCGTGCGCCGGCGCGGGTGGCTGCGCCGAGGTAGGCTGCGGGGCAGAGAAGAACGGAAGGCTCACCAGCCCGCGCCGTCAGGCCGTCTTGAGTGCGGCCAGGCGCTGTTCGAGGACCTGCGCCACGCCGTCGTCCTCGAACGCCGGCGCCACCAGGTTCGCGGCTTCCAGGGCCTCGGGGTGGCCCGAAGCCATGGCGTAGCCGTTTCCGGCCCACTCGAGCATCTGGATGTCATTGGGCATATCCCCGAAAGCAACGACGTCGGATGCGGGAATTCCCCGCGCCTTCGCATACTCGGCAAGTGTCACTGCCTTATTGATGGAAGGGACCGCCATCTCCAGCAGGGCGATGGCCGGCGCCGAATGGGTAGCGGACACGAGGTGCCGCACGGCCGGGCGGACCGTGTGCAGGAACTCGTCGGGGTGGACGTCCCTTTCCCGGGCAAGGAACTTGACCACGTCCTCACCCGGCAGTGAATCCTCGAAAGCCAGGGCCTCGACGCTCCCCAGGATCTCCGAGGTTCCGGGATCGGCGAAACCCGGCTCGATCATGAAGCCCGAGACCGTTTCGGCGGCGAACACCGCGGCCGGATACAGCCCGCGGATGATGTCTCGGGCCTCATAGATGTGCTGATGGTCGAGCAGGTGGACATCGAGGACGCGCTCGGCCTTCAGGTCGTACGTCAACGCGCCGTTGGAGCAGATGACGGTGCCCAGATGGCCGAGCTGCTCACGCAGCGGCTGCAGCCAGCGCGGCGGCCGGCCCGTCACGAAGACGACGTCGACCCCGGCCGCTACGCAATCCCGGAAGGCCTGGACGGTCCGCGGGCTCATCCTGCCGTCAGAGCCCACGATCGTGCCGTCCATATCGCTTGCGACCAGCCGCATTCTCCCACTCCTTCGTCTGCACTCCATTAAACCCTGCTGCTGGACCTGCTCCTGTACCTGGCTGCCGAACCCGGCTCCGCCCGCTACTGCTCGAAGGTTCCGATCAGGCGTGCGCGGCCGATGCCGTGCGTGAACAGGTTGAAACCGAGGTAGGCCGGGCTCGCGTCGGCCGGAAGGTCGAGGGTCTCGACGTCGACGGCGTGGACCACCACGTGGTAATGGTGGGGGCCGTGCCCCTCCGGAGGCGCCGCACCGACGAAACCGGCAAAGCCGCCGTCGTTCTTCAGCTGAACCGCGCCCTGGGGCAGACCTGACCCGCCGCCGCTCGCTGCGCCGGAGTCCAGGAACGTGATACCGACGGGGATGTTGCACACGGCCCAGTGCCAGAACCCGCTCGCCGTAGGGGCGTCCGGATCGTAGACGGTGACCGCGAAGCTTCGGGTGCCCTCCGGAAAACCCGACCAGGACAGCTGCGGGGAGAGATCCTCGCCGCCGGCACCCATCATTCCTGAAGCCTGCGCGGCTTTGAGCGGCTTCCGGTGGTCGATATCCTCACTGGTCAACTGGAACTCGGCAACCTTCGGAAGGTCGGCGTAGGGATCGCGGGTCATAGGTGTTCTCCTAGTTCAGATCGGGTCGGCGGGTTCGCTCCCGCCCGTGAAACGGTCACCGCTGCTGCCCGTGCAGCATAGGCGAGCACGGTGGTGAGCTGTTCCTGTGTTATTCGGCGCAGCTCCTCCCGGCGATGGGCGCCGTCGAGCTCGAGGTCGACGAGCGCGCCGAGCAGGGCAGCCATGAACGAGTCCCCCGCGCCAACGGTGTCCACCACGCTGGTGGCAGGAGCCTTTCCATCGACCTCACCTGCCGCACACACTCCCCATGGTCCCTTCGAACCGCGTGTCACCACGACGAGTGAGCAACCCTGGGTCAGCCAGGCCCGTGCCGAATCCAGTGCGGATCTTTCCGGGTACAGCCATTCGAGGTCCTCGTCGGAGGCCTTCACGACGTCGGCGAGCGCCACGAACCGCTCAGCGGCCGTGCGCGCGAAATCCGCGTCGCGGATGATGGTCGGGCGGCAGTTCGGATCATAGGAAATCGTGGCGAGGGGATGCGCCTGCTCCACGAGCTTCAGCACTTCAGCGGCCCCGGGGGTCAGCATGGCGGCGATGGAACCGGCATGCAGCAGGGTGGTGCCGTTCAGCAGATCGGTTGCGTGCTCCTGGAGTTCCGGCAGGTCCCACACCAGCTGAAATTCGTAGGAGGCACCTCCCGCAGGATCCAGCCGGGCCGTGGCCACGCTGGTGGGGTGGGCGTCAGGCCTGAAGGGCGACAGCACCGAGTTGTCGCGGAGGTGCTGCTGGATCATGCGCCCGTAGGCATCATTCCCGAAACGCCCCACGAACTGTGCGGGATGACCCAGCCGGGCAAGGCCTACCGCAACATTCATGGGGCTCCCGCCCACATGGGCGCGCGGAGAGGCGGTATCGCTGAGGACTTCGTCGATGAGGGTTTCCCCGATTACGGTGAGCACCCTGTCAAAAGTACCAGCCGGACGTGGATAGTACGCCGCGAAAGATTTCCTCAAGCGTCGCCGTCGACGTCCGTTCTGCCAGGGTCGGGTTTACCCCGGAAACGGCGAACACTGTAGGCGATGAGTGCCAGCGCGATCAGCGAGGAAACGACGAGGCTGATTCCGGTACCGGAGCCGCCGAACAGCCACAGGTCGTCGGAGAGGAACCACCAACCGGGCACGGGCACCTGCAGGATCCACAGCACGCCGAGTCCCATGATGATGAGCGCTCCGAGGCAACTCAGGAGAATGCGCGGAATGGTCTTGACGCCGACGGCGGCGGCCTGGAAAGCGCGGGCCTTCACCGGTGCAAGGTGGCGCTTGGCCCAGTCGTACTGCTGGGACAGGACGGCCAGCCCTCCTACGAGCATCAGCAGTCCTGGTCCGGGGAGAATCAGTGCGGCAAGGCCGAGGACCACGAGGGACCAGCCGAGAATCTCGATGCCGGTGCGCCGTACCCACCCGGAAACGCGCTCTTTAGCTGCCACCTAAACAGGATTGCATAGTCGGCGGCCGTAATTCGACGCACAGGACGGCTGCCGGAGAGGCACGGAACAAAATGCGATCTTCATGCGTTTGCATCTATATCGTCGACCGAACCGGCCGTCGAACAATTCAGGAGGACTATCGTGACCGCGAAGACCGAGGGCCTGCACCACGTAACGGCCATTGCCGGGGACCCGCAACGCAACATCGACTTCTACATTCGGGGCCTTGGGCTCCGACTGGTGAAGAAGACGGTCAACTTCGATGACCCCGGCACCTATCACCTCTACTACGGCGACGAGTCCGGCACGCCCGGCTCGCTTCTCACTTTCTTCCCGTGGCAGGGCGTACGCAGCGGCCGCGTCGGCAGTGGCCAGTCCACCACCACGGCGTTCTCCGTTCCCCAGGGAACCCTTGGCTGGTGGCAGGAGCACTTCAAGGGAATAGGTGTTGCCTCAAGCATCTCCCGCGCTTCGTCCGAGGAGGAGCGGCTGTCCCTCCGCGATCCGGACGGCCTGCAGATCGACCTCGTGGCCTCTTCGCTGAGTGACCCGCGCAACCCGTGGGACTCCGCCTCGGTGCCCGCCCAGTACGCCGTCCGAGGACAGCACTCCTCGGTGCTGACCGTCACCGATCCAGGGCCCACCCTCGAGACCCTGACCCAGGACCTCGGCATGAGGCTGCTGGGCGAGTCCGACGGCCGGTACCGGCTATCCACGCACGACGGCGAACCCGGCACGGTCGTGGACGTAGTGGCCGACCTCTCCGCGGAGCGCGGCCTGGTGGCCGGTGGAACGGTGCACCACATCGCCTTCCGCGTTCCCGACCAGGCGACCCAGGAGGTCTGGCGCCAGGAACTCGCCGGGCGCGGCTACAGCGTGACGGCGATCCTGGACCGCCAGTACTTCACCTCCATCTACTTCCGCGAACCGGGCGGCACACTGTTCGAAATCGCCACTGACACACCGGGCTTCGATATCGACGAGCCGTTGCTCGAACTCGGCCGTTCCCTCAAGCTTCCGCCGTGGCTCGAACCGAACCGTGAAGCCATCTCCTCCGCGGTGGCGAAGATCGAACTTCCCGGGGAAAACAATCCCGCCGTCCAGGCATTTTTCAAGTAGGAGCTGACCATGACCGGACACCACGCCTGGCCGCACGTCTTCGAACCGGGTAGCACCGACGAACCGGTGCTGCTGCTGCTGCACGGAACCGGCGGCAGCGAATTCGACCTCCTGCCCCTTGCCGCACGTCTGGCACCGCAGGCCGGTATCCTTTCGCCACGCGGCCCGGTGCAGGAAAACGGAATGAACCGCTGGTTCCGTCGTATCGAGGAGGGTGTGTTCGACGTCGACGACGTCGTCCGGCGGGCCGGGGAACTTGCCGCTTTCCTGGCCTGGGCTCGCGAAACGTACGGCATCGATGACCGACAGGTCACTGCCGTCGGGTTCTCCAACGGCGCCAACATCGGTCTGGCCGCGGCCCTCCTCCATCCGGAGGCGCTGGACGGCGTCGTCGCCTTCTCGGGAATGTATCCGCTGGAGGGACGCACGGTCAATGCCGACCTGTCCGCCACCGACGTCGCGCTGTTCAATGGCGACGCCGACCCCATGGCACCGCTGGCCAGCGTGGAGCAGCTGGCCGCAGTGCTCGAAAGCCGCGGAGCCCGACTCACCCGCTCCGTGCGTGGAGGCGGCCATGGGGTGCACTCCTCGGACATTACCGGCGCCGCGTCCTGGCTGGCCGAGCGCAGCCGTAGGGTGTCTTCATGACTATTCCCTCCGTGACATCCGCGAACCTGTCCGCCAAGGCAACCGAACTGCTGCGCCTACACACGTCGCCGAAAATCCTGCAGGTGATCAACGTGTGGGACGCCATCACGGCAAGAACCATCGCAGCAGTGCCCGGAACGGAGGCGCTGGCCACCGCAAGCCACTCCATTGCTGCATCACTCGGGTATGACGACGGCGAGAACATTCCCGTGGATCTCATGATCGACGCCGTGGGACGCATTGCCGCCGCAAGCTCCCTCCCCGTCAGCGCCGATCTCGAATCGGGCTACGGCAACCCAGGGGACACCGTGCGGCGCGCGGTCGGCGTCGGCATCGTCGGGGCGAACATCGAGGACCAGATGCGGCCGCTCGCCGATGCCGTGGCGCAGATGGAGGCCGCAGTGAGGGCAGGCCAGGCAGAAGGCGTCGACTTCGTGCTCAACGCCCGCACCGACGCCTTCCTCAAGGCAGCCGACCGCAGCCCGGAGGACGTCCTGGCGGATGCGATCGAGCGTGGAAAAGCGTTCCTCGAGGTCGGCGCGGCGAGCGTCTTCGTACCAGGTCTGCTCGATGAGCCGACAGTCCGGGCGCTGGTGGAGGGAATCGGGCAGCAGCGCGTCAGCGTGATCAACGTGCCCGGCTCACTCGCACCATCAAAACTGCAGGAACTCGGCGTGGCCCGCATCTCCTATGGCCCCTGGACGCAGCGCGTGGCCCTCACCGCCCTTGCCGATACTGCGGCCGACCTCCTCGCGGATGGCGCACTCCCCGGAGGGACGCGCCCGCTTAACTGAGCGCGGCCCTTGGACCCTGGGGTCCGCTCACTCCCGGGCGCTGCGGAGGGCGAGCTCGAGGGTTTCGACCACGCGCTCCCAGGCACGGGTGCCGGGCTGGATCATGGCGAAGTGGTCGCCGGGAATGATGGTCAGCGTAGCCTCGGCTCCCGCCTGGCGTGCAGCTTCGACATAGCCTGCGGACTGGCTGCGCGGCACCGTGGTGTCATCCTCCCCGTGCAGCGCGTAAACGGGAACGCCGAGGGGAACGGCGGTCATCGGATCGGCAAGGCGGTAGCGGACCGGATCGCCGTCGGGACCTGTCCCCAGCAGGTTCTCGACTGCCCCGTTGCTCAGGCCGAGACGCTGCGCGTCCGCCAGGTCCAGGACGCCGGACTGGGTTACAACGGCGCGCAGCGCCACACGGGGCGTCCCACTGCCGGGAGCGCCGGTGGGGAGAGTGGCCCGCCCTGCCGCCCACACTGCAAGATGGCCGCCCGCGGAGTGGCCCAGCGCCGCCGTCGTACTCGTGTCGAAGCCATGTTCCTCCGCCGCCGTGGCAAGCAGGTCCATGCCGGCTGCCACGTCGTCGAACGTGGCCGGCCATCCGCCGCCGTTGCCCGCGCGGCGGTATTCGAGGTTCCAGCACGCATACCCGCGTTGCACCAGATCCAGGGCGAGGGGTTCGCCCAGCTCCGCGCCGTACGTCGAGCGCCAGTACCCGCCGTGGAGGATGACGACCACGCCGCGCACGGCCTGCCCGATCGGCAGGTAGAGGTCCGCGAACTGGCTCGGGTCTCCACCGTAGGCGTAACGCTCGGGTGGAGCGACCGCAGCGCTTTCCGCCGGTTTTCCGCCGGCAGGACGGGGCGTGCACGCTGCCGTCATGGCCGCCCCGGCAGCCGCCAACAGGGCAAGAATCGTGCGTCGTCCCGGATGCTCCACAGGGGAAGCCTAGCCCTTCCCGGGAGGAAGTTAGGATTGGGGAACACCACTGGAACTGGAGGCACCGTTGAGCGCCTGGGACGACCTCGACCACCGCCTGCGCCCCGCAGTCGAAGCAAGCACCCGTGAATTCGAACGCATTCGGCCTGCCCTGGTGGAGGTGACCGAGGAAATGCGCAGGAGCATGCAGGGCATCTTCGATTCCTCGGAACTGCATCCGCTGTTCGTGACCGCGCGCACCAAGACGGTGGAGTCCTTCAGGGACAAGGCGTCGCGCACGCTCGCCTCTCCGGAGCCCGACGCCGCACCCACGCTCGTGTTCCCTGATCCGATGCGCAACCTGACGGATCTCGTGGGCGTCCGTGTGATCACGACGCTGCCCCACGAGGTGGACCTCGCCGCCAACCTCATCAAGCGCCAGCGGCAGGACTTCGATTGCCGGGGGGACCGCGAAAAGGACATCGGCTCCATCGAGTCCGGAACCTACGGCTACTCAAGCCGCCACCTGATCATGCGCACCATCCACAATGACGCGGTGCGCCGGTTCCAGCAAGCCCAGCACCCCGAGTCCAAGGCGGGCGGAAGCTACCTCTTCGAGGTGCAGATTCGCACGGTCCTCGCCCACGCCTGGTCGGAGATCGAGCACGACATCCGGTTCAAGGCGTCGAATCCCAAGGCGTGGAGTCCCTATTTCGATCGTCAGTTCACCGGTACCGCGGCAATGCTCGAAACAGTCGAGTCGGCCTTCGCCGAACTGCACGAGCGGTATGAGACGGTCACGGGTTTCTGGGATGAGGACGGGGAGGGCAGCGCGCCGCTGACCCCCAATCAGATCCGGCACGTCTGGCAGACCCTGCTTCCGCACGTCGACAGGAAGGCCGACGACAACTGGGGGTGGGCGGCCGAGCTGCTGGCCGCCCACGAACTCCGGACCACCATCGAGTTCGCGGCGTTGCTGCAGGCGGACACCATCACCGCGGTGCGGCGGGCGCTTGATCACCGCTATTCCCCCGGGCCCGACCGCCTGCTGGACGACATGCTGCTGTGGCACTACGGCGCGCGGCATATCGACCTGACGGCCGAGGATCCCGGCATCGAACCCAGTCCCCGCCGGGACAGCCTGCAGCGCAGGTTCCGCCAGATGGAGATCTTCCGGTCACGCGGGGCGGGCTCGGCCCGGTAACGCCACCTCAGTCGGTCAGGACCCGGTACTTCTCGATCCGCCGGCGCCTGCGGGTCTCCACCGGCACGGTCGTGACCGACCAGAGTTCGTATTCGATGGCAGCTCCCAGCCGGGTACAGAACGCGCGTGGCTCCTCGGCGGCGTCGGGCCGCTCATCCACCACGTGATCCACGATTCCTCGGGCATGCAGCGCGGCGACATTCACGCCCTGCGCATTGGACATACGGTCGGCGAAGTTCGTACTCCGGTGGACGATGACGCTTGCCCCCTCGGGAGGCAGGGGTGAGAGCCAGGCATGCTGGGCCGCAATAGTGCGGTCCGCAGGAAGGAGCGCCAGCGCGCCGCCGCCCGCCCCCTGGCCGAGGAGCACCGAGACCGACGGCGACGCAAGCCCGATGAGGTCGTGCAGGGAGCGGGCGATCTCGCCTGCGAGTCCACCCTCCTCCGCTTCCTGCGAGAGCGCCGCTCCGGCGGTGTCGATGACAGTCAGCAGGGGCAGCCCGAGTTCCTCGGCGAGCCTCATGCCGCGCCTCGCCTCGCGGAGGGACGCCGGACCCATGGCGGCGTCATCGTTCCGCCGGGGGCGCTGATGGCCCAGCACCACGCAGGGCCGGCTGCCGAAGCGTGCCAGCGCCAGGAACAACCCCGGATCCTTTTCGCCCTGGCCGGTGCCGTTGAGGGGAAGGACATCCGAGGCGCCGAAGGCAAGCAGACGCCGAAGATCAGGGCGCCGCCGGTTCCGTGAAATAAGGATGGACGACCACGCCGCATCCTCCGCGGGCCGGACGTCCAGCGTTTCCGGGGCGGCCGGGGGCTTCCCGGGCGCTGCGACGAGGACGTTGAGGGCCTGGTCCACGATTCCGGACAGCTGGGCGGGAGGGACGACGGCGTCGATCAGCCCCTTGTCGAAAAGGTTCTCGGCGGTCTGCACTCCCTCCGGGAAAGGCCGGCTGTACAGCGCCTCATAGACCCGCGGGCCGAGGAATCCGAGCAACGCGCCGGGTTCGGCTACCGTCACATGGCCGAGCGAGCCCCAGGACGCCATGACACCGCCGGTCGTGGGATGCCGCAGGTAGACCAGGTAGGGCAAACCGGCCTGCCGGTGCGCCCGGACCGCCCCGGTGATGTCCACCATGGCCAGGAACGCCGGAGTCCCCTCCTGCATTCGGGTGCCCCCCGACGCGGGGCCGGCGAGGAGCGGCAGCCCCTCCCTGGTGGCCCGCTCGATCGCCGAGACGATCCGGCGGGCCGCAGCGGAGCCGATCGACCCGGCGAGGAAACGGAATTCGGAGACGAGGACCGCCACGCGGCGGCCCCGGATCAGTCCCTCCCCGGTGAGGACCGATTCGTCGACGCCGCTCTTCTCCCTCGCCCGCCGCAACTCCTCGGCGTACCCTTCCCGGCCCTCGGTCGGCTCGGTCACCGGCGAATCCCAGGAGGAGAAGGAACCGGGATCAAGGACGACGCCGATCAGCTCACGTGCGGAGAGGTGTCCGGATGCGCCGGTTCCGGGTCCGGCGGTTGCGGGCCCATCACTCACCGGCGGGCGCCATCATTGGCGCTACGGCCGTCGTTGGTGCTGCCGCCACCATCGGCGGCCGCGAGCCACGCCCGGATGCGCTCACCATCGCCGTCGAGCAGGGGTGGCGCCGCATGCCCGGTGTTCGTGGTTTCACCGCCGGCACCGAAGAAGCGAAGCGGCGGACCGGGCAGGCTGATCCTGCCCAGCGCTTCGTGCTCCACGTCGACGAGCAGTCCCTGTGAGTGCACCTGCTCCCAGGCATACACCTCGTCGAGGCTGCGAACCTTGCCTGCCGGGATGCCCGCTGCGTTGAGCTTTTCCAGCAGCGGTTCGGCTTCGAAGGCCGAGAAGGCGTCCTCGATGTCGCGGATCAGGGCGTCGCGATTGGTGACCCGGTCCGAGTTCGTGGGGAATTTTGCGGGGTCGAGGCCGAACGTCCTCGCGAAGGTGGCCCACAATTTCTCGCTGCCCACGCTGATCTGCACCTTGCCGCCCCTGCAGCTGAAGAGGCCGTAGGGAGCGATGGAGGGATGGTGGTTGCCCTGGGCCTGGGGGACCTCGCCGGCAACGGTGGTACGGGTTCCCTGGAAGGCATGCACCCCGATGATCGCAGCGAGCAACGAGGTGCGCACCACCTGTCCCCTGCCCGTGCGGTCCCGCTCCAGCAGCGCGGCGAGCGCCCCGTAGGCGCCGTACATGCCGGACAGCAGGTCCGCGATGGGCACGCCGACCCGCTGTGGATCCTCCGGGCCGGGCCCGGTGAGGGACATGAGGCCGGCTTCGCCCTGCACGATCTGGTCGTACCCGCTCCGGGTGGCTTCGGGTCCGTCGTGGCCGAAGCCGGTGATCGACAGGATGACCAGGCGGGGGTTCAGTTCATGCATCGCATCGGTGGAGAAGCCGAGCCGGTCCAGCACACCGGGCCGGAAGTTCTCAACGAGGACGTCGGCCCGCCGGATCAGGTTACGGAGCACGTCCTGGCCGTCATCGCTCTTCAGGTCGAGGGCGATCGACTCCTTGTTGCGGTTGCAGGAGAGGAAGTACGTCGACTGGCGGTCATCCTCGGGGCCCACGAACGGCGGCCCCCAACCCCGGGTGTCATCCCCCGAGCCGGGGTTTTCCACTTTGATCACCCGGGCGCCGAGGTCCCCGAGCATCATTCCTGCATGGGGGCCCGCAAGCGCCCGGCTGAGATCCACCACGAGGTAGCCGCTGAGGGGTCCCGCACCTGTCGGCGTCGGATCCTGGTTGATTTCCGGAGTCATGTGCTGTTCCTTTCCTGGGGGTGATGTCGCGGGTGGTCTATAACCATCCCGGAACCACGAGGACGAGCCAGGCGATGACCGGACCGGCAAGCACCACGAGGCCGCCGTATCCGAGAATCTGCTTGTAGAAGCGGTCCTTGTCGGTCCCCTCGGGGGCGTTGGCGAGGACCAGCGCACCGTTGGTGGAAAACGGCGATACGTCGACGATGGTGGATGACACTGCAAGCGCCGCCACCACGCCCACGGCACCCACTTCACCGGATTCGAGGAACGGAATGGCCAGCGGGATGAGGGCCGCGAGGATGGCGGTCGAGGACGCGAATGCCGAGACGACGGCACCGATGTAGCAGATGAGGAGTGCGGCCAGCAGCGGCATGCCGAGGCTCGCAACGCCGTCGGAGACGTACTCGATGGTGCCGGCTGCCTGGAGGACTCCGACGAAGGTCAGCATGCCGCAGATGAGGAGCACTGTGGACCAGGCGATCTTGTTGACCGCACCGCTCTGAGCCTTGGGCGAGATGAGGGCGAGGATGACGGCCACCGTGATGGCGACGAATCCGACGTCCACGCTGAATCCGAGCGCAATGACCGCGAGGGCGATGAGGCCGATAATGGTGGCGATCTGCGAAACCCTGTCCTCGCGGGACTTCGTCGCAATAGCGCCGTCGCCGGCGGGGTCGCGGGGACCGTAGGTTCCGCTGCCGGAGCCCTTGAAGGTGACATCCGCGGCCCTCGCACCGGCACTCAGATTCATGCGTGCTTCAGCGGCTTCCTCCACGAAGTGCCCGACACGGCTCGACAACAGTTTGCGTCCGCCGAGCACGATGAACAGCGCGACGGCGATCAGCAGGTTGAAGATGAAGCTGGCGAGGAAGATGGCGAGGGGACTGGATTCGAAGCCGGTGTCGGCCACGATGCTGTTGACGATGACGCCGTAGACGGCGATCGGTGAGAATCCCCCGGCCTGTGCGCCGTGAACGACCATCATGCCCATGAGGAGCGGGCTGATCTTGTGGCGCGCTGCGAAGCCGAGTGCCACGGGTGCCATGATGGCGACTGCCGCCGGGCCGAGTGCGCCCACAGCAGTGATGGCGGCAGTGATGAAGAACATCACCCAGGGAATCAGCGCCACCCGGTTGCGGACCAGCTTGACGGCGCCCCGGACCAGCAGGTCGATGGTTCCGTTGTTCTGCGCGATGGCGAAGAGGTACGTGACGCCGACCAGTGTGAGGAAGAGGCCGCCGGGGAACTCGGCAATGATGTCGTCGGTCTCCATCCCCAGGACCACCGCGCCGAGAAGGAAAGCGCCGACAAAGGCGAGGGCACCCATATTGATGGGCAGCAGTGTGGCGATCAGGAACATCGCCGCAAGGATGATGATCGAGAGCAGTGGAGCGGACATCTTTATCCTCCAGCGGACGGTATCGATGTGAGGCGGGTTACAGGCTCACTGGCCTAGACTGTAGGAGAGTGCAGTAGCTTGTCAATTAGTTCGGCGTCCTGTTACCACCGACCTCGCCACCGATCTGCCTGGAGGCCTTCATGCCGGATTCGCCGGAACTGCCGGTCCCCGGAGCCCTCGGGCGCCTTGCACGTCCCCGCCTGTACGAACAGCTTGTCGAGCAGCTGCTCCGTCACATCGAATCCACAAAGCTCGGGCCGGGGGACCTGCTGCCCGCTGAACGTGAGCTGGCCGAGCGGCTCGGCGTTTCACGTGCCACGCTGGCGCAGGCCCTCGTCGCGCTGGAAGTGCTCGGCGTCATCGACGTCCAGCACGGCACCGGCGCAGTGCTGCGCCACCGGCCGAGCGTCGCCGCGGTGATCAAGGGCCTGCGCGAGCATCAAAGCCGGCTTCCGGACATCGTGGAGGCCCGGAGCACCCTCGAGGTTCGGCTCGCCGCCCTCGCCGCCGAAAGGCGTACCGAGCTGGACCTGTCGGCGATCGACGCTGCCCTCGCGACGATGCAGGCGGAGATCGACGACGGCGACCGCGGCGCCCATGGCGACGAGATATTCCACCAGTCGGTGACGAACGCGGCCCATTCACCCGTGATGGCGCAGCTCATGGCCTTCATCGGCGAAATGGTGCTGGAGACACGTCTTGAGTCTCTCGCGCAGCCCGGCAGGCCCGAACAGTCACTCGAATCACACCGTGCTATCGCCGCGGCGATCCGTCAGCAGGACGCGCCCGCGGCAGCCGAAGCCATGCAGAAGCATATCGAGCTCGTGTCCGACGTGGCACTCCTGAAGTAGCGCCCGGTGCGCTGCCTGCGTAGCGCCGCCGAAAACGACGGGCGCGCCGGATGGAACCAGCGCGCCCGTCGTTTTCCGCACCTTCGCCGTCGTTCAGTGCTACTTCTCGGAAACCGCTGACGCGAGGTTCCCCAGTGAGGCATCGAGGTCCTCGACGGATACCTCGGGGAAGGACAACTTCTTCAGGATCTCCTTGTCCGTGACATGGGTCCAGTCATACGTCACCGACACCTCGGTGGAGTCGGGGCCCGCGGGCTGGAGCTCCCAGACCCACTGCCAGCCCGGGGGAACTTCCCCGGCCGGAGCGGTTTTCCACGCGAGGAGCTTGTTCGGGTCGTAGCCCACCACGTGGTTGTCGGTCTGGTAGTCACCGCCCATCTTTTCCCAGTGCTGGTTCATGGTGAATTTCTGGCCGACGGCGGTGATGCGGTCCGACTTGTCGTCCGACTGCACCATCCCTGAACCGTCGAGGGCGGCGTGCTGGGCGGGATTGGAGAGGATGGTGAAAATCGCGTCCGCCGGGGCGTCGATCGTCCGGCTTGCCGTGATGCTTGTTTCAGTCATAGGGCGTTCTCCTTCTGGTTGGGCAGTTCCTACTTCGCGTCATCCGGCGAAGATTCATTCAGCGTCCAGCCGGTGATCGACTCAAGGTCCTTGCCGGCGTCGCGCGTGTACTGCCAGGCCCGCTGCCGCTGGTCCTGGAGGTCCTGCCGCAGCTGCGCCTGGGTCGAGCCGAGGGAAGGCACCCGGTCGATCACGTCCATGGCGAGCTGGAACCGGTCGATCTGGTTCAGCATCGCCATATCGAACGGCGTCGTCGTGGTGCCTTCCTCCTTATATCCCCGAACGTGCAGGTTCGCGTGGTTGTTCCTCCGGTAGGTCAGGCGATGGATCAGCCAGGGATATCCGTGGTAGGCGAAGACCACCGGTTTCGTGGTGGTGAAGAGCGTGTCGAAATTCCTGGCCGAGAGTCCGTGCGGGTGCTCCGACTCATCCTGCATACGCATCAGATCCACCACGTTCACCACCCGGATCTTCAGGCCGGGAATGCTCTGCTTCAGCAGGCCCGCGGCCGCCACCGCCTCGAGCGTCGGCACGTCACCGGCGCACCCGAGGACGACGTCGGGGTCCAGGCCCTGCTCCTCGCTCCCCGCGAAGTCGAGGATCCCGATCCCGCGCCGAACATGCAGCCGCGCTTCCTCCGGGCCGAGCCACGTCGGTGTGGGCTGCTTGCCGGTGACGATCACATTGATGGTGTCCCGGGTCTTCATGCAGTGCTCGGTGACGGCGAGCATGGTGTTGGCGTCCGGTGGCAGGTAGACGCGGATGACGTCGGCCTTCTTGTTCACCACGTGGTCGATGAAACCGGGATCCTGGTGGGAGAAGCCGTTGTGGTCCTGCTGCCACACATGGCTGGAAAGCAGATAGTTGAAGGACGCGATGGGTCGCCGCCAGGAAAGCTCCTGGTGCACTTTCAGCCATTTCGCGTACTGGTTGAACATCGAGTCGACGATGTGGACGAACGCCTCGTAGCAGTTGAAGACGCCGTGGCGCCCGGTCAGCAGGTAGCCCTCGAGCCAGCCCTGGCACAGATGTTCGCTGAGGACCTCCATCACGCGGCCGGACCGTGCCAGATGTTCGTCGACGTCCTCGATGCGCGGCTGCCACGCTTTGTCCGTTACCTCGTAGACGGCGGATAGCCGGTTCGACGCCGTCTCGTCCGGGCCGAACAGCCGGAAGTTCGTCGGGTTCGCCGCGATGATGTCCCGGAGATAACCTCCCACCGTCGTCATCGGGCTCACCCTTTCGGCGCCAGGGCTCGATACCCGTACGGCATGATCCTCGTAGGCGGGGAGCAGGAGGTCCCGCAGCAGCCAGCCGCCGTTGGCATGCGGTGTGGCGCTCATCCTCAGGTTGCCCTCCGGCGCCTGCCGTGCAATAGCGGGCCGTAGCTCGCCGTTCCCGGTGAACAGCTCGTCGGGACGGTAGGAGCGCATCCACTCCTCGAGCTGGTGCAGGTGCTCCTCATTGCTGTGGATCCCGGTCAACGGCACCTGGTGGGCACGCCAGGTGCCCTCGGCCTGCTTGCCGTCCACCGTCGTCGGGCCGGTCCAGCCCTTCGGCGAGCGGAGCACGATCATGGGCCAGCGCGCAGCAGCAGCGTCCGCTCCCGCCGGGGAGATACGCGCCTGCTCCTGAATGGCGTGGATACCGTCGATGCACGAGTCGAGTACTCCCGCGAAGTCCCGGTGGGCCGCGTCGGTGGCCGTCGGGTCCGTCACGGTGACGAAGTGCGGCTCATACCCGTACCCGTACATCAGCTGCCGCAGCTGCTCCTCCGGCATGCGCGCCAGCACCGTGGGATTGGCGATCTTGTAGCCGTTCAGATGCAGGATCGGGAGCACTGCGCCGTCGACCGCAGGATCCAGGAAGCTGTTCGAGTGCCAGCTGGCAGCCAGCGGTCCGGTTTCCGCCTCCCCGTCCCCCACCACTGCCGCCGCGATCAGGTTCGGATTGTCGAAGACCGCCCCGTACGCGTGCGCGAGCACATAGCCGAGTTCACCGCCCTCGTGGATGGAACCGGGCGTCTCGGGTGCCGCATGCGACGGGATTCCGCCGGGGTAGCTGAACTGCCGGAATAGTTCCTTCAGCCCTGGTTCATCCTTGCCGACGTGGCTGTAGACCTCCGAGTAGGTGCCCTCAAGCCAGGCATTGGCGACGTCCGCCGGCCCACCGTGGCCCGGTCCTGTCACGAAGAGCATTTCCTGGCGGCGCTCCGCGATCACGCGGTTGAGGTGTGTGTAGACGAAGTTGAGCCCGGGCGTAGTGCCCCAGTGACCCAGAAGGCGGGCCTTCACGTCGGCGTCCTCGAGCGGCCTCCGCAGCAGTGGATTGTCCCGCAGGTAGATCTGCCCTACGGAGACATAATTGGCCGCACGCCACCATGCGTCGAGCCCGGAAATGTCCAGATCGGTCATCGTGCTCCTTCTCGTAGTCGATGTCCCCCTACCCACCCCCGCTGATCAAGCACTTGTGGCTGCTTCAGGGCAGTAGGAGGCACCTTGTGTGCTTGATCAACGGGGGTGCTATCGCTCGACGACGACGTCGGACGGTTTCTTGTCCGGCCGCCACCCACGCCACACGGGATGGCGGAGCCGCCCGCCGCCGGTATGGCCGCTGTGCTGCACCTCCCCGACCAGTGCGGGCCGGACCCAGTGCGCATCGGCGGCATCGGCTCCGGGCACATCGCTCAGCGGCGGTGTCTTGCGGGCCATCTTCTTGAGCCTGGCACCGACATCGGCGAGCTCGCGGTCCGTGAGACCGGAGCCCACCCGTCCCAGGTATCTGAGGTCGACGCCGTCCGGCACCGCCACCAGGAGCGATCCGACCTTCGACGCCCGGTTTCCCTTGCCCGGCCGCCACCCCACCACCACTACCTCCTGGGTGTGGTGGTGCTTGATCTTCACCCAGCTCTGGGAGCGTGCGCCTGGTAGGTAATCGCTGGTGAGCCGCTTGGCCAGAATTCCCTCAAGACCCAGTTCCCTGCTGGCCTCGACGGCTTCCTCGAGGGTGGCATCAAGGGCGGGCGGCACCTGCACGTGGGAATCCGGGGCATCGTCCACTGCTTTTTCGAGGATTTCCCGGCGCTGGCAGTAGTCGAGCCCGGTAAGATCCCTACCGTCGAACGCCAGCAGGTCGAAAACCAGGAAGCGCACCGGCGTTTGCCTCGTGGCAGCCTCGATGTCGGCCGGGTCGGTCAGCTTCAGTCGTGTCTGGAGGAGGCCGAAATCGGGCCGGCCCGCCTTGTTGAGCGCCACGACCTCGCCGTCGAGCACCGCCGTTTCGGCGCTGACGAACTCGGCAAGGTCGCCGAGCTCCGGATAGAGCGGCGTCATGTCATTGCCGTTGCGGCTTGTCAGCTGAATGGCGCCTCCATTCACGGTTGCGATGGCACGAACCCCGTCCCATTTCATCTCATACGCCCAGTCCTCCGGGTCGGGGATTGCCTGCGCGGAACCGAGCGTTGCGAGCATCGGCTCGACGAAGGCGGCTCCGGCAGCAGCCCCGGCCGGTGCCGGGTCTGCGCGCGGGGGAAGATTCCGGTCCGGGGACCGATCCTTCCGCGCAACCGGGCTGCCCGACGCCGCCGGCTGCTCCTTCATCAGGTGGATCAGCCAGTTCTTGTCGCTCCCGGGCTTGCCCGAGGATCCGGTGTTGATGAGTGCGAAGCGGCGCGTTGCTGAACCGCTGCGCGCCAGCCCGCCGTCCGCGCGTCCGTGAACGGTGCAGATCACCTCCTTGCCGTCGCGCCATTTCTCGAACTCGTACGTGCCGGCATCCCAGATGCTCACCTCTCCCGCTCCGTATTCCCCCTTGGGAATACTTCCTTCGAAGGACCCGTAGTCGAGCGGGTGGTCCTCGGTCTGGACAGCGAGATGGTTTCGATCGGGCACTGTGGGCGGTCCTTTCGGCAGGGCCCACGACACCAGCACGCCGTCGTGTTCGAGGCGGAAGTCGTAGTGCAGCCGGCGCGCGTGGTGCTCCTGGATCACGAAGCTGTTGCCGCCCGGCGCGCCGACTGCCTCCGGTACAGGTTCAGGGGTTTTCGCCGGGTCCCGCATGGAGCGGTACTTCGAAAGACGGTCTTCCTTCGACGGCGCCGCCCGGATTTCCCCGGGCTGCCGGGGCGCCTCATCAGCCGTGAAAACATCCCCGAGCTCCTTCACCCGCAGCATCACGCTGCGGTAGTCGAGCTGCTGCAGGCCTGGATCGTCGAGTTCCTCCCAGGTCCGCGGCGCAGCCACCAGAGGCTGGAAGCGGCCGCGGAGGGAGTAGGGAGCCACGGTGGTCTTGTTGCTGTTGTTCTGGCTCCAGTCCACCAGCACGCGCCCTGTGCGGCGCGTCTTCTTCATGTCGCTCACCGCGAGATCAGGATGGTCCGTCTCCAGGGCACGAGCCAATTCGTGCGCTACGGCGGACACCCCCTCCGAGGACTGCCTGCCGTCGAGGGTGCAGTAGAGATGGATTCCCTTGGATCCGCTGGTGACGGGATGAGGATCCAGGCCCATGCCCTGCAGAATCCCTCGGGCGAGCCTTGCCACCTCGGCACACTCCGCCAGGCCGGCACCCTCACCGGGGTCGAGGTCGAGGACCAGCCGGTCCGGGTTGCACTGCTCACCCTGCGCTCCGAAGCGCCACTGGGGGACATGGATCTCAAGCGCAGCAATCTGCGCCAGCCAGGTCAGGGTGGCAGTGTCGTTCAGCATCGGGTACACATTGGTGTGGTCTTTGTGTTCGATCGCATGGCGCTGCACCCAGTCGGGAGTGCTGGCATCGATATTCTTCTGAAAGAAGACCTGGCCCGGCTTCTCGGGTGTGCCAACACCGGAGACCCACCGCTTCCGGGTGACGGGCCTGTCCCTCGCGGAGTGGATCAGCTGGTTCGAGACCGCGGCGTAGTAGGCCAGGACATCAGCCTTGGTGGTCCCGGTTTCCGGATAGAGCACCCTGTCGAGGCTGGTCAGTCTCAGCGTCCGGCCGTCCACGCGCACACTCTGCGCTGGGGAACCCGGAGTGGCCATGACCCAAGTCTTGCCCGGATGGGAGGGGAATTCCAGTCCTGCTAAGCAGGCTTCCTACTGAACGGAAGTTCAGTCGGCGAACTGCTTGCGGTAGCGGTCCACGTAAACCTGCCAGAGCGCTGGATCCTGCCCGAGGTCCCGCTCGTTGAGGAAATCATCCAGCCCCGAGAGCGTGAGGTGCCAACCTGCCGCCATGGTGCCGAGGTGGGCAGGATTGCCCGCGACGATGGACAGCACCAGTCGGCAGCCGTTGTTCTCGGCCCGGTTCAATTCCCAGCGAAGCGTCTCCTTCTCCCAGGTGAAGGCAAGCAGCGACGGCTTTTCGGCTTCGAGGACAATTCCGTGCAGCGGCCGCTGGTCGGCATAGGTGAAGCTCACCTCGGTGTCCCTGCGGGGCTGGATGTCCATCTCGCAGGGGAACCAGTACTTCAGCTTGTCCGGCTCGGTCAGGTGCTTCCACAGCTTCGCGGGCGGGTAGGCGAAGGGGTACTCGAGCGTGAGCACCGTGGCGCCGTCGTCGTTGATCGTCTTGCTGACTGTAGGTTCTGCGGGTTCTGGGGTCTCGGAGGTCACTTTGCAAGTCTAAGCGGCAGGGGTGCCGCAGGGGTGCGGCCGGGGTTGCCGGCCCGCTCTGGCGCAGGTTCACCGGCCTGGTGTTCACTTGGAGCATGGAAGCTGAGTCATGAGAGCCATCTGGAAGGGCGCCGTCGCCTTCGGCCTCGTCAACGTGCCGGTCAAGGTCTACAGCGCCACCGAGGACCACGATATTGCGCTGCACCAGGTCCATGACAAGGACGGCGGCCGCATCCGCTACCAGCGGCGCTGCGAGATCTGCGGCGAGATCGTCGACTTCAAGCACATCGACAAGGCGTACGACGACGGCGAGCGCACCGTGGTGCTCACTGACGACGACCTGGCCTCGCTACCCGTCGAAAAAAGCCGTGAGATCGAGGTGGTGGAGTTCGTGCCGAGCGCGCAGATCGATCCGATCATGTTCGACCGTTCCTATTTCCTTGAGCCGGATTCCACGTCCATCAAGGCCTATGTCCTGCTCCGCAAGACACTCGAGGAGACCGACCGCACCGCCGTGGTGCAGTTCTCGCTGCGTCAGAAGAGCCGGCTTGCGGCCCTCCGGGTCCGCGGTGATGTCCTGATGCTCCAGACCCTGCTCTGGAATGACGAGGTGCGTGATGCCGCTTTCCCCGCGCTCGAGGAGAAGGTGCGCATTTCCGCGAAGGAGAAGGAGATGTCCGCAGCCCTTGTCGAATCCTTCTCGACCGATTTCGATCCCGAGAATTTCAGTGACGACTACCAGGTCCAGCTGCGCACCCTCATCGATGCCAAGATCGAAAAGGGCGACACCCTCGACACCGAGGAGACGTTCGGCGGGGAATCGGGCGACGACGACGGCGACAACGTGCTCGACCTCATGGAAGCACTCCGCCGCAGCGTCGAGAAGAACCGCGAGAAGAAAGCGTCAGCATCGAAAGCCACCGGCGCCTCGAAGAAGAAGGGTGCGTAACGGCCCCTAATCGTTCCGTTCGAAGACGTCGGGAATGCCGTCGCTGTCGGCGTCGATCTTCTCGCGTTCCCCGATCCTGCGGTATTGCCTGTTCCGGCTCCGCAGCACCACTGCGGCGGCAAGTGCGGCCAGGAGCGACCCTGCGAGGATAGCCACCTTGGCGTGATCGTCTTCGACGGTGCCCTGACCAAAGCCGAGTTCGCTGATCAGCAGCGACACGGTGAAACCGACGCCGGCCAGCATGGCGACACCGAGGATGTCCACCCATCCGAGGTCCGGGTCGAGGTTGGCCTTGTTCGTCTTGGTGACAAGCCAGGTGGCCAGCAGGATCCCTACCGGCTTCCCGATGACGAGCGCCACCATGATGCCGATCGCGATGGGGTCGGTGACGGCACTGACGAAGCCCTCGGCCCCACCGATCGCGACGCCGGCGGAGAAGAAGGCAAAGATGGGCACCGCGATTCCCGCCGAGATCGGCCGGATGCGGTGTTCCATGGTGTCGGCCAGGCCTTCGCGATCGATATCGTGTGCCTGTGCAAGGTCATGCGACACCGATTTGTCGACCTCTTTCAGCGACTTCCTGGGCGGCAGCACCGGAATGGCGAATCCGAGCAGGACGCCGGCGACCGTTGCGTGGACGCCGGAGGCGTGGACCAGCGCCCACACGGCGAACCCGATCGGTAGCAGGATCACCCAGGGTGCCCACACCTGGCGCTGGAAGAATCCGGGAAACTTCTGGGCGAGGATCGCGTAGGCGGCGAGCGGCAGAACCGCCAGCAGCAATGGGGTGGGTGCGATGTCGCTCGAATAGAAGAAGGCGATGATGCTGATCGCCAGGAGGTCATCCACCACGGCGAGTGTCAGGAGGAAGATCCGCAGCGAGCTGGGTAGGTGTGATCCGACGACGGCGAGCACGGCGACGGCGAAGGCGATGTCCGTCGCCGTCGGAATGGCCCAGCCGCGCAGGGCTTCGGGGCCGGCCGTGAGGGTGATGGCCACGTAGACGAGGGCGGGAACGACGACGCCGCCGACTGCCGCGGCCACGGGAACCACCGCGCGGTCGAACTTCCGGAGGTCTCCGGCAACGAACTCGCGCTTGAGCTCCAGTCCTGCGAGGAAGAAGAAGATTGCCAGCAGCCCGTCAGCGGCCCATGCGCCGACACTGAGTTCGAGGTGCCACGGTTCATAGCCGAACCGGTAGTCCCGAACGGCGAAGTAGCCGTCGGCGGCCGGCGAGTTGGCGAGGATCAACGCTGCGACCGTGGCCATCAGCAACAGCGCGCCGCCCACGGTTTCCTTGCGGAGGATCGAGGTGATCCTCAGGTGCTCCGGATAGGTGCTCCTGGTGAAGATGCGTTTTCCGTGTGCATCGACGGGCTGATGCTGGGGTGGGTGTGCCATGGGGGTTCCTTCGGTCGGGGCTCGCTTCAACAGCGCCGACCAGTCTTCCCGGCTCACCATGAATCATTCTACGGGCCAGGTACGTATCCCTCGGCCCGCGTCACTTCCGAACTTCTTTCCGGTCCTCCTTGAGGGTTGGCTGAGGGGTTCCCACTAGGGGTTCAGATACGCGGCGATTTCCGTGCAGTGCTGCACTGTTTCGTCCGGTGCCGTCGAGTACGCCGGGAAGTCGGCGCCGTTCCGGTTGAGCCAGACGGTCCTCATTCCGGCACGCGCCGCACCGTCGATATCCCAGGGGTGAACCGCGACCAGGGCGATTTCAGCCAGGGGTGTCGAGCAGGTTTCCGCCGCGTACCCGTAGGCCGAGGCGGCCGGTTTCCACAGGGGCGCATCCTCCACCGAGAGGACTGCCTCGAAATGGCTGAGCAACCCGGCCCTCTCCAGCAGCGACGTCGCTGTGCCTGCCGCGCCGTTCGTCAGGGCCGCCACCCGTATCCCGCGCTCTGCCAGCGCGGTCAGACTGTCGGCCACATCGGGGTGCACGGGCAGTTCCTGGAAAGCGTCGAGAACATGGCCGACGGCGTCGTCGAGGTTTCGATTGAGCGGCTCGGAAGCGAGGACCCATCGAAGCGATCCCTCGGCGAGTTCGGCGAACCGCGGATTGACGCCCGCGGCGGTCAGGGCGAACCCGTCACGCAGGAGCGAGGCGAACCACAGCGCCGCGGTTCCCGGCGGAGCGCCCACCTCCTCGAAGTGCTGCGCCATGCCCTCCAGGTTGGAGAGCGTCTCATTGACATCGAAGAGGACGAGTGAGCACTTCATCTACTGGCGGTAGCTCTCGACCTGGCTGATCGGCCGCGCATCGGCGTCCGCCGGGTTCTCGCCGGCGTCGGCTTTGGCACGGCGCTGACGGAGCAGATCCCAGCACTGGTCGAGGTCTTCCTCGACACGCTTCAGCCTCGTGCCGGAATCCGGATCCGTCCCGCCGCCGTCTGCAGGGGAACCCCCACGGAGCTCATGCTCTTCCTTGACCAGCGCCTGGATGCGCTGGAGGATGTCCTGGTTGTCCACGTCGTTTCCTCCGGTTGTCCCTGGCTAGCGTTCCATTTCTCAGGCTACCCACGCTGGACCCCGGTGGCCAGCAGGTTTTCGTCCGTCGCGGCGGAACCGGGCCGCATCCGGAGGCGGGTCTTCCGAGCCAAATTGGGCAGGCGCCCCGAATGCCCTAAGCTATGGGAGAACCATTTGCCTGTGTAGCTCAGTCTGGTAGAGCATCCGCTTCACACGCGGAAGGCCCGGGGATCGAGGCCCCGCGCAGGCACCACTGCTGAAAGCCACACCTACTTTTTCTCCTTGCCACACCCTCCGGTGGCTGCCAAGGATGAAGGTATGGATTTTTCCCCGAACACTGCAATCGTCACAGGATCCGACTCCGGGATCGGCCGCGCTACAGCGCTTGCCCTCGCCGATGCCGGGTGCGACGTCGGTATCACCTGGCACTCGGATTCCGACGGCGCCGAGGAAACGGCGCGGCTGGTCCGCGAGCGCGGACGGAAGGCGGCCGTGGCGCGGCTCGACACCACCGACGCCCCCGGATGCGGAGATGTGGTGGACCAGCTCGCGAAGGAGCTGGGCGGTGTCGACATCTTCGTCAATAACGCGGGCGTCAATGGCGGCACTCTGTTCATGGACACGGACTGGGAGACGTGGCGCGGCACCATGGCGGCCAACCTCGACGGCGCCTTCGTCTGTATCCAGCGGGCCGCGCGGCATATGCTCGACGCCGGCAAGGGCGGCCGCATCATTGCGGTGACCAGCGTGCACCAGGAGCAACCGCGGGTCGGGTCCGCCGCCTATGACGCATCGAAGCACGGGCTCGGCGGCCTGATCCGGACCATCGCGCTCGAGCTCGCCGATAGGGGTATCACGGCCAACGCCGTCCTGCCGGGTGAGATCTCCACGCCCATGAACGACGCCGGCGACCAGGACCCCCGCGAAGTGGACCGTCCCGGCATTCCCGTGGGCAGGCCGGGTGACGCAAGGGAGGTAGCCGCAGTCATCGCCTTCCTCGCCTCTCCCGCATCGAGCTACGTCAACGGAGCATCCTTGGTGGTGGATGGCGGCATGCTGCAGATGGGTCCGCAGGCAGGGTCCCACCTGCAGAACGGGGACTGGCGCACCCTGTAAACCGCGCACCCTGTACCGTTGATCGAGTGAAATCAGCGAAAGCCCGGTCCATAGGTGCCGGCCTGGCAGTCCTGGCCCTCGGCCTTACCGGGTGCGGGTCGGACTACCCGTTGGGCCCCGCGCAGGAGGCGGCAGCCCGCAATGCGGACTCGAGCCTGCGTGGCGCCATCACCGGATCGGGTTCGTCCGCCCTGGGTTCTGCCATGGATGGGTGGCGTGCGGAGTTCGCCACGATGCACCCGCGCGCGCAGGTGCAGTACTCACCCGATGGCTCCGGTGCGGGCCGCGGCGCGCTGCTGGCCGGCGCGGTGGTTTTCGCCGGCTCGGATGCCTACCTCGATGACGAAGAACTGGCAGAGTCGACTGAAGTGTGCGGCCCGGGTGGTGCCTTCAACATCCCTGCCTACGTCTCCCCCATCAGCATCGCCTTCAACCTGCCGGGGATTACCGAACTCAACCTCGACGCTGCAACGATCGCCCGCATCTTCCGGGGTGAGATCACCACCTGGAACGACCCCGCCATCGCTGCCCAGAACGAGGGCGTGGACCTGCCCTCCACCAGGATCTCCCCGGTGAGCAGGTCCGACGATTCGGGGACCACAGAGAACTTCACTGACTACCTCTCCGCCGTGGTTCCGGAAATCTGGACCGACGAGGCCGACGGCACGTGGCCGGGCTCGCTCTCCAACGAGAATGCCAAGGGGAACGCGGGGGTGGTCAGCACCGTCTCCAGCACCGAGGGCGCAGTGACCTATGCCGACGATTCCGCCGTCGGGCCTCCCCTCGGGAAGGCAAGACTCCTGGTCGGCGATGAGTATGTGACAGTCAGCGGGAAGGCCGCGGCCGGCGCCGTCGACGTCGCCACTGGAGTGCCGGGGCGGGAAGAGTACGACATCGCACTCAACCTTGATCGGACCACCACGGCTGACGGCGTGTATCCGCTCGTCCTGGTGTCCTACCTTGTGTTCTGCTCGCGCTATGAGAACGAGCAGACCGCCGAGGTGGTGAAGGCTTTCGGTACGTACGCGGTGAGCAGTGAGGGCCAGGCGACGGCGGCGGAGGCTGCGAAAAGCGCGCCGATCTCGTCAGGCCTTTCGCAACGCGCCGCCGAGGCCATCGAAACCATCGAAGTCGGCGACCTGTAGCTCCCCGATCAGCTGCCCGGGGTGCCCATCCGCGGTCCGCCCGAGTCGGGATCATTGAGGGCACCGTCGGGCAAGGTGCCGTTGGCCGGTTCGGCTTCCCCGACGACCCCCGACGGCGGCGCGCTGACGTCCCCGCGCCACGCACCGCTTTCGCCACCGCTTTTCTCGATGAACTCCTTGAACCGCTTGAGGTCTCCCTTGACCTGCGCGGCGTCTGCGTTCACCACGGCGCCGATTTTTTCAGTAAAGGTTTCAGGGTGCCAGTCGATCTGCACCATAAGCCGTGTGGTGCTTTCGTCGAGCCGGTGGAAGGTCACCACTCCGGCATGCGATTCACCGTCGGTGCTCTTCCACGCCACGCGCTCGTCCGGGTGCTGCTCGGTGATTTCGGCATCGAACTCGCGCCGGACACCGCCGATGCTCGTGACCCAGTGTGTCCGGGTATCGGAGGTCTGGGTGATCGACTCCACCCCGCTCATGAATTTGGGGAAGGTTTCGAACTGGGTCCATTGGTTGTAGGCAGTGCTCACCGGCACGGCCACGTCGATCGATTCCTGAACTTTCGCCATGAAATTCACTCCTTCGTAGGGACTTCGGCTCCCCCATCCGTAGCCCAAAAATGGTTCCAGACCGGTAAAACCGTAAGTCTACTTAGATTATGCAGATCGGTTGGATTTGGCCAACACGCGGGTCTAGGGTGAAAGTAATCCGCGGCTTCCCCCATCGATGCTTCCGTCGATTCTTCATCGCCGCGGCGGACACTTTTCCTACTCCTGGAGGATCCATGCAGGCTTCACCCACACTCACCGACAATATGCAGGCAGTCCTGGTCGACCTCATCGAACTGCACCTCCAGGGCAAGCAGGCCCACTGGAACGTTGTGGGCAAGAACTTCCGTGACATGCACCTGCAGCTCGACGAGATCATCGACGACGCCCGGCTGTTCGCCGATCAGCTGGCTGAACGCATGCGCGCCCTCCACGCGGTCCCCGATGGGCGCAGCACAGCCGTCGCCAAGGGTGCTTCGCTCAATGAATTCCCCGCAGGGCTGGTTTCGACGCAGGACACCGTCACCCTGGTGGTGCGGATGCTGAATGCTGCTGTCAAGACCATGCGCGATGTCCACGACCAGATCGACGAGGAAGACCCGACCACCGCGGACATCCTTCACGGTTTCATCGAGAAGCTCGAGCAGTACGCATGGATGGTCGATGCCGAGAACATGACGCCCACCGCCAACGTCACGGAGCCCGCGGCCGTGTAACCCTGATCCAACAGAGAAGGGAAGCTCTCAGGAGCTTCCCTTCTCTGTTGGTACGGGGGGAATGTCAGAGCCGGCTGGCATCGTGGATTTCCTCGTCACCGATGACCGGGAGATTTCATGACAGACCTCATTTTCCGCCCGTTTCACAGGGGCATTCCGGACGCACCAGTCCTCCACCTCTCACAAACGCCGTGGGGCGTCCGCTGCTGTTACACCACCGGCCGCACCGAGCAGGGATTGCCGGAGTTGTACTTCTGCGGCCCCTCGGATGCAGTCCTCCGCTCGGCAGGAAGACACCTGGCCGAGCTGCCGGAGCACCCGATCCGCGGGACCTTCTCCCCCGGCAGTGCCTTCGAGTACCGGGCGGTGCGTATCCGGGAGAGTGACCTGCATCACCTACCGAACGCCGGAATACGCTATGGCTTCGCCGGCTTCGAGGCTGTCCAGCTTTACCTGGTTATGGCCCGGACACACACCACCCCTTCCGCACAGCAGTTGGGCTTCCTTGCGTCACAGCCCTACCTCGGAACAGGAACGCTGGGGCACCTCCTGGACTGAGTACAGCCGGATGGCGGCGGCCCCTACCTTCAGGGAATGGCCTGGCGGACTTCGGCCAGCAAGGAGGTCATGCTGAATTCAGCAGCCCGCACGTCTCCACTGCTGATGGCCGCCGCTACTTCCTCGTGACGTGCGAGCGCGTGTTCCCTGGGATTATGCGGCATGAGGCCATGCCTCGTGCGTCCGGAGAGCACCTCGGCCACCACCTCGGTAAGGGCTGAAAACATCTCGTTGCCGCTTGCCTTGAGGATGAGTGCATGGAATTCGATGTCCACTTCGAGGAACTCGTCCAGCTTCCCACTTTCACCCAGCGACCTGAGCTGTGCCGCGAGTTCGACCACCCGCGCACGCTCCTCCTGAGTGGCATTACCCGCAGCAGCCAGGGCAGCGGCCGGCTCCACAGCACACCGGAGCTGCGTCAGGCTGCGGAACTGGTCCGCCCGCCCCGGCCCGCCGAGACGCCACCGGATGACCCGCGCGTCGTAGACGTTCCAGCGCTCCCGGGCCTGCACCACGATGCCGATCCGGCGCTTGGAGAAAACGAGGTTCATCGATTCGAGGATCCTCATGCAGTCGCGCACCACCGTACGGGATACTCCGAACTGCTGCTGGAGGCCGTCGATGGTCAGGCGTGACCCCTGCGGCAGGGTGCCGTTGATGATGTCGCGGCCCACCGCGTCGAGAATTCGGCTGTAGAAGACCTCCGCCGGTTCGATAGGGCTGTGCGGTTTTGCCGACTGCGCCGTCATGCTGTTCCTCTCCATCACCACCGTTGCCGAACTAACAATAGGGCCGCCAGAGTAGTACGGAAAGGTAGTACCTTTATCGGTCAAAGGTGATACCTTTGCTGGTGTCCTCGCGTGGATCAGGACACGAACGAGCAATGACAAGGGAGTCAGCATGGCAACGCAACCGCAGCACCTGATCGTCATGGGCATCTCGGGGTCAGGCAAGACGACCATAGCCACCCTGCTTGCCGAGGAACTGGGCTGGACATTCGCCGAGGCGGATGAGTTCCACCCCGCAGCGAACATCACCAAGATGACCGCAGGAACGGCACTGACCGACGAGGATCGCTGGCCCTGGCTCGACGTCATGCGTAACTGGATGACAGCCAAGGCTTCGGACGGTGAAAGTACAGTCATCACCTGCTCCGCATTGAGGAGAAGCTACCGGGACGTACTGGCAGAAGCCTCCGGCAGCGTGCGTTTCGTCCACCTCGAAGGGGACGTTGACCTCATCCTTGAGCGCATGAAGACCCGCAGCGGACATTTCATGCCGCAATCCCTGCTTCCCTCGCAGCTCAGCACCCTCGAACCGCTTCAGGCGGACGAGGCCGGCATCAAGATCACCAACAGCGGGACACCCCACGAGGTTGTCCGTTCCATCCTCGAGCGGCTGGGAATCAGCGGGCCCTAGGGCTGCGTCGACCGATACATCCCTACAGACACTATCTATTTAATCGGAGAACATTCATGACCATTGAAGGATGGACCCAGAGCCTCAGCGCCGGGCCGCTCCTCCTCATTGCCGCAGCAGCCATCCTGGTGCTGCTCTTCCTGATCATCAAGCTGCGCGTCCATGCGTTCGTCTCACTGATCCTCATCAGCCTTGCCACTGCATTCGCCACAGGCATTCCCACCGACCAGATCGTGACAGTCCTCGTAGGGGGCTTCGGATCCACGCTGGGCGCCGTCGCACTTCTCGTGGGTCTCGGGGCAATGCTCGGCCGGCTCGTCGAAACCAGCGGCGGTGCCCGGGTGCTTGCCGACTACCTCATCCGCGTGTTCGGCGAGAAACGTGCACCTTTCGCGCTCGGAGTCGCGTCACTGATTTTCGGCTTCCCGATCTTCTTCGATGCGGGGCTCGTGGTCATGCTTCCCGTGGTCTTCTCCGTGGCCCGCCGGCTGGGAGGCGGAGTCCTCCTCTACGGGCTCCCCGCAGCCGGAGCGTTCTCCGTCATGCATATCTTCGTTCCACCCCATCCGGGCCCGGTCGCCGCTTCCGAGTTCTTCGGCGCGAATGTGGGCCTCGTCATCATGGTCGGCCTGGTGGCAGCCATTCCCACCTGGTACGTCACGGCGTACCTCTACGGGAAGTGGGCAGGTAAGAAGTTCGTGCTTCCCATTCCTGAACTGCTGGGAAAGGCCGATCCTCACAACGAGGCGAATCCTCCCAAATTCGGCACAGTCGTGGGCATCCTGCTCCTCCCGCTGGTGCTGATCTTCCTCAATACCGGCCTGAACACCGTTGCCCGGTCGGGAGCCGTCAGCGAAGACTTCGCCGAGCAGGGGTGGTTCCAGCTCCTGCGAACGTTGGGGGAGACACCGGTTGCCCTGCTGATCTCGCTCCTGGTCGCATCGTACGTTTTGGGCCGACGCCGCGGAGTGGATAAGACGGTCCTCGAGAACACCCTCGAATCAGCACTCGGACCGGTCTGTTCCGTCATCCTCATCACGGGGGCCGGCGGCATGTTCGGCGGGGTGCTGCGGACAAGTGGTATCGGCGATGCCCTTGAGGGAGTCCTTGGGGACCTCGGAATCCCCATCATTCTTGCCGGTTTCCTCATCGCCGCGATCCTGCGCATCGCCCAGGGCTCGGCCACTGTTGCGCTCACCACGGCCGCGGGTCTCATCTCACCGGCGATTGCAGCGGGAGACTACAACGGCCTGCAGCTTGCTGCCCTCGTTGTCGCAGTCGCCGGCGGTTCAGTGGTGGTCAGCCACGTCAACGATTCAGGCTTCTGGCTCGTGGGCCGATTCTTCGGCATGGACGTCAAAACCACACTGAAGACCTGGACTGTCATGGAAACGGCGATCGGCGTCATGGGCTTCGCTATCGCAGCTGCAGTCTTCGCGCTGGCCTCACTGGGTTAGCGGGGTTAGCTGAGGGCGGCCGCCTCAACTCCTCCTATCCTGGGGTCGAGGCGGTCTTCAGCTAACGACGACGGCCCCGCCTGGGCGGCGATGCCTTCTTCGATTTCCCCTGAACGGGTTTGGCCCCGGAGTGTTTTCCGCCGGCACCCTTTCCGCCGGCACCCTGGGAACCGGCCTTCTTGGCCGCCGCCTTCTGCGAGGCACTCCGCTTCGCCTCGGCCGGTTCCTGGGCCGACGGCTGGCGCGAACTCCGCTCGGTCCGGCCCCGCACAATACCGATGAACTCCTCGACGTCGGGCGACTCGTCGCCCTTCCGCCATGCGATGCCGATCACGGTGCCGGGCAACTCCGGTACGGGACGGTGGACAGCGTCCTTGCGCATGTGCAGCCGCGCGAGGGACATCGGCAGCACCACCACACCGGCCCCGGACGCAGCCACCTCCACCGCCGCTTTCGGCCCGCCGCATTCCTCGATGCCGAGCCGGTTTTCGGCATGGAGCTCGGTCAGGGCAACTTCCTCGTAAAGGGACAGCTCGTTCTCCCTGGACATCACCACCACGGCCTGTTCCTCATACAGGGGAATGACGTGCAGTCCTTGGCGCTCAATGGGGAGCCGTACGAAAAGGACGTCGATTCCGGCGTCTTTCAACGCCGGGAGGGCGGCGTCGTCGTCGTAGGGGTGAAGTTCAAGATCCACCCCGGGGTGCCGCTCCCGCCACCGGGCCACCCACTTGCCCGGCGTGACGCCTGCAACGAATCCCACGGACAGGGATCGGGGCTGAAGCACGGGCAACACGGGCACAGGTTCACACTAACGCACGGAACATCCGCCTGCGCCGGGCCGGTTAAGCTGGGGAGATGACCCCCGCAAAAACACCACAGACCCTGAAACCCGCCACGGCGGCGAAAAAACTGGGGATTTACCTTCCCGCGGCTCCCCAGGAATTCCAGGACCGTGAACTGACACGGGCCGAGTTCAACGAACTGCAGCAGACGCCGCCGGAGTGGCTTGCCGAACTGCGGCGGACAGGCCCCCACCCCCGGCCCGTCGTGGCCCAGAAACTCGGAATATCGATCGGCGGACTGGCCCGCGGAGGAATCACCGACCCCCTCACCACCGAGGACATCACCGCGCTCCTGCAGGCGCCCCCCGCCTGGCTCGTTGCCGAGCGGTCCACGCAGGCCGCGGTCCGCACCGAAGCAGAACGGGTCAAGGAGCGCGACATCCAGCGCCAGGAGCAGAGCGGGGACTGATGCTCCTGCCCGGTCCTCTGCACCGGATTTCGTGCCATCGCCGCTTCCGACCGCGTGTCGCACAGTGACATGCGGCAAATACGGGCAATGGCGGGCAATGGCAGTAAAACCGGTTCAGTCCGGTTTTCGCCGGACCGGCGCGGCAGGCAGTGGACGCAGAGCCGGTCACTCCGCAAGCCCAATGCGTCGATTGACTTAATAGAACACGTATTCGAATATTGACGAGTGACACCATCAGCTGCAGGGGCGCTCGGACGGAAGGAGCTTCCCAACCCTGGGCTTTCGGGCTCGAAATCGGCGGCTCTGCAGCCGGGGATGAATTCCCTCCCTGATCTCCAGTCGCGCATCAACCAGATGCAATCCAGCCGGCTGAATTCGCGGAGACTTCCCACCGTTCCCGCGCTGGCCAAAATCCTCCCCGGAGGAGGCCTGCAGTCCGGTGGGTCCTATGCAGTCCGGAACTCCACCACTCTGGCCATGGCACTCCTCGCCGGTCCGTCCGCAACCGGTGCCTGGTGCAGCGTTGTGGGCCTGCCCGAATTCAGCGTGGAGGCCGCCGAGGAGTTTGGGATCAACCTGGAGCGGCTCATCCTAATTCCTGATCCGGGATCCCAGTGGCTCACTGTGACGGCAGCACTGGTGGACGTAGTCTCCGTTGTGCTGACCCGCGCCCCCGCGCACCTTGCCCCCTCGGATACAGCGCGGCTCAAATCCCGGCTTCGGCAACGCGGAACCGCATTGATCACACTGGGCAACTGGCAGCAGTGCGATTCAACGCTGAGCATCGCCGAGAGCGCATGGGAGGGACTGGGGTCAGGAACCGGTCATCTCCAAGCTCGCAGGATGAAGATCACCGCCACCAATCCCGCCGGCCGGCTGCGTCATACGTATGTGGGCCTGACCGAACTGCAGCGCGGCCCCTGGCAAACTTCCGGCGACACTGCACTGGAACATCCCCCTACCTCCGACGACGGCACCACCCTTTTCCAGCCGACCCGAAAGTCCTCATGAGCACCGGAGCAGCCGCATCCGGGCCTCCAGCCGCCCTCACCGCTACCCGCACCCTGATGCTGTGGTGCCCGGATTGGCCCATTACGGCGGCCGTCCGCGAGCACTCGCTCGATGTTCATACCGCTCTTGCCCTGGTGGACAGGGGCGAGGTCTTCGCCTGTTCACCCACGGCCCGACAGGACGGTGTACGGCGGGGCCTACGCCTTCGGGAAGCGCAGGCGCGGTGTTCCGGCCTCACCGTACTGGCCTACGATCCGTCGCTGGATACCCGCAGTTTCGAGCCCGTCATCACGGCAGTGGAAACCCTTATGCCGGGGGTGCAGGTTCTTCGTCCGGGACTGTGTGCCATTCAGATCAAGGGTCCGTCCCGCTATTACGGCAGTGAGGAAAGTGCCGCCTCCATCGTGTTCCAGACTCTCGCTGCCATTGGGCTGACCGATGTACGGATCGGCATTGCCGACGGTCTCTTTGCCGCGGAACAGGCTGCAAAGGCAACGGAGGCACTGGAGGATCCGCAGGCCGAGCCGCTCTGCATCATCCCTCCCGGAGGATCCCCATGGTTCCTCAGCACCTTCCCCCTCGATGTTCTGGAGCAGCCACGGCTGGCGGTGCTGCTGAAGCGCCTGGGTATCAGGTCCCTCGGAAATTTCGCCGCCCTGAGCGCTGCTGATGTGCGTAACCGGTTCGGCGCCGAGGGTGCACTGGCGCACCGGCAGGCCTGCGGATTCGACTATTCCAGCGTGCTGGCCCGCACCCCTCCTCCCCAGCTGGATGCCACTGCCCACTTCGAGCCGCCGCTGGCGCGCATCGACCAGTTGGCCTTCGCCTTCCGGATAACTGCCGAACATTTCGTGGACGGGCTGAGGCAGGCCGGGCTGGTGTGCACAGCGCTGCAGGTGGCACTGCACACGGAGTCCGGCGAGGTCTCCGAGCGCTTGTGGCAGCACCCGCGCTGGTTCGACGCCGACGACGTCGTGGACCGCGTGCGCTGGCAGCTGCAGGGAAGCAACGCCGCTGACCACGGGCTGACATCCGGCATCACGCACGTGCAGATTGTCCCCGGCCTCGTCGAGGACCTCAGCGACCACGCCGACGGCCTGTGGGGAACCGGTCCTGATGAAAGCATCTACCACGGGTTGGCCCGCGTGCAGAGCATGCTGGGCCATGGGGCCGTGCTGACAGCGGTGATTGCCGGCGGGCGGCTCCTGGCGGACCGCAGGGTCTATATCCCCTGGGGGGATTCACCGGCAGCCCAGGACAAAACCCAGCCCTGGCCCGGAAGGCTTCCCGGCCCGGTTCCGGCCACGGTTTTCGCGGTGCCGGTTCCCGCCGTCGTCGTTGATGCGAGGGGAAACCCCGTCGACATTGATCCGAGGGGGCTGATGAGCGCGGACCCTGCTTTTTTTACGGTCGGCCGCAGTGACCAGCGGTGGCCGGTACATTCCTGGGCCGGCCCCTGGCCCATCAACGAGCGCTGGTGGGATCCCCGGGGACGGATGCTCAACCGTTTTCAGCTGGTGGATACATCGGGTTCCGCCTGGCTCCTGCTTTTCGAGAATCACGAGTGGTTTTCCGAGGCCAGTTACGACTAAGGAAAGGAAGATGCCCGTGGCCTGGAGCAATCCGCCCGTCCCCTGGTCCGACTTCGAGCGGAACCTGTCCGACAGAACGCGCCCTGGGGAGCCTCCCCTAGGGGCCGACGGCGGCGACAGCCCCGCCTGGTCAAGGAAACGCCAGCCCTATTCTGCCCCTCCTGCAGGCGCTAGGGCCCCGGAGGAGCAGGGAACGCCCTACGCGGAACTCCATGTCCACTCGAACTTCAGCTTCCTTGACGGCGCAGCCAGCCCGGAGCAACTGGTGGAGGAAGCGCACCGGTTAGGGCTCAGAGGCCTCGCGCTGACGGATCATGATGGCCTGTACGGCGCGGTGCATCTGGCTGAAGCCGCCGAAAAACACCCCGACCTTGCGACCATCTACGGCACGGAACTTTCCCTCGAACTGTCGAAACCCCAGAACGGCGAGCCGGACCCTGAGGGTCCCCATTTACTGGTGCTTGCGCGCGGATCGGCCGGCTACCATCGTCTTGCCGGTGCCATCACCGCAGCACAGCTGGCCGAAGGAGCGGAAAAGGGGAAACCCCGCTACTCCCTGGAGAATCTTGCCGAGCATGCTGCGGGCCAGTGGATGATCCTCACCGGCTGCCGGAAGGGAGCCGTTCGAAAAGCCCTGATCTCCGGGGGCGACCGGGCCGCAGAGCGGGAAATCGTCCGCCTCCTGGACCTTTTCGGCCGGGATTCCGTGGCCGTTGAGCTCTCCGATCAGGGCAACCCATTGGACACCGCGCACAATGATGCACTGGCCGCTCTGGGCGCACGGCTGAAACTACCCGTCATCGCGACAAACAATGTGCACTATGCCGTCCCCGGTCAGCACCGGCTCGCAACCGCCCTGGCTGCCGTCCGCGCGCGCCGGAGCCTCGACCAGATGAACGGCTGGCTCCCGGCAGCGGGCGCGGCTCACCTGCGCAGCGGTGCCGAGATGGCCGTTCGGTTCGAAGCCTATCCGGGAGCCGTGGAACGGACGGTCGACCTTGCGGATGACCTCGCTTTCCGCCTGCGCAGCGTCAAACCCGGCCTGCCGAATATCGAGTTGCCCGAAGGCCACACCCAGATGAGCTACCTCCGGCAGCTCGTCCGGGAAGGGGCGAACAAACTGTACGGCGGCCGGCTCGATGTCCGGACACGGATAGAACGCGAACTGGACGTCATCGAGAGCAAGAATTTTCCCGGATACTTCCTGATCGTCCATGACCTGGTGCACTACGCCCGCCGTAACGGCATCCTGTGTCAGGGTCGCGGCTCGGCGGCGAATTCCGCCGTCTGTTATCTCCTGGAAATCACTGCTGTCGATTCGATCAAGTACGAGCTCCCGTTCGAGCGGTTCCTGTCCAGCCTGCGCGACGAAGAGCCCGACATCGACGTGGACTTCGACTCCGACCGCCGCGAGGAAGTCATCCAGTATGTCTACCGGAAGTACGGGAGATTCAATGCGGCGCAGGTTGCCAACGTCATCACGTACCGCCCCAAGTTCGCTGTCCGTGACATGGCGAAGGCATTGGGCCACAGCCCCGGGCAGCAGGACGCCTGGTCCAAACAGGTGGAACGCTGGGGAGGACTGGTGTCGAGTACTGATCACGACATTCCGGATTCGGTGGTCGGACTTGCCCGGGAAGTTCTTAAATTTCCGCGGCACCTCGGCATCCATTCAGGAGGGATGGTGCTGACGGACCGCCCCGTCGGAGAAGTATGCCCCATTGAGCATGGGCGGATGGAGGGACGGACCGTCCTTCAATGGGACAAGGATGACTGCGCCTGGATGGGCCTGGTGAAGTTCGATCTCCTCGGCCTCGGCATCCTTGCCGCCATCCAGTACAACTTCGATCTTGTGGCAAAGCACTTCGGTGAGCAGTGGGCGCTGCACAGTATTCCCAAGGAGGAGCAGGGCGTCTACGACATGCTGTGCTTCGCCGATTCGGTGGGGGTGTTCCAGGTGGAAAGCCGTGCCCAGATGGGAATGCTTCCCCGTCTGCAGCCACGCCGGTTCTACGACCTCGTGATCGAAGTGGCCCTCGTACGTCCGGGCCCCATCCAAGGTGGTGCCGTCCACCCTTATATCAAGCGCAAAATGGGCGAGGAAGAGGTGCTCTATATCCACCCGGACCTCAAACCGGTGCTCGAACGCACGCTGGGTGTTCCCCTGTTCCAGGAACAATTGATGCAGATGGCCATGGTGGTGGGAGGCTGCACGGGAGCCGATGCCGACCTGCTGCGTCGGGCCATGGGATCGAAACGGGGGGAGGAACGGATCGATTCGCTACGGACCAAGCTCTATGAGGGCATGGAGTCGAACGGCATCACCGGAGACGTCGCAGACGCAATCTACAACAAGATCCATGCGTTCGCTAACTTCGGTTTCGCCGAGAGCCACTCCATCAGTTTCGCCCTGCTGGTCTATGTGAGTGCCTGGTTGAGGCTCCACTATCCTGGAGCCTTCCTCGCCTCGCTGTTACGGGCACAACCGATGGGATTCTATTCACCGCAGACACTCGTTGCTGATGCACGGCGGCATGGGGCACAGGTGCTGCGGCCCGACATCCTGCACTCCGGCGTCTCCGCTGACCTCGAACCTCTTGACGGCTTCGTCCCCGGTGAGGATCTCCGATCTCGGACCACAGGAACGGACTGCTGCGTGCAGGAGCATCAGCCGCCCGTCGGTCCGTTCGACCGAAGCGTTCCCTTCGATTCCACCGCCCACCGCCGGGACGGCAACTATGCGGTGCGGCTGGGGTTGGACAGCGTGCAGTCCCTTGGTACGAAGGTGGCGGAAAGGATTGTGGGTGAGCGAACCCGAAACGGCCCCTTCGAGGACATGAGGGACCTCGCACGGCGTACCGGGCTCACTTCCGCGCAGCTTGAAGCGCTCGCTGCCGCCGGAGCCTTCGATTCCATGGGCTTGTCGAGGCGTGCCGCACTGTGGGATGCGGGCCCTGCCTCCACCGAGCGGGAGGGCCAGATCAAGGGCACCGCCGTCTATATCCAGCCCCCGCTGATGCCCGAACTCTCGGACCTTGACAAGGTGGGTTCAGATTTATGGTCCCTGGGTATCACTCCTGATGATCACCCGGTACGCCATGCGCGGACCCGGCTGAAGCGCCGGGGTGCGCTCAGTGCGGCGGATCTGCAGGTGGCGGAATCCGGCCGACGCGTGGAAACCGGCGGGGTGGTGACACACCGCCAGCGCCCTGCCACTGCCAGCGGTATTACCTTCCTGAACCTGGAGGACGAAACCGGACTGGTGAATGTGATCTGCTCAGTAGGAGTATGGCAGCGGTACCGCCGCGTGGCACGGGAAGCCAGCAGCGTGATTGTTCGGGGCATCCTTGAACGGTCCCCCGAGGGAGTGGTGAACCTTGTAGCGGACCGGTTCGAGGTGCTGCAGCTCAAGGCAACGACGAAGTCACGGGACTTCCGATGAAGCGCCGTTTCCCGGACCAGGAAAGAGGCACGGGCCCTCCAACGACAAAAGGCCCCCGAAACTGGGAGCCTTTTGTCTCGAATTTCCGTGCGCGAGGGGGGATTTGAACCCCCACACCCTTTCGGATACTGGCACCTGAAGCCAGCGCGTCTGCCGTTCCGCCACTCGCGCAATTTCAAGATTCCAAACTTTTCGGATAGCTCCGATCGGCTTGTGAACAGCAGAAACAAGCATAACGGAGCCGGTGAGAAAACACCTAAACGGACTACTTCCGGCCTGGGCGCCGCATTCTTCGGGCACCCGGCGCCGGCGTCCAATCGTTAGCGCAAAGTAATGCCCGGGCAGCCACTGTTAATGTCATTCCCAGAGCACCCAAGTAGTATCGGGGTGAACGTGCCCGGCTGGACGCTGCCCCAGGCAGGACCACGGGGAAGCAATCAAGCCAGGTTCCGCAGCACCTACGAACATCCCGAGGAAGGTCAGGAGGCGAAAATGGGCATACTCGACAATGTAGAACGCGGTTTGGAGAAAATGGTCCGGGGCGTCTTCTCCACCGGTTCCCGGTCCGAGGTGCAACCGGTGGAAATTGCCAGTGCGCTCCGCAAGGAACTGGATGATCGGTCAATGGTTCTTGCCCAGGGCCGTACCCTCGCCCCGAATGTCTTCACCGCGCGCTTGTCCGATGCAGATTTCGCGAACGCTCAGCGATGGGGCTCAGCCCTCGCCGAGGAGTTGTGCGACGTCGTGATCCGCCATGCCACCAGCCAGCAGTATATTCTCCAGGGCCCGGTCCAAGTTTCCTTCGCACACGATCCCGACCTCAAGACAGGTGTGCTCGAACTCGACTCCAACATGGAAAAGGGTGGGCGCCGGCCGCCGGCCGCCAATGCACCCTCCGCGCCCAGACGGCAGCCCACCCGCTACCAGCCCGTGCTCGAACTGGACGGGCAGCGCTACTCGATCAATGCGGGGTCGATCATTCTAGGCCGATCCTCCGATGCGGATATCCTCGTGGACGATACCGGTGTTTCCCGACGCCATCTGGAAATCCGCACCTCGAACGGCGGGGTGTTCGCCGTCGACCTCGGTTCCACGAACGGCAGTTACGTCAATGGGCAGCGAGTCCAGGGCCAGGCGGAGCTGACGGACGGATCGGTCATCACCATGGGTCGCACACGTCTGACCTTCCGGCTCGTTCCCCTCCCGGCCGGTGATGCACAGGCATGAGTGAGGCAGGCGAACTGACCGTCACGCTGCTGCGCTACGGCTTCCTGGTGCTGTTATGGATCCTCGTCCTCAGTACGGTGAGCGCGCTCCGGCGCGACCTCGTCGTCGGACAGCGCAACAAGACCGGCACACCGACGGCCCGCGAGGCGCGCAAGAATCCGGAACTGGCCCAGGAATTGCCTCCCCCACGGATCCAGGCGCACCAGCTCGTGGTGACCGAGGGTCCACTCGCCGGCACCACC
Source organism: Arthrobacter sp. CAN_A214 (assembly GCF_015751955.1). NCBI lineage: Bacteria > Bacillati > Actinomycetota > Actinomycetes > Micrococcales > Micrococcaceae > Arthrobacter > Arthrobacter sp. CAN_A214. Next base: position 87,466 of record NZ_JADOUU010000006.1, read on the forward strand.
CTCGACCTGACGTCCAGCCCCATCCTCCTAGGGCGCGCCCAGGAAGCAACGCTTGTCCTCGAGGACGATTACGCATCAGGCAGGCACGCCCGGCTGTTCCCCCAGGGGAGCCGTTGGTTCGTCGAGGACCTGGGCTCGACCAACGGCACCTTCCTCGCAGGGTCCCAGCTCACCCGGGCCCTGCCCGTCGAGCCCGGCGTGCCCATCCGGATCGGTAAGACGGTCATTGAATTGAGGCCATAGCCATGGCTCTTGTTCTACGGTTTGCGGCGCGCTCGGATGTCGGCATGGTGCGCTCGAAAAATGATGACTCGGCCTACGCCGGACGCTATCTGGCGGTCGTGGCGGATGGAATGGGTGGCCATGCGGGCGGCAACGTCGCCTCGGCCTCCACCGTCCTCGACCTGGTGCACCTCGACCGGGGCGATCATGCCGGGGACGCCGGTACCCACCTTGCGGATGAGATCCAGACGGCCAACTCCCTGTTGTCGGAGCTCGTCAGCACCAATACCCAGCTCGCCGGCATGGGCACCACTGTCACCGCGCTGCTCCTCGACGGAAACCGGCTCGAACTCGCGCACATCGGTGATTCACGTGCCTACCGCCTCAAGGACGGCGTCTTTCAGCAGATCACCAAGGACCACACCTTCGTGCAGCGGCTCATTGACGAAGGCAGGCTCAGGCCCGAGGAGGCTGAGGTCCATCCGCACAAAAATGTCCTCATGCGTGTGCTCGGGGATGTCGATGCAAGTCCGGAGCTTGACCTCGAATCCTTCGATGTCGCCCCGGGCGAACGATGGCTGCTGTGTTCGGACGGGTTGAATGCAGTGCTCAGCGAACACGTCGTGGAGCAGGTCTTTCGGGAGACGGTGGACCTGCGGCAATGCGTCAACGCGCTTGTGGAGCTGACCCTCACGGGTGGCTCCCCCGACAACGTCACCGTGGCGATCGTGGAAGTGGCGGAGGCCGACGACGACGAGGTGTTGCCTCCCCCCATCATTCCTCCTGTCCGGGAAGCAGCGGGAGAGCGCGAGCAGGGTCCCGCCGCCGATTCCGAAGGCGGCGATGGCTCGCCGGCCATCGACGACGGTGAGCTCCCCGGTGCTGCCATACGCGCCGACATCATCCGTGAGGACCTGCTGACCCGTCCGCATGTCCTCGTCGGTTCGGCCGCCCTTGCGACTGAGACCGGGCAGATTCCGATCGTGACGCAGCGCTCCAGCGAACGCCGGGCCGCCATGATGCTGACTCACGGCGGCGAGACGTCAGCCGGAGGGGAGGCGACGGTTGACCCGGACCTCGCTCCGGCGAGACGCCGCTGGTTGATGCCGGCGTTCCTCGGCTTGATGGCATTGATCCTGATTGCCGTCGTCGGTTTCGGGTACACCTGGACGCAGACCCGCTACTACGTTGCCGCATCGCAGAACAAGGTCGCTATCTACAGTGGCGTCCCGCAGAGCGTGGGCCCTTTCCGCCTCAGTGAAGTCTACGAGGTGACGGATATTCCGGTTTCGAACCTGCCCGAGTACCAAAGGTCCCGCCTGATGAACACCTTGCCGACGAGTGACCTGCAGCAAGCCGAGCGGATTGTGAAGGACCTTCGCGGCGAGCTCAGGGCAGTTCCGTGCGACCCCGGTGAAGGTACCTCCACTTCGGCCCCGACTGCACCGGACAACGCGACCGGCACTCCGACGACGGCCCCGACTGCTACCGCTGAACCATCCACCAGCCCTGCGCCGAGCACCAGCAATCCGGCCGGGGACGGCCCATCCGGAGAGGCGCAGCCTCAGATGACGTGTGATGGAGGTTCACGATGAGCGATGTGATGACTGTTCCAAGATCCCGCAGGAATGTGGAAGCCCTCCTGTTGCTTGTCGCTTTGGCCGTTGCGATCGGAGCGAACTACATCGCCGGGCTGGACCGGGAGGAGCAGTTCAACTCCTACTTCTGGACCCAGGCCTTCACCTTCCTGGGCATGGGACTGCTGATCCACATCATCCTCAGGATCCGGGCCAAGTATGCTGACCCAGTAATACTTCCGATCGTTCTAGCCCTCAACGGCATCGGCCTGGCCATGATCCACCGGCTGGATCTCACCCGCATCAGTGAGGCGACCTTCAGCCCTGTCGCTCCCCAGCAACTGCTCTGGACGGGCGTGGCAATCAGTGCTGCCGCGGTGCTGCTGGTCTTCCTCAAGGACCATCGGATCCTCCGGCGCTTCACCTACATCTCCCTCATCGGAAGTGCCGTTCTACTCCTGCTGCCCCTCACCCCGCTTGGGCTCGAGATCAATGGTGCGAGGATCTGGATCTCAGTGGGCATCGGAACCTTCCAGCCGGGTGAAGTCGCCAAGATCACGCTGGCCGTCTTCTTCGCCGGATATCTTTCCACGAACCGGGACCTCATCCTCCTGGCGGGCAAGAAAATCGGCCCACTGCAACTGCCGCGGTTCCAGGACCTCGCGCCCATGGTCGCCGCGTGGTTCGTCAGTATCGGCGTACTGATCTTCCAGCGGGACCTCGGATCCTCCATTCTCTTCTTCGGCCTCTTCATGGCCATGATCTACGTGGCAACCAGCAGAGTGAGCTGGGTCCTGATCGGGCTGGCACTGATCGGTGTCGGCGGGTATGTCGCGCTGCAGTTGTTCAGCCATGTGGCTCTGCGCTTCGACAGCTGGATCAATGCCTTCGACCCCGAGGTCTACAACCGGAACCCCGGGGGCAGCGGCCAGGTGGTGCAGGGTCTGTTCGGGCTCGCCAGCGGCGGGCTCGTGGGAACCGGCTTCGGCCAGGGACGGCCGGATCTCGTCACCTATGCCAACAGCGACATGATCATCGCCGCCCTCGGTGAGGAACTGGGACTGATCGGCATCAGCGCCATCGTCATGCTTTACGTAGTACTCGTATCCCGGGGATTCCGCGCAGCCCTGGGTACGAAGGACGGCTTCGGGAAGCTACTCGCCTGCGGGCTCTCCTTCACCATCGCGCTGCAATGTTTCGTCGTCATCGGAGGCATCACCCGATTGATCCCCTTGACCGGCCTCACCACCCCTTTCATGTCCGCCGGTGGTTCTTCGCTGCTCGCCAACTGGCTGATCGTGGCTCTTCTCCTGATGATCTCCGAAACGGCACGCCGTCCGGCACCAAGTGGCCCTCTGACGAGTTCCTTTCCCGATGCCATCGGCATGAACGGTAAACCCACCCCCGGACACCCCACGGAGGCCGCCCGATGAACCAGGCAATCCGCCGATCCTGGATGGTAGCGATCGGGATGTTCACGCTGATCCTCGGATCCCTGACCTACGTGCAGTTCTTCCAGGCCGAAGCCTTGAGCACGAACGACTGGAACAACCGGCAGCTCTACCAGGAATTCGGGCAGCCGCGCGGCGCGATCCTCGTCGATGGCCGGGCCGTTGCGGAATCGGTGCCGTCCGACGACCAGTTCAACTACCAGCGGGTGTACAACCAGCCCAACCTCTACGCCCACCTCACTGGCTATTACTCGCTGGTCAACGGGTCCACCCAGTTGGAAAAGGCTGAATCGGAACTGCTTTCCGGTACGAGCAACGAACTCTTCTATGACCGCCTCGTACGTCTGTTTTCCGGCGACCAGGTTGCCGGCGCCTCCATCGAGCTGACGATCGATCCGCAGCTCCAGCAACTTGCCTTCGACCTGATTCCGGATGGCCAGAAGGGCACGATCGTTGTGACGGAGCCGAAGACCGGCAACATCCTTGCCATGGCGTCGAAGCCCTCCTACGACCCCAACCTCATTGCCAACCACGACACCAGCGTCGTCGTCCAGAATGTGGCTGAATTGTCGGAAGTGCCGGGTCTGTCGATCTATACGAATCCGGCCACGGAATCACTCATCGCCCCGGGCTCGGTCTTCAAACTGATCGTCGCCGCAGCAGCCCTCGAATCCGGTCTGTTCGACGAGGACTCCGAAATACCGAATCCCGCCTCCCTCGAGCTTCCTGGATCATCCGAGACGCTGCCGAACTACGTGAACGGCAACTGCGCTTCGAGAAATACAGCGGATCTCGAATTCGCCATCGAGCAGTCCTGTAACACACCGTTCGCGCAGATCGCGTGGGAACTCGGTCAGGAGCGCATTCAGGAGCAGGCCCAGGCTTTCGGTTTCGGTGAGGAGTTCTCCATTCCAACCCGGGTGGTTGCCAGTTCCTTCCCGGACGAACTGGACCAGGCGCTGCTCGCCTATTCAGCCATCGGGCAGTACGACGTCAAGGTGACGCCACTGCAGATGGCCATGGTCAGCGCAGCGATCGCCAACGACGGCGTGCTGATGAAGCCCAACCTCATCAAGGCGGTCCGCGCTCCGGATCTTGAACTGCTCGACTCTCCCCAGCCCGAGGTCCTCAACGAGCCCGTCAGCCGCGACACCGCCGACCAGCTGACAGAGTGGATGGTCAACGTGGTGGAGAATGGAACAGCCCGCGGCGCGCAGGTTTCCGGCGTTGAGGTTGCTGGTAAAACCGGCACGGCGGAGCTCACCGAAATCGGCGACAACGCATGGTTCACCGGGTTTGCTCCTGCCGACGACCCGCAGGTTGCGGTGTCCATCGTGATGGAAAACGTGGATATCGCCACCGGAAGCCAACTGACAAGTCCCAGTGCACAAAGAATCATAGAGGCGGTGCTCAACCAGTGAGGCCTACATCGGGAATCACCCTCGGCGGCAGGTTCCAGCTCACTGACCGCATCGCCATCGGCGGAATGGGTGAGGTCTGGAAAGCCCGTGACCAGGTGCTCGGCCGGGTGGTCGCCATCAAGATCCTCAAAGAGGAATATTCCGGCGACCCGGCCTTCCTCAACCGGTTTCGGGCCGAGGCGCGCCATACAGCCCTCCTGAGCCATGAAGGTATCGCCAATGTCTTCGACTACGGCGAAGAGGGCGGGTCGGCCTACCTGGTGATGGAGTTGGTTCCAGGACAGCCGCTGTCAGCGGTGATCGAGAAGGAGCAGGTACTCTCACCGGACCGCACCCTCTCGATCGTCGGGCAAACGGCCACCGCCCTGGCCGTCGCGCACCGTCAGGGACTCGTCCACCGGGATGTGAAACCGGGAAACATCCTCGTAATGCCGAACAATCGCGTGAAGATCACCGACTTCGGCATCGCTCGCCTCGCCGATCAGGTTCCGCTGACCGCAACGGGTCAGGTCATGGGTACGGCCCAGTACCTTGCACCCGAGCAGGCCACCGGGCAGCCCGCCACCGGGTCGAGCGATATCTACGCGCTCGGCGTGATCGGTTATGAGCTGCTTGCGGGCCGACGCCCGTTCTCCGGAGAATCCCAGATAGCGATCGCCCTGGCACAGGTGAACGACGCACCGCCGCCGCTACCGGAATCGATACCACGGCCGGTACGGGCCCTGATCGCCTCGATGCTGGCCAAGGATCCGGCAGACCGCCCAGCCAATGCCGAGGCACTGGCCCGCGCGGTGGATGCCATCCGCGCCGGCAACACGACGGCGGCCGAGGCTGCTGTGCCCGGCATGCTGCTCTTCGGCGGTCCCGCGGGCGCCGCCACCGCAGCTGTCCCTCGTCAGGACACTGCAGCGACCCGGGCAGTTCCGGCCCCGTCAACTTCCGCACTGCCGACCGTCGCAGCTCCCGCTGCAGCAGCCGGCGCCATCGCCGCGTCACGCAACTGGTCGGAGGAGGACATCGACCGCAGGGATCCTCCCGAGGAGGCTGAACGCCACCGGAGCCCCTGGTTGATTCCACTCATCGTGCTGCTTCTGCTGGCGCTGTTGGCCATCGCCGCCCTGGTCATCGGTCCACTGCTCGCAGGGGACGGCACCGACCCGGCCCCGGCTGCGACAACAAGTTCGAGTTCATCGCCGCGCTCCAGTACGCCGCCGTCGAGTTCCCCCCCGGCTTCTTCCTCGCCGCCCTCCGCGGAAGAGACCACTCCCGAAGTGGAGCAGATCATTATTTCCGCTGCGCAGTACCAGGGACGGCAGGTCGATGAGGTGGCCGCTGAACTGGGTGCCCTCGGCCTTGCAGTATCCCGTGTGCCAGTCAGCTCGAGCGAGGACGTGGGTGTCGTCCTGAACCTCGACCCCGTAGGAACACTCAGCCCGGGCGACACCATCACGGTGACCTATTCGGACGGTCCCGAACAAGTCAACGTCCCCGGCAACCTCATCAACCAGAACGAAGCGACAGTGCGGCAGCGCCTCACCGAAGCCGGGCTGGAGCCGGTGAACGGGGGAACGCAGGTCTCATCAGCTCCGGCAGGAACGGTGATCGGTCTGGATCCCCAGACGGGCGCCCTCGTTCCAGCAGGTTCACAGGTTGCGTACACGCTGTCTTCCGGCCCCCCGGCAACCACCGTTCCCGAACCCACCCAGGAGCCCGAGCCCACTTCGGAGCCGGAGCCCACCTCGGAGCCGGAGCCCACCTCGGCATCACCCACCGCCGGCTCCGCACCCGCGCCCGCGCTCGTACCCACCGCCACTCCAACGCCGTCCGCCTCATCCCAGGGATCATGACCGGTAGCGACGGTGATGCCGCATGAGCGCTGAACGGATTCTCAACGGACGTTACGAGGTCCGCGAGCTCATCGGCAGGGGTGGAATGGCTGATGTCCATCTCGGCCGTGACCTCCGGCTCGGACGTGCGGTGGCGATCAAGATCCTCCGGAAGGATCTTGCCCGTGATCCGCTCTTCCAATCACGCTTTCGGCGCGAAGCACAGGCCGTCGCGGGCCTCAACTGCCCCACCATCGTCGCCGTGTACGACACCGGCGAGGAGGAAGTGCCGGACCGGCCGGAACACGAGGTGAAGGTTCCGTTCATCGTGATGGAATTCGTCGCCGGGTGCACCCTTCGCGACATCGTTCGAGCCGGCAACCTTCCTCAGGAGGACGCGCTCGAACACCTGTCCGGTGTGTTGTCGGCACTTGAGTACAGCCACCGCGCGGGCATTGTCCACCGCGACATCAAGCCCGCCAATGTGATGATCACACCCGATGGGCACGTCAAGGTCATGGATTTCGGAATCGCGCGGGCAATGGCCGATTCAGCTGCCACCATGACCCAGACCCAGGCAGTGATCGGCACTGCACAATACCTGTCCCCTGAACAGGCACGCGGTGAGACGGTCGACGCCCGCAGCGACCTCTATTCCGCAGGATGCCTGCTGTATGAACTACTGACCGGCAGGCCCCCCTTCACAGGGGACAGTCCCGTCTCGGTCGCCTACCAGCACGTGCGAGAGAAACCCAGAGCTGCCAGCTCAGTGAACCCCGCAGTCAGTCCAGCGCTGGACTCGGTACTGACGAGGGCCCTTGCGAAGGATCGCCAGGAACGCTTCCAGGATGCGGCCTCCTTTCGTACTGCTCTCGAAGCGGCCGGCCGCGGCGTCCTACTGGCACCCGACGCCGGCGAGCGAACGCAGGCGATGACCATCCTCCAGCCGGCGGTGCGGGCCGCTCCGGCGGCCATTTCCCGGAACACCGATACTCATACCCGTTCCATGACCGCAGTTCCTAGGGCAGGAACCTCCTTCGGTGCTCACACCGCCGAACAGGAACAGCGAATCGCACCACGGGAGGACGACGGCGAACGCCGGCGGCGGAGATCCGCACGGGCGGCCTGGCTGACTGTTTTCATTGCTGCGGTAATCCTCGTCCTCGCGACCGGCTTTTTCTTCCTCAACAGCCTGAATCCTGCCCCCGAGGCCTCTCCGCTCGTCGAAGTTCCGGTGGTCGAACGCCTGACCGAAGCACAGGCGACCGACGAACTATCGAGGGCGGGTCTGGTTCCCATTTTCACCGAGCGGCACAACTCCGACGTCGAGCAGGGCCTTGTCGTCTCCTCCGATCCGGACGCCGGCCGACGCGTCGATCCCGACAGCCGGGTCACGATGGTCCTCTCATTAGGACCCGCCAACGTCGAGGTTCCTGCATCGATCCGGGGTCTGACCGAGTCCTCGGCCCGGACATCCCTAGAGGATGCCGGCCTGCGGGTGGGTCGGGTGACCGAGGCCACCAGCGCGACGGTCACAGCCGGCCGGGTGGTCTCATCTTCCCCGGAGGCAGGTCAGTCCGTGCCGGCCGGCGGCGCAGTGGATCTGGTCCTGTCCAATGGCCGGGTGACCGTCCCGTTGCTGGTCGACCTGCCACAGGCGGCTGCGACAGCACTCTTGAACGATCCGGACGTGATGCTGCCGTACCGTGTGGATATCGTCGAAAACAGTGTGGTCGAGCCGGGCATCGTGACGAACCAGAGCGCCGCCGCCCGAAGCGAGGTTCCTCAGGGAACCGAGATCGTCATCCAGGTAGCTGCCCCCGCTACGGAACCTGTACCCCCGCGGAGTCCCACTACGACTCCGACACCGACTCCTACACCGAGTCCTTCCGCGACTCCTTCTTCGGAATCGACGGCTGAGACGTCACCTCCAGCAACAACCACTTCACCGTCGCCGTCGTCCCTCCCGGAAGGTAACTGAACGCCCTAGCGCGCGATCAGGGGGCTGAGGGTCGATGCCTTCGCTGCCGCCCCCTCAAGACCGAGCGACTCCAGCCAGTTGCCGAGCATCTGGTAGCCTCCCTCGGTCAGGACTGATTCAGGATGGAACTGCACGCCGCACAGCGGGGCCGTCCGATGTTCCAGACCCATGATGATCCCGCTCGCCGTGCGCGCGGTGACATTGAGCTGCGCCGGGACGTCGTCGCTGACTGCGGCGAGCGAGTGGTACCGGGTGGCCGTGACCGGCGACGGCAGTCCGGCGAAGATGCCGGTGGCATCGTGCTCCACCAGCGAAGTCTTCCCGTGCATGAGCTCGGGCGCGTGCGTTACCGAGCCGCCATACGCTTCGGCCAGTGCCTGGTGTCCCAGGCAGACTCCGAGCATCGGCTTGTTGCTGGCGCCGCACCAGCGAATCAGGTCCACGCAGATTCCGGCGTCGGAAGGTGCCCCTGGCCCCGGTGAAATCAGGACGCCATCCCGGCTTTCGGCGAGCTCAGCAGCTTCAGCGAGCGTAACGTCGTCGTTCCGGACGACAGTGGTTTCCGCTCCGAGTTCCTGCAGGTAGCCCACGAGGGTGTAGACGAAGCTGTCGTAGTTATCGACAACGAGGATTCTGGTGGTATCAGTCATTGGAGAAGTGCCAATCGTGGAATCGGTGAGCGGATCCGGCCATGGCCCGAATACCGCACATGCAATGATACGCTTCCAGCCGCCGCTGCCTGATCCGCTCGGACCCGGCAGCGGTCCACCGTCCCGGGTTTGGGTGCATTGGCTAGAATCGACAAGAAACCATGCCGGTTCAAAGGCGCAGGATCCCTGCTGACCAGCGGGGCTTCAGCGTCGGGCGGCATTGCCGCATCAAACGTAGCCCGGTTGGTACCCAGCCGGCCCATCAAGGAGGACCTGTGCCAGAATCGAAACGCCGCAAGAAGCCGGCTTCCGCACGAGCAGCAGTTTCGGCCGAGCCCAAGCCCAATCCGGTCTGGTACAAACCCGTGATGTTCGGCCTCATGATTATCGGCTTGCTGTGGATCATCACCTATTACATCTCCGAAGGGACTCTTCCAGTGCAGCCATGGGGTTCCCTGAACATCATGGCCGGGTTCGGGATAGCAATTGTCGGGTTCTTGATGACCACGCGCTGGCGCTGAGGATCGGCCCGCACGAGTCCCTGCACCCTTGATGCCCGGCTCGCGGCCACGGTATCCCCTGCAGCACGATTCAAGGAACAGGCCCGGGGGTAGACTCCATTCCTCAGGATCGGGCGGGGAGGCTGATGGTGAAAATCGAGCCGTACCCTGGTTTGCTCGCGCAGGAAATGGTTCCCGAATGGCCCTCCACGATGGCTTTCGTGATTGCCAGACCAAGTCCTGTCCCCGGTATCGATGATGCCCGAGCTGATTTGGCCCGGAAGAATCTTTCGAACACGCGTGCTGCATCCGGTGGGGACAATCCAATGCCTGTGTCCTGAACATCCAGCGTGAGCAGTCCGTCGTCGGCCCGCGCCCGAATGGCAACCACTCCACCTTCCGGCGAATACTTGATGGCATTCGAGAGAAGGTTGTCGAGGACCTGCGCCATTCGCAGGGGATCGGTATGTGTCCACAGCGGCGCCGGGACATCGGTCCTGATGTCAATGCCTGCGGCTGCTGCCTGGGGAAGTACTGACCCGACCACGGAGTCGATCAACCCGGCGAAATCCGTTTCACGCGGATAGACCTTCATTCCGGCCGAACCTGATTGCAGCAGACTGGATACCAGCTCGCTGAGGCGTTCGGCATTCTTGTAGGCGATCTCGACATAACGGGAGGCGTCTTCAGGGCTATTCGCGTTGGCAGCGAATTCGAGGTTGCCGACTATCGAGGTTATCGGTGTCCGTAGCTCGTGGGACACCGTAGCTATCACCTCGTCCTTGGCTCTCAGCGCCTCGACCAGGCTGGTGACGTCGTTGTAGGCAAGAACGGCTCCCCGAAAGTTGCCCGATTCCGTCTCTATGGTCCGTGCGGCAGTGGAAAGCGCTCGAGCCGTGGAACCCTCGCCAACCCACACGAGATAGTCACCGAAGGTCTCTCCGGCAGCAGCCCGTGTAACCGGCCACCTGCTTTCCGGCAGCGGCGTTTTGCGGTCCTGTCCGAAGAGCGCAAGCGTGTGCCGTTCGGAATCAGCGTCACCCTGCGAGGCTGTGGAACGCTCGAAAAACTCGTGCTGGTGATTCGTCAGCATGGTTTTCCCGGTCTCATCGACGGTGATCAAGCCGATATCGATCGTATCGAGGATGGTCTGCAGGAGGCTTTCACGCTCACTGCTCACCTCTAGCAGTTGCCGGAGCTCCGCATCCTTCTTCTCCAGTCTGCGCTGCTGCAGTGCCATGTTCGCCGTAACGAAGCGGACCCCGAGCGAGACAGCAAGCAGCATGACCGGTATCAGCACCGCGCCGGTCGCTTCCGTCGCCGTAGGAGGCGTGGAACGGCCGAGGAGGGGAGGCGCGATGATCAGCAGGGGTCCCAGAAAACTGATCAATGCCGAGAACCCGGGGAAGCTGTTGGAAGCCGAGAGCCAGATCACCGGAAAAATCAGCAGGATCGGAAAGCTGGACAGGAATTCGGCCGCACCGAGGTGGGAAAGGGTAAGGGCCGCCATGTCACCCAATGGGATGAGAAGCGAAGCATGATGAGGCAGGCGTTCCCACGGAAAGGCCCAGCAGCAGATCAGCAGGAGCACGTGGACCAGGAGTGACGCCTGGAACAGCGGCTCATTCAACATCCCCGGCCAGGCGGCAGGGGCAGCGAGGACGATACACACGAGGATGGCAGTGAGCGGCAACTGACACAGTCCGATGCGGGTTCTGAGACCCACCCGGTCCAACAGGGACGCTTCTGCTGAGGCCGGATCAATCACGGGGATGCTGCTCACTGAGGGATACACCCGAATGGGCGCTGTTCGGGCGAGAGACCATTCATCCATTATCGCCGCAGCAGCACCGAAGCTGCGAAGGCTTACCAAAAGCGCGAGCGGTGATTTGTACACACGTTGTGCACTAAGTTATCCACAGCTGTGAACAACTTCACCGATACTGCGGATTGTATCGGGTAACTTCAGTCCCAGCTTATCCACAGATGTGGAATTACATGTGTGTAAGTTATACCCCGTGTGGATAATCGCTGTGGATAACAACAGCTATGGCCCGCATCCAAAGGAATACGGGCCATAGGGATAGTGCGGTGCCCCACCTAGATCGGCAGGAGGAACACTCCCAGGAAGGTCAGGAGAACAAGCACGGCGGCGACCGCGGCCAGCCCCGCCCACTGGAGCGCTGCACGCCGAGGTCCCTTCGGAGCGTAGGCCAACACGGCTGCGCCTACCGCGCCGGTAAGCAATCCCCCGAGGTGGGCCTGCCAGGAGATGCCCTGCACCACGAACCCGAGAACACCATTGATGGCGATCAGGACAACGATCTGACGGACATCCCCGCCGGTTTTGCGCTGGATGATGAACAGTGCTCCGAAGAGGCCGAAAACTGCTCCTGATGCCCCGACAACCCCCTGGTTGAAGCCCGCAAGAAGCAGGACCCCCACGGAGCCACCCACAGCAGCCAGCAGATACAGCGCCAGGAATCTTGTCCTGCCCAGCATCGGCTCGAGGGCCTGACCGAGTATCCAGAGCGCGTACATGTTGAACGCGATGTGGAGAAGGAAACTGGGTGAGTGAAGGAAAGCCGCCGTCAGCATGCGCCACGGTTCAGGCTCCACCACTCCCGGAACACCGGCCGTGTAATAGGGCGCATACAGCAACGTGCCGGTCACCAGCGGAGACACGAGCTGCAGCAGGAACAAGGCGACGCATATACCGATGATGGAGAAGGTGATCACCGGCCGGCCCGCCCGTGCTACACCACCGAAAGCGGTCCGTGTGGCCGCGATGTTCCGCGCCTGTTCCCGCACACAGTCCATACACTGGAATCCCACGGCTGCCGGTCGCTGGCATTCTGCACAGGCCGGGCGCCCGCAGCGTTGACACCGGACATAGCTGATGCGATCCGGGTGCCGCGCACATACCGGGGCTTCCTGGCGTGGGTCCGGTGCGGGAACTCCGTAGGTCACAGGTTTTTCTATTGCTGTTCTACGGTGATGCTGCTGATGACGACGTCCTCGAGGGGCTTGTCGCGCATGTCAGTAGCGATGGCGTTGAGCTTGTCCACCACTTTCCGGGATTCCTCATCGGTGACATCTCCGAAGATGGTGTGCTTGCCCTGCAGCCAGGTGGTGGGCACCGACGTGATGAAGAACTGTGATCCGTTCGTGCCGCGTCCACCCTGGGTACCGGCATTGGCCATAGCGAGCTTGTAGGGCTCGTTGAAGTTGAGGTCCGGGTTGATCTCGTCGTCGAACTTGTAGCCCGGTCCGCCGATTCCCTGGCCGAGCGGATCCCCGCCCTGGATCATGAAGTCCTTGATGATCCGGTGGAAAATGGTTCCGTTGTACAGCGGCGAGTTCGTCTCTTCGCCGGTTTCCGGATGGGTCCAGGTGATCTCGCCGGTCGCGAGACCGACGAAGTTCTTGACGGTCTTCGGAGCATGGTTGCCGAAAAGGTTGACCAGAATGGTGCCCTGGTTGGTCTGGATGGTGGCCTGTGCGGTTGGAATAGCAGTCATTGTGCCATTCTTCCACGGGCGGGCGACCGAACCGCCGGTGTCACCGCTTTCCGCGCACAGTGAAAAAATCCGTGAATAGGCAGCACTGATAGCACGCCCTGCCCATTGGCCGTAGGCTGGCAGGAACGAGCCATACATCCTTGGAGGTACTTGTGAAGAACAAAACAACAGGCAAAACGACCAGCCGGGAGTTCGACGAGGGAGTCCTCGCGGGTATCCTCGCTGCCCGCACCTGGGCAACCCCCCACGTTGTAGCCGCACGTGGCTGGGCCACCCCGCACGTCGACGCCGCTTACGGCTGGGCCAAACCCCACTGGGACAAAGGCGTCGGTACGGCGAGCCCGGTCATCCAGGACAGCGTGCGGAAGGCCGCTTCGGGGATTTCCGGAAGCATCGCGACCGTCACCCCCATCATCCAGGACCGCATCGATGCTGTAGGGCCGCGGATCACCCAGGTCATCGACACCACCACCCCGCGGATCCAGGGAACGCTGGACAAGGCCGGCCCGGCCCTGGTTTCTGCGAAGGGCAAGGTAGTCGACGGGTACATTCCCGCCCTGTCCTACAAGCTCGGCGAAGCCGCCGATACGGCGTCGCGTGCCCTTGCCGACGCGACCGTTCCGCCGCGGGTCGCCGACGCTGTCATCCGCGTCACGGGTGACAAGAAAGCCGTGAAGAACATCCAGAAGAAGTGGGCAGCAGCCACGCTTCAGGCCTCGAAAGACCTCAAGAAGCGCCAGGAGGACCAGCAGAAGCGCGGGTCCTCCAAGGTCTGGCTGATTCTCGGCATTGTTGCGGCTGCAATCACGGCCGGTGCCGCTGCCTGGCGCGCTTCGAAGCCGGTCGAGGATCCCTGGAAGACTCCGGCGCCGGTGAAGGCGACCCCCGCACCCGTCTCGGTCGAGAAATCTGACGAGGCGAAGGAGGTGGTCGCTGACATCAAGGATGCAGCGAACCGTGCCGCAGCCAGCAACACGACCACCCCCGCGGCCGGCACCAAGGCCAACAAGGCGGCGGAAGCCGTTGCGGAAAAGGCGAAGGATTCCACCGAGGCTGCCAGGAACACTGCGAAGCCGTCCAACAACGAGGGCTGAGTTCAATACCGCCGAGGCGGGAAGATCGTCCCTCTCCCGGGACGTCTTCCCGCCTTTTCCTTTTAACCAGGACGGGTCAGTTTCCTCCCAGTACCGGAGGTGGTCCTCCCGCGGCGTCCAGGGTCGCCTTCCGGGAACGGCGACGCCCCTGCCCCCGCACGACGACGGCGAGTCCGACGAGGATCAGTCCGAGGCCGACATAGGTGCCCGCCGGTAGTTGCTCGTCCAGAAAGACTGCGGCCAGCACGGCGGCTCCCGGAATCTCGAGGAGGATCACCATCGACACGACCAGCGGACTCATCACTGCGAGCAGGTGGTTGAACACCGAGTGCCCCATGATCTGTGCCACGAGCGTCACCGCGAGGATTCCGGCCCAGGCGGCCGGTGGGAACCCGCTGAGGGGCTGTTCGAACATCAGGCACATTCCGAGCAGGATCGCGGCGCACCCTCCGTAGCACAGAGTGGTGTAGGTTCCCGTGGACAGGGTGCGGCGGGCGGCCGCACCGGCCATCTGGTAGATCCCTGCCAGCGCTCCGCCTGCCAGCGCAAGGACGTCCCCCAACAGTGCCTGGGGGGACAGTGAAAGATCGAAGCCGGTGATGATGACCACCCCCAGGAAAGCGATTCCCAGACCCAGGACGACGGCGGCGGACGGCCTGCTTCCCCTCAGGGCATCGAACAGCGCTATCCAGGCGACCTGCAGGCAGACCAGGGCTGTGGCGGCTGCCACTGAGGTGAGCTTGAGCGCAGTGACGAAACAGGCGAAATGGAGGGCGAGTGCCACGGCGGCTACTGTCAGCCGGTAGAAATCCCGGCGCCCGAGACCGGCGAACTCAGCCCGCTTGGACACCACGGCGGGACCGCCCATGATGAGTGCACCCAGCGCGTTGCGCCAGAAAGCGATCGCCAGGGCTGGAGCTGCAGTTGCCGCCATGATGGGGCCGGAAGCCGACACCCCGAGCACGCCGAGCATCAACAGGAAGACGACCACTAGGTAACCCTAACTCTGGCGCTTAAGGCCGAATGTCCCCGGCCTGTGGCCGGGGACATCCATTCGGTGGAGGCACGGGGACTCGAACCCCGAACCCCCTGCTTGCAAAGCAGGTGCGCTACCAATTGCGCCATGCCCCCGAATTGGACCTCAGCCAGTCTACCTCAACCAGCCGGGCTCCGATGCTACTCAACCGTGTCGGTTGCGTCACTCCAGACCGCTTTTTCATTCTCCGAATCCTGCCACCGCTTGTAGAGAAGCACTCCTGCAGCGGTGATCGCCGCGAACATCAGCTTCTTCACAGCAATCTCCTCGCAGTACCTACCAGTGGTGGATCCGTGGGCGTACCAGGACTTGAACCTGGGACCTCTTCGTTATCAGCGAAGCGCTCTAACCGCCTGAGCTATACGCCCCGATACCTCATCGGGCCGAGATACGACTTTACAGTAGCAGCTCGGGATTCATCAAATCGCCGCAGCGGCCCGATGAGGTTGCTGTATCAGTCGTCGGTGAGTGTCACGCCGATGCCGCCCACGAGGGTGGAGGAGATGTTGTAGAGCACCGCCACGAGCATGGCCAGAGCGGTCAGGAGCACCACATTCACCACAGCGATGATGGTGGCGAACGAGACCACCTGGCCCAGCGAGGCGAACTGTCGCAGGTCGAAGCCTCCGCTCTCCGAGCCGGCGATCTCGCGCAGCAACTCGTTGACGCCGTCGAAGATGCCGGTGAGGTCGAGCACGGTCCAGATCACGATGGCAGCCACCACCGTGACGATTCCGAGTGCGACCGACAGGAGGAACGACATCTTCAGCACGGACCAGGGGTCCACTTTGCTGACCAGGAGGCGTGCCTTGCGGGCCTTGGCCTTCGGGGCCGGTTTGACCAGGTTCGGCCGGGACGCCGGCTTCGGGCTTCCCGAAGCCGACGGCTTCTGGGAGGGGCGGGCGGGCGCGCTGACCCTTGGCCCGTTACTGGACTGCTTCACTTGGCCACTGGGTGACCGTGGGTTGGTGTTGGCCGAGCTCACTCGCTACCTCCGTGTTCCGGCGACTCAGCGTCAGGCTCAGCCGTTTCTTCTGTCGACAACGGTACTTCATCGATACTGCCTTGCGACGAATCCGTATCTTCCGCTGGCACGGTATCGAGCACTTCGACGTCGGCATCTATTTCTGAGGGGTCATCGATGAGCCCCTCCTCGACCGCGACGCTCCGCTCGCTATTGCGCGCCACCGCGATGATGCGGTCGGTCTTGTCCGGCTTGGCGAAGATCACACCCATGGTGTCCCGGCCCTTGGCCGGCACACCCGTCACGGCGGATCTCACCACTTTTCCTCCGCCCATGACGACGAGGACCTCGTCCTCTTCCTGGACGATCAACGCCCCGACCAGGTCACCGCGTTCCTCGGCGAGTTTTGCCACCTTGATGCCGAGGCCACCCCTACCCTGCACCCGGTACTCATCCACCTTCGTCCGTTTGGCGAACCCCCCCTCGGTGACGATGAACACGAACGAGTCATCGCTGACGACGTTCGCAGCGAGGAGTTCGTCGTCCTCGCGGAACTTCATCCCGGTCACACCGGACGTGGCACGTCCCATGGGCCGCAGGGCGTCGTCGTTCGCCGTGAAGCGCAGCGACTGCCCCTTGCGGGAGACGAGCATGATGTCGTCGGTGTCGGAGACCAGCTGGGCCGAAACGAGCTCATCGTTGTCACGCAGGTTGATGGCGATGACTCCGGCGGATCGATTGGTGTCGTAGTCCTCGAGCCGCGTCTTCTTGGCCAGCCCGCGCTTCGTCGCAAGGACGAGGTACGGGGATTGCTGGTAATCCCGAAGGTCGAGCACCTGCGCAATCTTCTCGTCCGGCTGGAACGCCAGGAGGTTCGCGACATGCTGCCCTTTCGCATCACGTGCGGCCTCGACCAGTTCATACGCCTTCGCGCGGTAAACCCGCCCCAGGTTGGTGAAGAACAGCAGCCAGTGGTGCGTAGTGGTGACGAAGAAGTGTTCGACGACGTCGTCACCGCGCAGCTGGGCCCCCCGGATCCCCTTGCCCCCGCGGGCCTGCTGCCGGTAGTTGTCGCTGCGGGTCCGTTTCACATAACCGCCGCGGGTGATGGTGACCACCATCTCCTCTTCGGGAATGAGGTCCTCCATGCTCATGTCGGAGTCATAGCCCATGAGGATCTCGGTCCGGCGATCGTCGCCGTGGCGGTCCACGATCTCCTGGAGTTCCGTCGACACGATCTGGCGCTGCACTTCGCTTGAGTTGAGGATGCGCTGGTACTCGGTGATCTCACGCTCGAGCTTGTCGTGCTCGTCCTGGATCTTCTGCCGCTCGAGTGCGGCGAGCCGCCTCAGCTGCATGTTGAGGATCGCCGCGGCCTGCAGTTCGTCGATGTCGAGCAGCGTCATCAGCCCACTTCGGGCGTCGTCGACCGTCTGGGATGCGCGGATCAGCGCGATCACCTCGTCGAGGGCATCGAGGGCCTTGAGGTAACCGCGCAGGATGTGCGCTGCTTCCTCCGCCTTGCGCAGCCGATACCGGGTACGCCGCACAATGACCTCGAGCTGGTGGGTTACCCAGTGCCGGATGAAGGCATCGAGGCTCAAGGTGCGCGGAACGTCATCGACGATGGCCAGCATGTTGGCGCTGAAATTGTCCTGGAGCTGCGTGTGCTTGTAGAGGTTGTTCAGCACCACCTTCGCCACCGCGTCGCGCTTGAGGACGACGACGAGCCGCTGGCCGGTGCGGCCGGAGGTCTCGTCACGGAGATCGGCGATGCCGCTGATCTTGCCGTCCTTCACCAGGTCGGCGATCTTGATCGCGAGGTTGTCCGGGTTCGCCTGGTACGGCAGTTCGGTGACCACCAGGCAGGTGCGGTTCTGGATCTCCTCGACATTCACCACGGCACGCATGGTGATCGAACCGCGGCCGGTGCGGTAGGCGTCCTCGATTCCCTTGTGGCCGAGGATCGTGGCCCCCGTAGGGAAATCCGGGCCCTTGATGCGCTCGATGAGCGCCTCGAGGAGTTCCTCCTTCGAGGCACCGGGATTCTGCAGGTACCACTGCACGCCGTCGGCTACTTCACGGAGGTTGTGCGGCGGAATATTGGTGGCCATGCCGACGGCGATGCCGGAGGACCCGTTCACCAGCAGGTTCGGGAACCTCGACGGCAGGATGGTTGGTTCCTGGTTCTTGCCGTCGTAGTTGTCCTGGAAGTCGACGGTTTCCTCGTCGATATCGCGGACCATTTCCATGGCCAGCGGCGCCATCTTGGTTTCGGTGTACCGCGGGGCGGCAGCGCCGTCGTTGCCGGGGGACCCGAAGTTGCCCTGACCGAGCGCAAGCGGGTAGCGCATGGTCCAGTCCTGGATGAGGCGGACCAGGGCGTCGTAGATGGCCGAATCACCGTGCGGGTGGTACTGGCCCATGACTTCGCCGACCACGCGGGCACACTTGTTGAAGGAGCGGTCCGGGCGGTAGCCGCCGTCGAACATCGCGTACAGCACGCGGCGGTGGACCGGCTTCAGCCCGTCACGGACGTCGGGAAGTGCACGCCCGACGATGACGGCCATGGCGTAGTCGAGGTAGGACCGCTGCATCTCGGTCTGCAGGTCAACCTGCTCGATGCGGTCCGTCAGAACCTCACCCTCAAGGGGGAAGTCGGGACCGGGAATGTCATCACTCATAAGTCAGTTCCGTTCGTAATGTCTTGTGCCCTGCAGGAGACGTGGCCGAACCTATGGATGGTTCCGGTGTTCTGTGTAGGCGCCTGATTGGACTTCTCCCTTTCCCTCGCAAGCTCGGGCAGGGACCCTAAGTCCGCACTTATTTCGTAGCGCCGGCAGAATGCCGGAACCAACCACCTAGATATCGAGAAAACGTACGTCTTTTGCGTTCTGCTGAATGAAGTTCCGGCGGGACTCGACGTCCTCGCCCATGAGTACCGAGAACACCTGGTCGGCCGCCGCGGCGTCATCCATCGTGACCTGGAGAAGTGTCCGGTGGTCCGGGTCCATGGTGGTTTCCCAAAGCTCGGTGTAGTCCATCTCGCCGAGGCCCTTGTAGCGCTGGATGCCGTTGTCCTTCGGCAGGCGCTGGTTGTTGGCCAGCCCCATCTTGATCGTCTCGTCGCGCTCCCGATCACTGAATACGTAGTCGTGAGGCGCGTTCGACCATTTGATGCGGTACAACGGTGGCTGCGCGAGGTAAACGAATCCACTCTCGATCAGCGGGCGCATGTACCGGAAGAGGAGGGTCAGCAGCAGCGTCGTGATGTGCTGGCCATCGACGTCGGCATCGGCCATGAGCACAATCTTGTGGTATCGGGCCTTGTCCACATCGAAGTCCTCGCCGATCCCCGCGCCGAACGCGGTGATCATGGCCTGCACCTCGCTGTTCCCGAGGGCGCGATCGAGCCGTGCCCGTTCCACGTTGAGGATCTTTCCCCTCAGCGGCAGGATGGCCTGTGTCTCCGGATTGCGCCCCCTAACGGCCGAACCGCCCGCAGAGTCGCCCTCCACGATGTAGATTTCGGACTTCGACGGATCCTTGGACTGGCAGTCCTTGAGCTTTCCGGGCATGCCCCCCGATTCAAGGAGTCCCTTTCGGCGCGTTGATTCGCGGGCCTTCCGTGCTGCAAGCCGGGCCTGGGAAGCCTGGATCGATTTACGGATGACGTCACGCGCGGGACCGGGATTGCGTTCCAGCCAATCTCCCAGCTGGTTGGTGACGACGCGCTGCACAAATCCCTTGGCTTCGGAGTTTCCCAGCTTGGTCTTCGTCTGGCCCTCGAACTGGGGTTCGGAGAGCTTCATCGAGATGACGGCGGTGAGCCCTTCACGGATGTCGTCTCCGGTGAGGTTGTCGTCCTTTTCCTTGATGATGTTCTTATCGCGCGCATATTTGTTGATGAGCGTGGTCATCGCGGCCCGGAAGCCCTCTTCGTGGGTTCCACCCTCATGCGTGTTGATCGTGTTGGCGTAGGTATGGACGCTCTCCGAATACGCGGTGGTCCACTGGAGGGCTATTTCGACAGCGATCTTGCGGTCGGTGTCCTCGGTCTCGAACGCGATGACGTCGTCGTGGATCACCTCCACGCGCTTCGACGAGTTCAGGTGGCGCACATAGTCGAGCAGCCCGTTCTCGTACTTGTATTCAACCTGGCGATGCTTCGGAGCGTCTTCTGCCCCGTCTGCAGCCGAGCCGCTCGAATCGGTGACTTCGTCCTCGATGGAGTCGACGCGCTCATCGACAAGCGTGATCTTCAACCCCTTGTTGAGGAAAGCCATCTGCTGGAAGCGTGCCCGGAGCGTTTCGAAATCGAACTCGACACTCTCGAAAATCGAGTCGTCCGCGTAGAACGTCTGGGTGGTCCCTGTCTCGGACGTTTCCTCGCCCTGCCGGAGTTCCCCGACAGGCTTCCCGCCGTCGGCGAAGGACTGGTGCCAGACGAAACCCTGCCGCTTGACTTCGGTTTCAACCTGCTTCGAGAGGGCATTGACCACGGAGATACCCACTCCGTGAAGGCCTCCCGAAACCGCGTAACCACCTCCACCGAACTTTCCGCCGGCATGCAGGATGGTCATGACCACCTCGACGGTGGGCCTTCCCTCGGTAGGGTGCATGTCGACCGGAATTCCGCGCCCGTTGTCGATGACACGGACCCCGCCGTCGGCGAGCAACGCGATCTGGATGTGATCGCAATAGCCGGCCAACGCCTCATCCACCGAGTTGTCCACCACTTCGTAGACCAGATGGTGCAGACCCCGCGGACCGGTCGATCCGATGTACATTCCCGGGCGTTTACGGACCGCTTCAAGTCCTTCGAGCACGGTGATATCGCTCGCCCCGTACTCCCGGGGAGGAATAGCTTCGAGGGCTGGGGATTCGTTGACTCCTACCTGGACATCATCAGCGTTCAACTCGTTGTCTTGTGCCACAGGCGCGGTCGACTCCTCACAGGGGTTGTACGGGAAATAGCTGCTCCTATTCTACCCCGTGAGGCGCTACAATCGCGCATGGACTGCCTCCTATCGGCCAAGAAAGCCCCTTTCAAGGCAGCGTGAGGTACCGCATGAGGCGCTATACCTCGGGGAAGCTTCGGAGAGCCCTGCACGGCTCGTAGCGAAGTAACAGGAACGACCCACCGATGCCGCCGGACACCTCACCCGTAGGTGTCCCGGGGACCGCGACCCTTGACCGAACGGCCGCCCTTGCGCCAATTCGGAGCTGCCGGTCCGATCACGGAAATCCGTGTCACCACTCCCTGTCCCAGTTCTCCTTCGAACCTTCGAAGAACGTCGGGGCTGATCAGCCGCAGCTGCGTGGCCCACGCCGTTGAATCGCACCGGACGAGGACTGTACTGCCGTCGAAACTCTCGGGGCGGCAGTGTGCGCTGATTTCGGATCCCACCAGTTCGTCCCACCGTGCCAGAACCGATCCGACCGCCACGGGCGAATTCCAGCCGCGTTCTGCCAGCATGCGGTTGAAGACCTTACCCAACCCTTCCGGATCCCTCCCGCCGAAAACCGGTTCCACGGCATATCGGCGGCGCTGGCTTCCCGCGCTCTTGCGCGGCGCGGGATCACGCGGGGTTCCACGTGCCTGGGACGCGCTGCGGAGCCGATTCAACAACGCCTGGGGTGCATCCTGTTCGAAGGGCTCGCTCACCGGCTCGGGGGTTTGAGGTCCACCGGAGCCATCCTTCCCAGGCACTCCCTGTTCCTGCGGAACATCGTCAGGCCGTGTCATCGAGTCCTCCGGGTACCACCCGCAGCTGCCGTCCCCCCAGCCCCGGAGGAATGTCCGCACCCACGGCTGCAGTCACCAGCACCTGCTCGGCATCCGACACGATGGCTGCCAGTTTGTCCCTTCGCTGACTGTCGAGTTCAGCGAAGACGTCGTCGAGGATGAGGACGGGGCTCGCTCCGGGGGTATCGTCGTCCTGCTTCAGCAGGTAGTAGGTGGCGAGCCGAAGGGCCAGCGCCAGGGACCAGGTTTCCCCGTGCGACGCATATCCCTTTGCAGGAATACTTCCCAGCACCAGGTCGAGCTCATCGCGGTGTGGGCCCACGAGCGAGATACCGCGGTCCAGCTCCCTCTTCCGGTGGACGAGGAGCGCCTCGACGAAACGCCTGGTGAGGTCCGCTTCGCTCTCTCCGGAAAGCGAATGCCCGCCGTTGGTGCCGGCGGGCTCCGGCAGTCCGTCGTCGTCGCCCAGGCTGACCACGCTGGACCTGTAGACAGCGTCAGCCTCCTTCGACCCATCGGTGAGGTCCCCATAGGCGCGCTGCAAGTGCGGGTGCAGACGTCCAAGAAGAGCCAGCCGTGCGTGCAGCAGCTTCGCTCCTGACTCCGCAAGGTGCTGGTCCCACACATCGAGGGTTGATTCATGAGCAGTAGAGAACCGGCCCGCCGCACGCGCGGACTTCAGGAGGGCGTTACGTTGCCTGAGGACCCGGTCGTAGTCGGACCGCAGGGCGGCCTGATGGGGAAGGAGTATGACCAGGGCATCGTCGAGGTAACGCCGCCGTCCGGCTGGATCACCCTTGACCAGGGCAAGGTCTTCCGGCGCAAACAGCACCGTCTTCAGGATTCCCGCAGCATCCCGCGCCCTCACCGGGTTGGACCGGTTGATCCTCGCCCGGTTTGCGGCTTCCGGGTTGATCTCCACCTCGACGCTGGTCCGTTGCTCGCCGCGGACCAGCTTGCCGCGAATCAGGGCGCGGTCCGCGCCGAAGGCGACCAGGGGTTTATCCGACGCGACCCGGTGGGACGACATGGATGCCAGGTATCCGATCGCCTCCACGATGTTCGTCTTCCCGACGCCGTTGGGCCCAACAAAGACCGTGGTACCCGGATGGATCTCGGTATCGAGCTGCTGATAGCTCCGATAACCCGTCAGGGAAAGGTGTTCTACGTACACCGTCCGCCACTCACGCGGAACCCCGGCTGGCAGGACGAACCGTGTGGCCTCCGAACTGGTTCCGCAACGCTGCCACCATTCTCATGGAGGGGGCGTCCTCCTGTCGTGAGGCGAAACGTGCAAAAACGGCCGCCGTGATCGCCGGAGCCGGAACAGCATTGGCGATCGCTTCGTCTACGGTCCACCGTCCCTCCCCTGAATCCTCGACATACCCCGCGACCTTCGAGAGCCCGGGATCCTCGTTCAGCGCCTTCACCATGAGGTCCAGGAGCCAGGACCTGACTACTGTTCCCTTCTGCCACGCAGCGAAGGTTCCCGGAACATCTTTGACGATGTCCTTGGCCTCGAGAAGTTCGTAACCCTCGGCGTAGGCCTGCATCAGGCCGTACTCGATCCCATTATGGATCATCTTCGCGTAATGGCCTGCGCCGGTATCACCGACATGGACGAAGCTCTCTTCCCTCGCACCCTCGGGACGGAGGACATCGAAAATGGGCATGGCTCGTGCCACCTGCTCATCGCTTCCACCCGCCATCAGACCGTAGCCGTTCTGCAAGCCCCACACCCCGCCGGACACCCCACAATCAAGGAAGGCGATGCCCTTCTCCGCGAGCTGCGCCGCATGAACCTGATCATCGGTGAACTTCGAGTTTCCGCCGTCGATCACGAGGTCGCCGTCCTCCAGCACGTTCGCGAGGTCCTGGACCACCTGGTCGGTAACGGCACCGGCCGGAACCATGATCCATACGATTCTCGGAACAGGAAGCGCTGCCACGAGCTCGGGCAGCGACGCCACATCGGTCCGGTCGGGGTTGCGGTCGAAGCCGGTGACCGTGATACCGCCTTGTCGAAGCCTCTCCCTCATGTTGAAACCCATTTTCCCGAGTCCGATGAGGCCTATGTGCATGGGGATCACTCTTTCCGTGGTTACTGGTTGGGCAGCCTGACGGGCATCAGCAGATACCGGTAATCCTCACGGTCCTCACCCGTCGCATCGTCCTGGGCGGACAGAACAGCCGGCTTGGGAGGGGTCGTGAAGGAAAAGCGGACGAATTTGCTGCTGAACGCACCAAGTCCCTCACTCAGGTAGTGCGGGTTGAAGGCTACGGTGATGTCATCGCCGTCGAGGTTCGCTTCGATGACCTCTGATGCCTGGGCATCCTCGCCGGTGCCCGCGTCAAGTGCCAGCTGGCCCTGCGTGAAGGAGAGCCTTACAGGAGTATTCCGTTCAGCGACCAGCGAGACGCGGCGCACAGCCTCGACGAGCATGCTCGTTTCGACCATCGCGTGGATTGGAGTGTTGTCGGGGAAAAGGGAACGGATCTTTGGATATTCACCGTCGACCAGCAGCGATGTGGTCCGGCGCCCACCGCTTTCGAAGCCGATCAGCTCTGAATCAGCAGACAGGGCGATGTTGAGATCCCCTGCCCCGCCCAGGGTCTTCGCCACCTCGTTGAGTGTCTTCGCCTTGACCAGGGCACTGGTGGAGATGCCCGCTGATGACGGTTTCCAAGTGACCTCGCGGAGAGCCAGCCGGTAGCGGTCGGTGGCCAGTAGGGTAATGAGATCGTCCTCGATCTCCATGCGTACGCCGGTGAGGATGGGAAGTGTGTCATCCCGGCTTGCCGCGATGATGACTTGGGAAACGGCCTGGGAAAAGGCTTCACCGTCCACCACGCCGCTGATATCAGGCAGTTTTGGGAGTTCCGGATATTCACCTTCGGGCATGGTGGCGAGATTGAACCGGCTGTTTCGGCACGTGAGCGTCACTTTCGAACCATCGGTTGCTACTTCGACAGGGGCCGAAGGCAGACTCCGGCAGATATCGGCGAGCAGACGGCCGGAAACGAGGATGGTTCCTTCCTCGGTGATGTCCGCCGGAATTTGCAGGCGTGCCGAGATCTCATAGTCGAAGCTGGCAAGACTGAGCGTTCCTGATTCGGCGCGGATGAGCAGGCCGGCCAATACCGGAACGGGGGGACGTGGGGAGAGAGAACGCGCTGTCCAGGAGACAGCCTCCGCGAGAACATCTCGCTCAACTCTGAATTTCACGAAGAGACGCCGCCTTTCAAAATGTACCGATCAAGTACAACTACCAACATGGATGCCCGGATTCCTACCGGGTCACAGCTTAGCCTGACGAATCGCTGCAGGGTGGCCCACCAGTGGGCAGTGCGGGGGTCAGGGCTCAGGAACACGTCCAGGGGTGAAGTGTTATCTGAAAAACTTTGTGGTTTAAGGATTCGTAGTGTTAATAACTCCTGTGGATTCTGTGGATAAGTGTCTGTGGCGTCTGCGTTGGGCGGTTTTCCCCTGTTGAAAAGCTGTGTGGTGGGATGTCGTGTTGGCAGGGTTGGTTGTGGGCGAAATTCCTGTCATTCCGGCGATCCACAGGCAGGGGGTAGTTGTCCTCAGCGAAACTCCCGTTGTTCCAGCGGTTATCCACAGGAGTTTCCACAGCTGTTAATTTCGTTGTCGATTTCAGGGAGCGGCAGAAGGGGCTGGAACGAACCTAGGCGTCCCGCTGTTTGTGCTTGATCCGGTTGGTGAGTTCGGTGACCTGGTTGAAGATGGCGCGCCGTTCGGCCATCAGCTCGCGGATCTTCCGGTCGGCGTGGATGACTGTTGTATGGTCCCGACCTCCGAGCTCCTGCCCGATCTTGGGAAGCGACATGTCCGTCAGCTCCCGGCAGAGGTACATGGCGATTTGCCGCGCGGTGACCAGCGTCCGGGTGCGTGACTTGCTGGACAGCTCTTCAAGGCTGATCTGGAAATAGTCGGCGGTCTGGGCGATGATCACCGTCGACGTGATTTCCTGTGCGCCGTCGTCGGAGATCAGGTCCTTCAGCACGATCTCGGCAAGGGTCACGTCGACCGGTTGCCGGTTGAGGCTCGCGAACGCTGTGACGCGGATGAGGGCGCCCTCCAGCTCCCGGATGTTGGTCGCAATCTTGGAGGCGATGTATTCGAGGACGTCGTCCGGTGCGCTGAGGCTGTCGCTGATGGCCTTCTTACGAAGAATGGCAATGCGTGTTTCGAGCTCAGGCGGCTGGATGTCCGTCATCAGTCCCCACTCGAAGCGTGAACGCATGCGTTCCTCGAAACCCGACATCTGTTTCGGCGGAAGGTCGGAGGTGATCACTACCTGCTTGTTGTGGTTGTGGAGCGCATTGAAGGTGTGGAAGAACTCCTCCTGGGTGCGGTCCTTGCCCGCAAGGAACTGGATGTCATCGATCAGCAGGATGTCGACGTTCCGGTAGGTCTGCTTGAAGCTTGTTCCTTCGTCATCCCGGATGGAGTTGATGAAGTCGTTGGTGAATTCTTCGGAGTTTACGTACCGAACCCGGATTCCCGTGTACAGGTGGCGGGCGTAGTGACCGATCGCATGAAGAAGGTGGGTCTTGCCCAGCCCCGAATCACCGTAGATGAACAGTGGGTTGTATGCCTTGGCGGGGGCTTCCGCCACAGCCACGGCGGCCGCGTGGGCGAACCTGTTGGACGATCCGATGACGAAGGTGTCGAAAACGTATTTGGGGTTCAGCCGCCCGAACTCGTGGGAGTTGCTCGGTGGCGTCGGCGAGGGCTTCGACTCTCCGCGAGGCTCGGGCGACGGGACTGGTTCTGCTGGTGGTTCCTCGACTGGGACCGGGATCAGTTCCGGATCGATGACGAAGGCACACTGGATATCCTCACGAAAAACGTCATGAAGTGCTTCGTCGAGTGCCGCCTTGAGCTGAGTCTGCAGGACTTCCCTGGTGAGCTCGTTCGGTACGGCAACGAGCATCGTGGTTCCGATGAGGCCCTGGGCCTGCGCGAGTACGACGAACCCTCGTTGGCGCGGAGTGACGCGGTCGTCGTGTTCAAGGGTTCGGATGACCTTTCGCCAGGAGCTCCCGACGTCGTTCACTTCATTTGTTCCCACGAAAACCCCTCTTGGTTCCACTGACCCACCTGAAATCGGCCTTCGTCCACAGAGTTGTACACAGCTGGTGATAAATGGGCCATGGCCAACCCTAAAGGATGAAAAGTGCAGAACATAGCGGTCAAACTGCGGGCAGGAGGTGCTCGACGAGGTTTCAAGCCTGTCGGTAGAGGCTGAAGAAGTGTAGTTTTCACACTGGTTTTCCACAGCTGTTGATAAAGTGGGCCGGAGGATTGGTGTGCACCCGGTTTGACGCCCCTGTGCCCGGTCGCCTAACGTTATGTAGTCCTTCATGTCTGCATTTCGCATGCCATCACAGTTGTTCCGGGTACTAAGAGGCCTCGGTTCGTGACGGTGTTTCCGGCGATGTGTGGATGTGCACCTAGCCGCGTCAGTCTGTTCTTCCCCCTTGTTGCAATGGGCCGGGCGCATCTCAAGATCGTTCTGGAGTAATCACAGTGAGCAAGCGGACCTTTCAGCCGAATAACCGCCGTCGTGCCAAGAAGCACGGTTTCCGCCTTCGCATGCGTACCCGCGCAGGCCGTGCCATCCTGTCGGCACGCCGTGGCAAGGGCCGTACCGAACTCTCGGCATAAGCGGCCTAATCGCCCCCAACGATGCGATCCGAAGTCCACGCCGGTAAGAGCCCGTTGCAATCCAATGGAATGGAACGGGGAATCAAGTGCTTCCGGCGGTGAACAGGATCCGCACAGCATCGGAATTTTCACGGACTGTACGTTCCGGTGCCCGCTCTGGGCGCCGGAACGTAGTGTTATACGGATCGATCACCTCCGGGATGGACCCAAGCCGGTTCGGGTTCATCGTCGGAAAGAACGTAGGGAACGCCGTGGTCCGCAACCTCGTTAAGCGGAGACTGCGCGAAGCTGCAGCCATCGCTCTGACCGACAACCCGCAAGGGTTGGATATCGTGGTCAGGGCACTGCCCGCATCCGCGGCTGCCGGCTGGCCCGAGCTTTCGGTCGATCTGGACAAGGGATTGAACTCAGTACTGAGGCGCCTCACCGCGCGGAACAATGCGGCTATGGAAGGCGAGGACTCGTGAGTAGTACCGAAACCAGGTACGCCCAAGCCTCCGGTCTGCTGATGGGGCTCCCTCGAAACGCGCTGATCATCCTGCTCCAGGTGTACCGCCGGATCATCTCCCCCTTGTACGGACCCGTATGCAGGTTCTTTCCGAGCTGTTCCGCCTACGCGCTCGAAGCCGTGACGGTCCACGGAGCAGCAAAGGGGTCAGCACTGGCCATCCGGCGGGTTTCCCGATGTCATCCGTGGAATGACGGCGGAGTGGACCATGTTCCCCAGGGCCGGCGGACTTTCCCTCCAGGGAAAGTCCCGACAATTATTGGATTGAACCACCCGGTGATCCCGGCCGACGATGAAAGCCGCCCCGCGGCCCGAGGAGCTAACTGACTATGGATTTCTTCGAGACAATACTGTCGCCCTTCCGGTGGCTCGTGTCATGGATCATGTTCATGTTCCACGAAGGCTTCAGCGCCCTTGGCATGGACCCCGCGTCGGGCTGGACCTGGACCCTGTCTATCGTCGGCCTCGTCGTCGTCATCCGGGCGGCACTGATCCCTGTTTTCGTGAAGCAGATCAAGGCTCAGCGAGGAATGCAGGCGCTCCAGCCGGATCTGCGAAAGCTGCAGCAGAAGTACAAGGGAAAAACCGATCAGCTGTCGCGTCAGGCCATGACGCAGGAACAGATGGCCCTGTACAAGAAGCACGGCACCAATCCGTTTGCCGCATGCCTACCGATCCTGATCCAGATGCCGTTCTTCTTCGCACTGTTCACCGTATTGAACGGTGTCTCACGGGCAAGCGCCGAGGGCGAGGAGATCGGTGCGCTCTCCATCGATTCGGTACGCCAGTTCGACGCCGCAACAATCTTCGGAGCTCCCCTCTCCTCGACTTTCCTCGGCAGCCTCGGCGGCAACGGGAACCTGAGCGTCATCATTCTTTCGGTCATCATGATTCTTGCGATGACTGCCTCGCAGTTCATTACGCAGAAGCAGATCATGGCGAAGAACATGTCGGAGGAGGCCATGCAGAGCCCCTTCATGCGTCAACAGAAGATCATGCTCTACATCCTTCCCCTTGTGTTCGGAATCGGCGGCATCAACTTCCCCATCGGTGTGCTGGTCTACTGGACCACCACCAACTTGTGGACGATGGTGCAGCAGTTCTATGTAATCCGCCGCATGCCGACTCCCGGCTCGCCGGCCGCCAAGGCGCTGGCGGAGCGGCGTGCCAAAAAGGGGCTGCCGATAGCGCCCCTCCTCGGGGAACGGAAGGCTGAACCCGCCGTGGAATCCGTACCAGAGCCAAGAGGCCAGCGAGTGCAGCCCCAGCGCAAGAAGAGGAAGAAGAAATGACTATCGACAACGAAGAGCAGCTCATTGCCGACGACTCTGCCGACCTCGACCCAGAAACGAAAGCTTCCCGGTTGGAGGATGAGGGCGACGTCGCCGCTGACTACCTTGAGGAGCTGCTCGACATTGCTGATATCGACGGCGATATCGACATCGAGGTGCGAAGTGGGCGGACCTATATATCGATCGTGTCCGATGACGCTGCAGACAGTGGGCTGCGGGCGCTTGTTGGACAGGACGGCGAGGTGCTCGAGGCGCTCCAGGAACTGACGCGTCTTTCCGTCCTGACGGCCACCGAGAACAGGTCGAGGCTTGTGCTCGACGTCGACGGTTACCGGGACGTGCGCGGGAAAGAGCTACGGAACATCGCGGAAGACGCGGTTGCCGAGGTGAAGGAAACGGGTGGCGAGATGGCATTGCCTCCGATGACCGCGTACGAACGAAAAATCGTCCACGATGTCGTCGCGGAACTGGGCATGGTCAGTGAATCCGAGGGAGAAGGAACGGGTAGACACATCGTGGTCTCCCGGGCCGATGCCTGAGCTGCCCCTCGGGAATGCTGCGCATGTGGTGATGCCCGAGATGTCCGAAGGCGAAGGAAAAGCGGCCCAGACGGTCTTCGGTGATCGGCTGGTGCTTGCCGAGCGGTTCGTCACGCATCTGTCGACGTCAGGGATCGAGCGCGGACTGTTGGGTCCGCGT
Organism: Arthrobacter sp. CAN_A214; assembly: GCF_015751955.1. Taxonomy (NCBI): domain Bacteria; kingdom Bacillati; phylum Actinomycetota; class Actinomycetes; order Micrococcales; family Micrococcaceae; genus Arthrobacter; species Arthrobacter sp. CAN_A214. The sequence continues at coordinate 117,649 of NZ_JADOUU010000006.1, forward strand.
GAAGTACCCCGGTTATGGAGCAGGCACGTGCTGAACTGTGCCGTGGTGGCGGACCTGATCAAGCAGCAGCTGACTGTTTGTGATGTAGGAAGCGGGGCAGGTTTGCCGGGCATCGCCCTCGCGATCGCCCGGCCGGACCTTTCCCTTGTCCTGGTGGAACCATTGGAGCGCAGGGTGATCTGGCTCAACGAGGTGGTTGAGGACCTCGGGCTCGAGAACGTCCTGGTGCACAGGGCACGAGCCGAGCAGGTCGTGGACCAGATTGACGCCGATGTGGTCACAGCCCGCGCAGTGTCGGCCCTGGGAGGCCTGATGCAGTTGACCATACCCCTGCTCCATGGCCGGGGTGAGGTATTGGCAATCAAAGGGCGCAGCGCGGCAGAGGAAGTTGCGAAGGCAGCAAAGCTGATACGGCGCCTCGGTGGTTCCGGGGTGGAGGTTGTTCGCGCCGGAGCGGAAATACTCGAGGAACCGACAACAGTAGTACGGGTGCGGGTCGGCTGAGTTTCAGGGCTTGTTCGCGGCGGGCCAGAACTTTCCCGGATCCGTCAGCTTCCGTATGAACAGAGCGCGGTACGGTAAGAGTACAGCCGTTAGGCTTGTAGCTGATACAGCCCGGCATCTTGAGAGTGAGCATTTGAGTGACCAGAAAAGAAGCCGAGACAAAAACGCCCGTCTCCCCGGCGGCTGGTCCGCCCCCGGCGGTCAGTTGGGGCGGTATTCCACCGGTAGTGTTTGCAAACCCGACCAACACAGGAATTGTTTCACGTGAATCCACCTCTCCGATGATTGAACCGGTGTCCTCCACGGCGGGAAAGAAAGCCGCAAAAGCAAAAAGCGTGATGGAGAGTATGGACGATTCGTCTCCTCTCGGACGTGAGTTGGCCAATGAAACACGCCGACGCGCGAAGCTGCTGGGCCGGACGCTTCCCCGTCCTGGACACACCCGCATCATGACGGTGAGCAACCAGAAGGGCGGAGTGGGCAAAACCACGACGACGGTCAACGTTGCAGCTGCCCTGGCAACCGCAGGTCTCAAGGTGCTCGTAATCGACATCGATCCCCAGGGAAATGCTTCAACTGCCCTCGGCATAGACCACCACGCCGACGTGGACAGTATCTATGACGTGCTGATCGACGATCTCCCACTCAGCAAAGTGGTTGCTCCCTGTCCCGATGTGGAGAACCTGATATGCGCTCCGGCGACGATTCACCTAGCCGGTGCGGAGATCGAACTCGTTTCGTTGGTGGCCCGTGAGCAACGTCTTCGGAAGGCGATCGAAGTGTACGCCAAGGAGCGTGCGGAATCCGGCGAGGCGCGCCTCGACTACATCTTCATCGACTGTCCCCCTAGTCTCGGCTTGCTGACAGTAAACGCATTTGTAGCAGCACAGGAGGTTCTCATCCCCATCCAGTGCGAGTACTACGCACTGGAAGGGCTGAGCCAGCTGCTGAAAAACATCGAGATGATTCAGAAGCATCTGAACGCCGAGCTCGTGGTTTCTACCATCCTGCTTACGATGTATGACGGTAGGACCAACCTCGCGGCACAGGTTGCAGCCGAAGTCCGTGAGCACTTCCCGAAGCAGGTGCTCCGGGCTCTTGTGCCGCGGTCGGTCCGCATATCTGAGGCACCGAGCTATCAGCAGACCGTGATGACCTACGACCCTTCGTCGAGTGGGGCGCTGTCCTATCTCGAGGCCGCCGCGGAGATAGCTGAACGCGGCTAGCGCTCTGCGCCCCACGGACCGCTTTATACTGTCCTTATAAGTTTAATCTGCGGGATGTGTCCTGCTGTCTGGAGGAGTTTTCATGGTTGAGAAACGTCGAGGACTCGGCCGTGGACTGGGCGCCTTGATACCCAGCGCACCGGTGGAGGAGGTCATTGTCCCCGAGGTTCCGTCCCGACGCCCCGGCAGCCGGCCCGCCGACCTCTTCTTCGAAGCGTCACAACAGGGACAGGATGCGAAGCAACGTCGAACGGGTGACGCAGGATCCGGCGGGGATGCGCCGGCCTCCTCTACGCGGGCAAAGGCCCGACCCAGTTCCCGCACAAGCGTGCCCTCCTTGAGAGCGGGCCGGGCCTCGGCAAATTCAGCTAGTTCTGAATCCGTGCCGAAGGCCGGCTTCTTTCCTGAAACTCAACGAGACACACCTGGATCGACTACGGAGAGGGCGCCAGGAAAGCCGACTGAGTCTCCGGAGGCGGTAGACGATTCTTCACCTGCTCCGTCAGAAAGTGTGCCCAACGGCTTCGATGATTTCTCGTCCTCCGGCGAAGCAAGTGATGGTTCCGCGGCAGGCCGGTCCGGCGAAGATGCGTCCGTTTCACGTGAAACATCCAGCTCAGCCTCCGCCGAAACGCAAGTAGATTCTCTGCCGGGATTGGTCGACGTTCCGGGTGCTCGCTTCGCCGAACTGCCGGTGGATGCCATTCATGCAAACCGGAAGCAGCCCCGACAGGAGTTCAACCAGGATGAACTAACGGAGCTGGTCCACTCTATCCGCGAGGTCGGGGTCCTCCAGCCCATCGTGGTGCGGCCATCCTCCGAGGGCGGTGCTGCCGGCTATGAGTTGGTGATGGGTGAACGACGCTGGCGCGCTACACGGGAAGCAGGGCTGGACACCGTACCCGCCATTATCCGTCTTACTGCGGACGATGATCTCCTACGGGACGCGCTTCTCGAAAACCTTCACCGGAGTTCGCTGAATCCATTGGAGGAGGCGGCCGCCTATCAGCAACTTCTCGACGATTTTGGATGTTCACACGAAGAATTGTCCGGTCGGATCGGACGCTCGAGGCCGCAAATCTCGAACACCCTGCGGCTGATGAAGCTTCCACCGCTTGTTCAGCGACGGGTAGCTGCAGGAATCATTTCGGCGGGCCATGCACGGGCACTCCTTGGTCTGGCTGACCAGGCGGACATGGAGAAGATTGCTCAGCGTATCGTCGCGGAGGGGCTGTCCGTGCGGTCGACAGAGGAGATCGTATCGATGAGCGGTGGGTTGAGGCGACCGGCGAAAGCGACAAGCCCTCATGCCGGGGCCCGTCACGAGAGGCTCGATTATTTAGCGACTTCACTGTCGGATCGTTTGGATACGAGCGTCAAGATTACTCTGGGTGTCCGAAAAGGAAAGGTAAGCATCGAGTTCGCGTCCGTGGATGACCTCAATAGGATCATGACCGTTCTCGCCCCTTCCGAAGGCTGACCCTCGTCTCCGCAGGCGTACGAGTTGTGCTCTAAGTCTTTTCCCTGGCATTTTCGCTAAGTCACGGATGATCAAGCCCATTCTGGCGTTGTCCGCCGCTCGTCGCGCGGTTCCGAACTCCGACGGCGATACCGTAGTTGCAGTCTCCGCTTGGGTGCCCACGGTCTGTTCTTGGTCGCAACGTTTGTACAGCGGTCGGTGGGCAAGCGGAGGCACTGTTTCACGTGGAACGACCCAATCCAAACTCCTCCTCGCTTTGATTGCTGGATCCGGCTTTTTCGCTCCTTTGTCGCGATGCTGTTCAGCTTCGGCAAGCGAATGGCAACAAATACCCGGCAGTTTGCCTAATGGGCGCTCAGTATCTGGCTTGGCTCAAGGGTGTTTCACATGAAACGACGGCGCACGACAGACTCCGTTTCCCGACATGCCCGAAGTAGCGACGACTGAGCGTTGCGCCGATGAACTTGGCGATGGGGGCTTGCTCAAGCCCCCATCGCGTCGCCCCTACCGATCTGTCTGCGTGCTCTATCTTCGAATATCCTGATTTATGGCGCCGCAGACTGATCGTGCGGAAGAAGGGCTAATCAGGGGTGCCTCCGGGAAGGATGCTGCTGACCTTTTCGCTCGCGCCGGGGACTTTTTCGAAGCCGCGGACCCATTCTGGAAATCTGGTCCGTCGCCTGAACTGCTTGATCGAGGGCCGCGGCCGTCACTGCGAGTTGAGGCGACGTTCATTGGGCGACTGATCGGCGGGCACGCCGAGTAACATCGAGCAAGCCGACACCTCCCTTTCAGCTGCCGCCCGAGCCTCGGGCCGCCGGTCGTGTCACGTGAAACGGGGAGGGAGAGGGACCGCGGGTAACCGGTCGGGTCCAGCGACCGCGCTGGTTGACCTCCCGTACCGACGGATGTGAAGCCGTGACTCGATGCGTTCGTGCGGGGAAGGGCTTGAGGGGCGCTGCTACGCACTGCCAGGCTACAACCCGGAACCGCCTGGTGCGAGCTGCGCGGAATTGAATAACAGTATCGTCACTGGGGTCGCAGGCTATCAGGCGTCTGGCGGCTTCGTCGAGGATGAGGTTTCACGTGAAACGGGAATCGGATCTGACGCTCGTTGCCGGCCCCGACATCTTGACGCCGTTCGGCCGCCCTCTTCTTCCCCCGAATAATCCGTGCCAACCCGGCGTGTGGCCAGCTGAGGATTCCATACCGCAATCCGTGCGCAATGATGTGGCTTCATTGAACTCCCCGCCCATGAGAGAGCCCGGCCACCCAATGGGTGGCCGGGCTCTTCCCTCGACAGCTCTACTGATCTGACTTCACGGATCAGCGACCGCTGATCCGCGTCTATGGATCTGAAAAACTTCCTGGATCAGATGAAGGCCGCAAATTCCTCTTCGAGGACATGCTTGGGCTTTGCGCCGATGGATGTGGCGGCTACTTCGCCCGACTTGAACACGTACACTGCCGGGATCGAAGTGATCCCATACTTGGCGGCGATAGCCGGATTGTCATCGACATTGACCTTGACCACGTCGATCTTCTCTGCATGCTCGGCGGCGATCTCATCGAGAATCGGCGACAGCTTACGGCACGGGCCGCACCACTCGGCCCAGAAATCAACAATTACAGGCTTCTCGGAGCTAAGGACTTCTGCTTCGAATGAAGCGTCAGTGACATCTCTTGCGGTACTCATGGGATCTCCCTAGGTTAGACGGTTGCGTGTTCTGACACGGCCTCGGCGGGAGGCGTGGGTACTGTTGCAGCAGTAGGAGCTATATCAGCGATATCCGCGAGGTAATGCTCAACATCAATTGCTGCAACACATCCTGAACCGGAGGCGGTGATCGCCTGACGGTAGGTCGGATCGATGACATCTCCGGCGGCGAACACACCGGCAATTGAGGTTTTCGACGTCCTGCCCTGGACCGCAATTGTTCCCTCTGATGTGAGGGTGAGCTGATCCTTCACCAGATCGACCCGGGGATCGTTCCCGATCGCCACGAAAACACCGGTGACGGAGAGATTCGAGGTGGAGCCATCAGCGGTGTCCCGCAGCGTCAGTCCGGTCACCTTGTCCTTGCCGTGGATTCCCACCACTTCCGAGTTCCAGGTGAAGCTGATCTTTTCATGTGCGAAGGCGCGGTCCTGCATGATTTTCGAGGCACGCAACGTTCCCCTGCGGTGAACCACCGTGACGGATCGAGCGAACTTGGTGAGGAACAGCGCCTCTTCCATCGCGGAGTCACCTCCTCCAACAACAGCAATGTCCTGGTCACGAAAGAAGAACCCGTCGCAGGTTGCACACCAGCTCACCCCGTGGCCGGAAAGTCGTTTCTCGTCGTCGAGCCCTATCTCCCGGTAGGCGGAACCCGTCGAGATGATGACGGCACGGGCAAGGAAGACCTCACCCGTGGCGATGGTCAATCGTTTGACGTCTCCGGAGAGTTCGGCGGAGACGACATCTTCGAAAAGGATTTCCGTCCCGAACCGGGTCGCCTGCTTCTCGAACTGCTCCATGAGGTCGGGCCCCATCACCCCGTCCGGGAATCCGGGGTAGTTCTCGACGTCGGTCGTATTCATCAGCTCGCCCCCGGCCTTCACCGAACTGGCGATGAGCAGCGGCTTGAGGTTTGCTCGCGCTGCGTACACCGCAGCCGTATAGCCGGACGGTCCGGACCCGACGATGACGACATCGTGGATCTTCGGCTCGGCATCCGGCGGGTCCTGCTCGGTGGACGTCTGTACGCTTCCGTCGGGGAGTGTAGTCACGTTTACTGTGGACCTTCCTGTCATTGTCTACGCGGGCTTGCTGGTTGGTGCGATGAAGCTGCGGACACTTACTCCAACGGTGCCCCGCATGCGCTTATTCCGCGGCGCTCGTTGATGCCTGCCAGTGACATCAGGACCCCGGCGCCTATCCTTGCGGTCCTAGGAAACGCTGATCTCGGCGATTCTCAGTCCCCAGGGGAACTGTGCCTGGATGTTGGACAGTCGAGGCAACTGGGAGAAGTTGATAATTACATACTGCGCGCTCGGCGGTCCGTCGCTTCCTTCGGGAATCGGAAGGGACACCGTCGGTGCGGTGAAACCGCCCTGGGCTATCTGCTCTGCGCCGGTCAGGGTCGGTTCATCATTGATGAGAACGGAAAAACTTCCGCCGGACCCGTTGAGTTGGGTGATGTCGACCTGGGCGATCGTCGATTCTTCCTCGAGTTCGACGACGAGCGCGAGACTCTGCGCGAGCCCGCCGAACACGTCGTTCGCGTACACGTAACTGCCCCAGAAAGTTGCGGCATTACCATCGATGATCAGGGGCAGGAGCGCGTCGTTCGGAGCATCGAGTGCGGGGTTGTTCGGCACGAATCGCGTCACTCCTACTGCCACCGGCGGCACCGAGGCGGGAACCGGTTCCGCCGACGCACTCGGTTGTGCCGCGGAGGCAGTGGGCTCGGCTTCCGCCTGGAGGCTTTCGGCGGGCTCGGCGGCGTCGTTGCTGAAATTTCCCAGCTGGGTCGCTGCGAGGAACACTGCGGCGACGAGGACGAGGGTGAGTACTGCCCCTACCAGGATACGGCTGAACTTCCGGCTCCCGGTGTCGTCGGCGTACTCGTCGTTCTGTTCCCGGTCGTCGGGATCAGTGTCATAGCCTGCGTCATTGTAGGTTTCGCCGTCGTCGGAGGGGTCGTTCTCGGCGTCCCGTGACTGGTCGTTCGCAGCGGCGGGAAAGTGGGATGCGGTCCGTTCGGGATGACGGGAGGCAGCCGCACCGCCGGCAAGCACGGCACCCGCTGCAACGCCGGCGGCAGGAGACTCCGCGCGGTCCGGCGCGTCGTCGGTCAGCCGGGTTACTTTGGAACTGTTTCCATGTCCATCGGGTGTACTGATCGTGGAGACTTCGCGGGGCGGTTCGCTCGGAGGCACGGGCACACCCCGCGGGGCGGGACTGGACCCGGCCGGTGGGGATGGGTGATCAGCCCGTTCGGATTGGGGTGAACCTCCGGTTTCCGTATCCTCCGCAGCGGTTGCCGACCTGCCGAACCGTCTGGAAAGACCCGCAAGGCGGGAGCGGCGCTCCGGCTGCTCCTCCTCCTCGTAGTGGTCGTCGTCCTCCTCCGGTTCGGTCGAGCGCGTCACGCCGAAGATTTCGGAACCAAGGGTGTCGGTGAAGAAAGGCTCTGTGTAAAGCGGCTCCTGCTGAACGATCAGGTCCAGCAGATCGGCGGCGGAAGCGCGGTTGGTCACGAGATACGTGCCACCCTCGGTGATGGCCAGGTCGAGCACCTGGATACTGCCGGGCCGCTCGCCCGTCGCGACCTCCCGAGCACTTGCCGCAACTTTGCCCGCGTTCTCCGTGGAGGCAACAAGAATACTCACGGGCCGGTTCAGAACCTGATCCATGCCGTCAAGCACGAGGTCCTTTTCAGCAGAAGCCAGGACGTAGGCGGTGACCTTGTACCGGCCCCCTAGTACTGACCCGACATCTACTGCTTGTGGCACGTGTTCCTCCCGCAAAAACTCGTTGATTTTTACCCATGCTACCGTTCAGCGCGATGAATCCGCGGTTCCCGGGCTACTTCCCGGACCGCCGGAAACGCGCCAGCAGCGGAGCAAGGAAGTCGCTGAGTTCACGGACCCGAAGGACCTTCAGCATCAGGAGGTAGGCGCCGGCCATGGCCGTGCCGCCGAGGGTGAGCACGACCACGGCGTTCAGCTTCGATTCCCACACATAGCCGATCGGCTCATAGCCGCCGAAAAGCCACAGCACCCCGGTGCCCACGAGGGCGGACACTATCCCGGCGATGACGAAGCGCACATGGACGTCGAAGATCCGCCCCGCTCCATAACGTCCGATCCTGCGGGTGAGGAAGATGTGGCTGACGACGACGGCGATGGCGTTCCCCAGCGAATAACCGGCGGCCAGCACGGGCACGATCAGGTCCGGTGAGAACGACCCGGCGATAATCGCGAAGCCCACCCCCATGGCGGAGAGGATGAGCTGGATCTTCAGGGGTGTCCTGACGTCCTCGTTGGCGTAGAAGACGCGGTTCAGGAAGAAGTTCGCGCTGAGGAACGGTGCACCGAGGGCAAGGATGGTGATGATCACCCCGTTGATCGCGGCGCTTTCCCTCGATTCACTGAAGAGTGCACCGAGCGGGCCCGCGAAGGCCAGCAGCACCGCGGCGCCGAAGACGGTGGCCACCCCGATGGTGCGCAGTCCGTGGGACAGCGTGGCCTTGACTGCGGGAATGTCGTTTTCCGCGTGGGCCTTCGACAGCTGGTTGAACATCACCGTGGCAAGTGAAAGCGCTATGACAGAGTGCGGCAGCTGGTACACGAGCGCCCCGAACTCGAGGTTGGTCAGCCCCGCGATCAGCACCGGGGGATCCTGCTCGAGGAAGCCGGCGCGGGCTTCCGAAGCAATGGTCGCCACCTTCTGGTTGACCAGGTAGAGCCCGTTGCCCACGAGCATCGTCACGATGGTCACCGACGCGAGCTTGCCCGTGCGGCCCAGGCCGGTTCCACGGAGGCCGAAACGGGGACGCAATCCGAGACGCAGTTTCTTCAGCGGAATGAACAGGACGAGGGCCTGGATGATGATGCCCACCGTGGTGCCGCCGGCCAGGAGGAGTGTCTGATTGCTGGTCCACGTTTCCGGCGTGTGCTGCTCGCTCTGCTCAGCACCCATCAACACGATGAAGACGACCAGGAAGATGATGGACACCACGTTATTGACCACGGGCGCCCACATGTACGGGCCGAACGAGCCGTTGGCATTCAGTACCTGGCCGGCAACGGCATATATGCCATAGAAGAAGATCTGCGGCAGGCACCAGTATGCGAAGGTCACGGTCAGCGCAAGCCTGTCGCCTGTGATGCTGGTGGTGAGCCCTAGGATGAAGGGCGCGGCGAGTGTCACCAGGATGGTGAGGACCAGCAGGACGGCGGCGGCGAGCGTCATCAGGCGGCTGACGTAGTCGGCGCCGCGATCCGGCAGCCTGCTTGCCCGGATGATTTGCGGAACCAGGACGGCGTTGAAGACACCGCCGGCCACCATGAGATAGATGAAGTTCGGCAGGTTGTTCGCCGACGTGAAAAGATCCGATACCTGGCCTGATGCACCGATTGCGGTGGCCAACAGGGCAACCCTGACCAGGCCGAGCAACCGTGAGACAAGGGTGCCAGCTGCCATGATCGCACTAGATCGCGCGGTGGTGTCCGCTTCCGGTGCAGTCCGATTGAGCGCGCCTTCACCGGTTTCATCGCCATCCGGCGTGCTTCGGACCGGGGCTTCGTCGGACGGCGCGCTCTGGCGCGGTGGACCCGGGGGGGCGGCGTTCGGCCGGCCGACGCCGGCGTCCTGGACAGGGATTGAGGCTGTGTTTTGTTCCGACATCGCACATCATCGTCTCATTCAATCGACGCGCTGCAGCAATCTGCGGGGCGGTGTTTTGCTGCCCGCCCGGTCCCGGCTAGAGATACTCGGGTAGGACTTCCCGCGCCAGGTCGGCAATGCGCCTCTCATTGGGGAAGGACAGCCTCCGGCCGAGCTCGTTCAGCGGTACCCAGGCTACGTCCACGGCCTCGTGATCGGGGTCGTTCTCAATGGTGAGATAACCGCCCGTCGCCACGAGCAGGAAATGGTGGACCGTCTTATGCACGCGGTGGCCACTGACCGTGAACCAGTAGTCGATGCTTCCAAGGGCGGTGAGGATACGGCCCTGGATGCCGGTTTCCTCCTCGATCTCCCGGACTGCGGCCTCTTCGCTGTTTTCCTTGTTTTCGGGATGGCCTTTGGGCAGGCACCACTCAAGGCGGCCGCCCCGGTTCAGGCGCGCGATGATCGCGACGTCGAGGGTTTCCCGCGCGGTATCGATGACGATCCCCCCGGCCGAGACCTCCTCGACCGTGGGCAGTTGATGATGAACCGCAGGCATGCCCGGAGCGCCCATCGACACAGTCAAAGGGGTGCGTTTCGGTGCACTTGGAACGGGGCGGTCCATGGCACCACTCTAACGATCTTTAACTGCCGGTGATGACGACGAGGCATGCCCGGCGAGGCGTCGAACTGCTTCCCGATGCGATCCTCTCCGTCACCCCGAGCGGGCGTAGTGGGAATTCCCATTCGATCTGGCACCCTTAAAGGACTATGGCTCACCTGTTGGATTTGTCGACCCTGACCGCCCCGCTCCCCGCCGTTGTGCCAGCGCTGGGGGAACTTTTCAACAGCGCGGGTTTCGACCTGTCCCTGGTCGGCGGACCCGTGCGGGATCTCTTCCTGGGCAGGGTCTCGCCGGACCTGGACTTCACCACCAACGCGGATCCGGACCAGACGATTGCCGTTATCCGGCGCTGGGCCGACACGTACTGGGAGATCGGCAGGGCTTTCGGAACCATCGGTCTGCGCAAGGACGGCCATCAACTGGAAATCACCACCTACCGCGCCGAATCCTACGACCCGGGTTCACGGAATCCCACCGTCGCTTTCGGGACGAGCCTTGAGGATGACCTTCTTCGACGCGATTTCACCGTCAATGCCATGGCGTTGAGACTGCCCTCCCTCGAGCTCGTCGATCCGTGGGGCGGGGTGAAGGATCTTTCGGCGGGAGTCCTGCGCACGCCGGGCGCGCCGTCGTCGTCCTTCAGCGATGACCCCCTGAGGATGATGCGCGCGGCACGGTTCGTGTCCCAGCTCGGAGTGAGCCTGGCGCCCGAGGTGCTCGAGGCGATGACCTCGATGGCCGAACGCATCGGAATAATCTCCGTGGAGCGGGTGCGGGACGAGCTGACGAAGCTGATCCTGGGGCCGGCGCCGGCCAGGGGGATCGACGTGATGGTGGAGACCGGCCTCGCCGACCATGTGCTGCCCGAAGTGTCGGCCCTTCGCCTCGAGGTCGACGAGCACCATAAACACAAGGACGTGTACCAGCACTCGCTCACCGTCCTGAAGCAGGCGTGCGCTCTGGAAACGGAGAATGACGGCGCCGTGCCCGCCCCCGACTTCGTTCTGCGGTTCTCCGCGCTGATGCACGACATCGGCAAACCTGCCACACGGAAGTTCGAGTCCAGCGGCGCGGTGAGCTTTCGCCACCACGACGCCGTCGGTTCGAAACTTACGGCCAGACGCATGCGGGAACTGCGGTTCGACAACGACACCATCAAGGCCGTAGCACGCCTCGTGGAGCTGCACATGCGCTTCTACGGTTACGGTGAGGCGGGGTGGACGGATTCCGCGGTGCGCCGGTACGTCAACGACGCCGGCCCGCTCCTCGATCGGCTGCACCGGTTGACGCGTTCCGATGTCACCACCCGGAACAAGCGCAAGGCCGAGCGGCTCGCCTTTGCCTACGATGACCTCGAGACGCGGATCGCGGTGCTCGCCGAGCAGGAGGAACTGGCATCGATCCGCCCGGACCTCGACGGTGCGGCGATCATGGAACTCCTCCACATCCGTCCCGGTCCCGTAGTGGGGCGGGCCTACCGATTCCTGATGGAGGAGCGGATGGAACACGGGCCCCTCGAACGGGATATTGCTGAGGCGAGGCTGCGTTCCTGGTGGAGTGGGCAGCCCGAATCCCAGGAAACGTGCGAGGCGCACCCTTCCGAGAGCAGGAAAGCATGACTCCGTCGACGGGTGCTGCAACCCCCGACCTCACCCCTGCCGGAACCCCCCTGCCACGGTTGTGGCTCCTGCGGCACGGTGAGACGGAGTGGTCCCGGGATGGCAGGTATACCGGCCTGACCGATCTTCCCCTGACCGGGAACGGCGAGCGGCAGGCCGTCGAGGCGAAGCGGCACTTCGAGGGAGTGGCGTTCGACGCCGTCTACACCTCGCCCCTGCAGCGCGCTACCCGGACCGCGGCGCTCGCCGGCTTTCCGGACGCCGACGTACTTCCCTACGCCCACGAATGGGATTACGGCGACAATGAGGGGCAGAGCAGCGCCCTCATCCGACAACAGAACCCTGGCTACCTGATCTGGACGCACGGAGCGCCGCAGGGCGAGTCCCTGCACGAGGTGGCGGAACGGGCGGACCGCGTTATTTCCCTGGTGCAGGCGGGCTGCGGCACACCTGCTGACCGGGATCCGCAGGCGCAACCGGTGCAGAACGCGCTCCTTGTGGCGCACGGCCACTTCCTGCGGATCGTTGCAGCGCGCTGGCTTGCCTTCAATGCTGTCGAGGGGCGGCGTTTCGTGCTCGGGACCGCTGCAGTCTGCGTGCTGGGCTGGGACAAGCAGACTCCGGCGATCGTCCACTGGAACCTGTAGGTCACGCCGGGGAGTGCCCACCTCGGATTACGCGTCTTGAATCCGCGCAGGTCGCTCCCAATAGGTCACCCGGCGCAGCGCCCATTCCACCGGGCCTTGCGCGAAGCGGGCGAGCCACCACTTGCTGAGCGCCAGTTGGAGTGAAAAGACTCCAACGACGACGAACACCACGAGAAGCGGAGGTAGCTGGTTGGTCAGCTGCAACCCGTAACCCGTGAAGACCAGCGCCAGAACGGCCGACTGCAGCAGATAGTTGCTGAGGGCCATCCTTCCTGCGGGTTCAAGGACCCGCAGGAGCCTTCCGCCCCACCGTGTCCGAAAGGCCAGGAGCAGCGCTGCGGCATAGCTGACGGTGAGCAACGGCGAGGTGGCGACAGAGATGGCGGTGGCCAGCGTGGTCGAGGTATCCCCGCCGCGGTAATGGACGAGGTACGCCTGCGCCGTGGCCGCCCCAAGGCCCAGGGGCAGGCTGACAAGAAGGGCTCTCCGGAGGATCCGGCCGGGAATGTGCCTTTCGAGGAGGCGCGCTTTTCCTGCCGCCACCCCGGCATACAGCGCCGCTAAAGCCAACGGTCCCTGGAAGAACACCACGGACGGGAGGATCCGCAGGTAGGTAGCGGCATTCTCACCAAGCGCCGCTCCCGGCGACGTCGTCACTACTGGAGTTTCGGTTCCCGAAATCTCTGTGATCCCCGGCGGAATCGGCTCGATGACGGCGGCAATGATCATCAGCAGGGCTGCCAGCAGCAGAAGCAACGCGAAGGCCGCAGTGAGGACGATGCCGGCACCCAAGGCTGCCCGCGGTCCAGCAGCCCTGGTGGCGAGCAGGATGCAGCCGAGCAGGGCATAGGTCAGCAGGATGTCGCCGTAGAACAGGAGGATCCCGTGCAGGATTCCGAGTATCGCGAGGAAACCCAGTCTTCGCAGCGTCCGGGGCACCATCGGAGCGGAGACGTCAAGGGCTGAGGCCCACTGCAGAACGAAGCTGTAGCCGAAAAGAAACGAAAACAGGAGGTAGAACTTTGCCTCGAACAGCGCGGTGACCAGGAAGTGCACTAAGGTGTCCTGGCCAGAATCCGTTGGATTCGGTGAGCCGGAGAGTGTCCAGGGGTCGGCAAAATACCAGACATTGACCATCAGGATTCCCAACAGCGCAAAAGACCTTAGGGCGTCCAATTCGCGTACCCGCAGGGAACCCATGATTGATCCGCCTCCAAATTCGCGTGTCAGAAAAAAATCGCACTATTTTTCGGAAAGCACTGTACTAACGCTTCTCCTCTACGGTAGCTTTACTACATGCCATTGGGCATTCCCAACCGAAGGATCTCCGGATCGTGGGATGCACGGCACTTCAGCTAGCGGCACACTACAGGAACAGGAGGTAGGAATTGTGAATACAACAACGAGCGGCATCGTGACCCTCGGCACCGAACCTGCCTTCGTCATCCGGCCCAGCTAGCGCTCCGCCGGCCAGCTCGGCACGGCATCCCGGGCTTCGGCCCTCTTCCGTTCGCCGTCCCTTTTTCGAAACTGATCGCACTTCTCCAGTTTCTTATGCCACTTCCTTTTTGAAAGACAATGATGCCCAATTCCCAGCTTTCTTCTGCCCAATTACAGCAGGACATTCCACAACAAAGCGAGTTCTTCATGGCGGGTTCCCTGACGCCTGCCCGGACTTCGCCGGTATTACCCGAGTCCGGAGAAATTGCCCCAATGCCGGGATTCCACCATCGGAAGGAGGTGCGGCTCACGATCAGGAAACTCAGGAACAGCCTGCCCTTGTGGGAACGGATCCGGATCCAGCGGGTTGACAGCGCCTGGGACGGCGCCCAGCGCTTCGTCCTGCCGCAGCACGGCATGTACATCAAGTAGGCGGGCACCCAGGGCCACACGGCCCCTCCTGCTTCGGAATGTGGTGCGGCGCCGTCGCGTTATAAAGTCGGAGGCGTATCCCCCTATTGCACGAGCACGAGTTCCGGAGAGGAGGAGGTGTGCCCCCCGTCAATCGCGTGGCTATGTTGTCGCTTCACACCTCTCCACTTGAGCAGCCCGGAGCGGGAGACGCGGGGGGAATGAATGTCTACGTCCGATCCGTCGCGCTTGAACTGGCCAGGTTCGGCATCGAGGTGGAAATCTTCACACGCGAAACCGGCGACGGCCGGTCCAAGCGTGAGGAACTCGGCGACGGCGTCGTGGTGCACCACCTCGTTGCCGGGCCGAGCGGGAAGCTGCCGAAGGAAGCGTTGCCGGAGCTGTCGGACACCTTCGCCGATGCCATCTCCGAAGTAACGGACCTGTTGGCGGATGGGCACTACGACGTTCTCCATTCCCACTACTGGGTGTCGGGGACCGTCGGGCTGAAAGTGAGCCGCAGCCTCAAAATTCCGCTGGTGCATTCAATGCACACCATGGCTAAAGTCAAGAATCTGCGGATGAAGAATCTCGTCTCGCCGGAGCCGTCCGACCGCATCGTCGGCGAACAGGCGCTCGCACGGGAAGCGGCACGGATCATCGCCAACACCAGCACCGAGGCGTCGGAGCTCACCTCGCTCTACGGGGCCGCACGGGAGCGGGTGGATGTCGTTGCGCCGGGCGTCGATCTTTCCACCTTCAACCCTGTGGATCGTGAGCGGTCGCGTTCCCGTCTCGAGTTCCCACCGGAGGTGTTCCATGTTGTTTTTGCCGGCCGAATCCAGAAGCTGAAGGGGCCGCAGGTGCTGGTGGCGGCGGTCCGTGAGCTGAAGGCACGCCGCCCGGACATTCGCTTGACAGCAAGCATCCTCGGCTCGGGTAGCGGTTCCGAAGCGCTGAAGCTCCAGCCGATGATCGACGACGCCGGGCTCCATGAGACCGTGCGGCTCTACCCGCCGGTCCAGGCAGCGCAGCTGGCGCACTGGTTCCGTGCGGCGGACGTGGTGGTGATGCCGTCCTACAGCGAGTCATTCGGACTCGTGGCACTTGAAGCCCAGGCGTGTGGGACGCCTGTGCTCGCCGCGAATGTCGGCGGGCTCCCGCAGGCGATCAGTGATGGTCGGACGGGGTTGCTCGTCGATGGGCACCTGCCCGGAGGGTGGGCGGCAGCACTCGAGAAGCTCTACGACAACCGCGAACTGAGAGAGAGCCTCGGTCGCGGCGCGGCTATCCACGCGCTGGCCTTCGGCTGGCAGCGAACGGCCCTCCTGACAGCGCAAAGCTACCGCACCGCCGTCGAGCGGTTCGAACCCGCGGCAGCAATCTGATCCCGCCAAGCTTCGGCCCCGCCGGCCCGGCCTAGGATTGAAGGGTGAATCCCACTGAGCTAGCCCGTTACCTCGACTCCGTCCTCATCACCGGAAACGTCGCCACGCCCCGGCAGGACAACCTGCGCCACATCCGGCTGTTCCTCGACGGGGATGAGAACCTCGAGTTCGGGGTGCGCACCACCAGGGAGTGGACGTACGACGACGTGTTCGACCTGATGTGCGAGCGTGTCGGTATCAGTGCCGACCGCTTCTTCGAATCGGGTCAGGACACCATCGACGCCTTCAAGTGCGTTGCCGCCCTGGACCGGTTCGCCGAACGCCTCGGGGCGGCAGTGCGCGCCCGTCAGCGGATCCTGTTCGCAACCGGTCATCCGGCCGGGCTGCTGCCGGTGCACGCGGCCCTCGCGGAGGCGGCCCGGCAGGCCGGCGCGGAGGTGGTGGAGGTCCCCGAGGGGAACCGCTTCCGCCAGGGTGATATCCGGCAGCTCTTCGGAGTGCTGATGTGGCATCAGCACGGCAATCTGATGCACACCCATTCCCCCGAGCCCATGAGGCTCAGCCTCGAGCTTCTCAAGGATCGTGGCCTTCCGGCACCCGATCTGGTGGTGGCCGACCATGGCTGGGCGGGATACGCGGCGAATTCCATCCCCGCTCTTGGTTTTGCAGACTGCAACGATCCCGGGCTGTTCGTTTCCGAGGCCGAAGGCCACCTGGAGGTGGCCGTGCCACTGGACGACAATGTATGCCCCAGCCTTTATATACCACTGACAGAATACATTCTTCGCGGAGCAGGGCTTGGACAATTCCAGGCGGATTCGGCGCAACCCGCTGGTAGGTTGGCTTCGTGAATGACCTGAAAATTGCCCGAGCCGCCCTCATCCGCCCCATCGAGGACATAGCCGATGCTGCGGGTATCCCCCGGGAAGCAATCGAACTGTACGGCCGGTACAAGGCCAAGATAGATCCGGCAGGGCTGCGGCCGCCAGGGGCGAAGGAGCCCGGCCGCGTTGTGCTTGTCACGGCGATGAGTCCCACCCCTGCCGGCGAGGGCAAGTCGACCTGCACCGTCGGCCTCGCTGATTCGCTTGCCCGGGCGGGCCGGCGCGTCATGATTGCCCTACGGGAACCGTCCCTGGGGCCGGTGCTCGGCATGAAGGGTGGCGCAACGGGCGGGGGCTATTCGCAGGTCCTGCCCATGGACGACATCAATCTTCACTTCACCGGAGACTTCCATGCCATAACCTCGGCGAACAACGCCTTGATGGCCCTGGTGGACAACCACATCCATCAGGGCAACGCACTGGGGATCGATCCCCGGAGGATCACGTTCAAGCGCGTGATGGACATGAATGACCGGGCCCTTCGGGAAGTGGTGATCGGACTGGGCGGCCCCGCCCACGGGACACCGCGCCAGGACGGATTCGACATCACCGTCGCGTCCGAAGTCATGGCCGTCTTCTGCCTCGCCAGGGACCTGCCGGACCTCCGGGAGCGGCTGGGAAGGATGACCATCGGCTACACGTATGATCGTCAGCCGGTCACCGTCGGGCAGCTCGGGGTCGAGGGAGCGCTGACGCTGCTGCTCAAGGACGCCATCAAGCCGAACCTCGTCCAGACCATCGCGGGAACGCCGGCACTCATTCACGGTGGTCCTTTCGCGAATATCGCGCACGGCTGCAACTCGGTCATTGCCACGCGGACCGCCCGGCAGCTGGCCGACATCGTCGTAACGGAAGCAGGTTTCGGGGCGGATCTCGGAGCCGAGAAATTCATGGACATCAAGGCACGGTCCGCCGACGTGGCGCCGGACGCCGTCGTCGTCGTTGCGACCATCCGTGCACTCAAGATGCACGGCGGAGTCGCAAAGACCGACCTTGCAATGCCCAATACGGAGGCGCTGCAGGACGGTACGACGAACCTGCTGCGGCACGTCCGGAACGTGGAGAAGTTCGGCATCGAGCCGGTCGTGGCGATCAATCGCTTCACCACCGACACGCAGGAGGAACTGGACTGGGTGCTGCGCTGGTGTGCCGGCGAGGGGATCGAGGCCGCGGTTGCCGACGTCTGGGGCGAAGGAGGAGGCGGGCCGGGCGGGGACGACCTCGCGGTCGCCGTGCTCAAGGCGCTGCAGCGGCCGGTCGAGTTCAGGCACCTGTACCCCCTCGAGCTGCCTGTGGAGGAAAAAATCCGGGTGATTGCCCAGGAGATCTACGGAGCGGACGGCATCGAGCTGTCACCGCAGGCCCGCAGGCGCCTCGACGAGCTGGAGGCGAACGGCTGGGGACACCTGCCGGTCTGCATGGCAAAGACCCAGTACTCCTTCTCCGACGATCCCTCGCTCCTCGGCGCCCCCAAGGGCTTCACCCTCTCCATCCGGGACCTGATCCCCAAATCCGGGGCAGGTTTTATCGTGGCCCTGACCGGGGCCGTGATGACCATGCCCGGGTTGCCGAAGGAACCGGCCGCATTGAGGATGGACGTCGACGCCGACGGCAGTACTGTCGGCCTGTTCTAGCGTTCGACGGGGCGCTTATCCACAGGAAAGCGCCCCGTATGCAGGGCTTATCAACAGGTTGTCCACATTTCCACCCACCGGGTGGCCTGACCAGGACCGCGGCTCATTCGCCGCGGATGAAAGCCTCGACCTTCTCGTGGGCGATGTCGTCGGCGAACTGCTGGGGCGGCGACTTCATGAAGTAACTCGATGCAGAGAGGATCGGGCCACCGATTCCGCGGTCCAGGGCGATCTTGGCGGCCCGGATGGCGTCGATGATGACACCGGCGGAGTTGGGGGAGTCCCAGACCTCGAGCTTGTACTCCAGCGACACGGGGGCATCTCCGAAGTTACGTCCCTCGAGGCGCACGAAGGCCCACTTGCGGTCATCAAGCCAGGCGACGTAATCGGACGGGCCGATATGCACATCGTTCGCGTGCAGATCGGCTTTCACGTTGGAGGTGACTGCTTGCGTCTTCGATATCTTCTTCGACTCGAGGCGGTCGCGCTCCAGCATGTTCTTGAAATCCATGTTGCCGCCGACATTCAGCTGATAGGTCCGGTCGAGCGTCACCCCACGGTCCTCGAAGAGCTTCGCCATGACGCGGTGCGTAATCGTTGCGCCGATCTGGCTCTTGATGTCGTCACCGATGATCGGCACGCCGGCTTCGGTGAATTTATCCGCCCACTCCTTGGTGCCGGCGATGAAGACGGGAAGGGCGTTGACGAACGCTACACCCGCGTCAATGGCGCACTGGGCGTAGTACTTGGCAGCGTGTTCCGAGCCGACCGGCAGGTAGCAGACCAGGACATCGGCCCGGGTGGCCTTCAGCTGTCCGACGATGTCAACGGGTTCCTCATCGGATTCGACGATCGTTTCGCGGTAGTACTTCCCGAGGCCGTCAAGGGTGTGGCCGCGCTGAACGATGATACCGGTGGGAGGGACATCGGCAATCTTGATGGTGTTGTTCTCGCTCGCGCCGATCGCTTCGGCGAGATCGTGGCCTACCTTCTTGCCGTCGACGTCGAACGCCGCCACGAACTCGACGTCGTTCACGTGGTATTTGCCGAACTGGACATGCATCAGGCCGGGAACCGTCCCCGAAGGATCAGCGTCCCGGTAGTAGTGCACGCCCTGGACGAGCGACGCCGCACAGTTGCCGACTCCGATGATTGCTACCCGGATGGGGTTGTTTCCCACAGTTCTCCTCTGAAGCCCAGAAATTGATCCACCTTGGGTCGCCCTCGGGGCGGGGTGGAACAACCAGTCTACGTGGGTCGGCACTGTAGACCGGTGGGGCAGATGTTAGTGGTCACGAGCGATAGGCTCGGACCATGACGTCGAAGACCGGTCGGCGGGCGCCCCGCCGGATCAGCGTGCCATCGCGTGCCGATCCGCTACTCGCCCGGCTGACGGAGGTTCTCGGCGGCCCGATGGGCCGGCACAGCGCGCCCGGTCTCGTAGCGCCCGGTTTCTTCACCATCCAGCGCGTGCTCATCCTTCTCACGACGATGGCCGCCCTTGCCGCTGTCGCGGTGAAGACTCCCTGCAGGACCGGCGGCTGGACCACGCCCGAACAGTTCTACCGGGCGTGCTACTCCGATTGGCCCGAACTCTTCCAAAGCAGGAGCCTCGGCGCGGGCAACTTTCCCTTCGTCAGCCTGGACGCGCCTTTCGAATACCCGGTGCTTTTGGGACTCCTTGCCGGGCTGACGGCCCTCCTCGTGGCCCCGGGCGAGGAAACGGGTCTCGACGGCGGAGCCAGGACTCTTCAGTACTTCGACCTCAACGCCATATTGATAGCCGGAGTGTGGATCCTGACGGTCCTTGCAACGATGCGGCTGGCCAACCAACGACCATGGGATGCCACGATGGTGGCGGTAGCTCCCGTCATCATCGTTTCGGGCACCATCAACTGGGATTTGTGGGCGGTTCTCTTCGCAACCCTGGGCATGCTGGCCTTCGCGCGTCACCGACCGATTGCCGCGGGCATCCTCCTCGGGCTGGGCACTGCGGTCAAGCTGTACCCCGTGCTGATCCTCGGAGCAATCGTTCTCCTAGCGGTTCGGTCCGGACGATGGAGGGCGGCGATCGTCACCGTCGGTGCGCTTGGGGCGACCTGGCTGGCGGTGAATGTCCCCTTCCTGCTGCGGGATTATTCAGCGTGGGCCTACTTCCTTCGCTTCAGCAGTGAACGGGAGCCCGGGTTCTCCTCCGTCTGGTACCTCTATAACGCCTTCGCTGAGCGCCTCGGCTTTCAGATCCTCTCCCCGAACCTCATCAACGGAGCCGGCGCGGTCCTGTTCCTTCTCGCGTGCGTCGGCATTGCCGTCCTTGCCCTGGCTGCACCCAGGCGGCCCCGGCTAGTGCAGCTCGCCCTGCTCATCGTGGGCTCATTCATCCTCCTCAACAAGGTGTACTCGCCGCAGTATGCCCTTTGGCTCGTGCCGCTCGTTGCTCTTGCCTATCCCCGGTGGAGGACCTTTGCCGTCTGGCAACTGGCGGAGGTGATGCATTGGTGGGCGGTCTGGATGTATCTCGCCTTCACGACGAGCGGAGGGTCCATCTACACCAACATCGACCTCCTCTACTACGCCCTTGCGGTGGCGGGGCACATCCTCCTCACTGCATACATCCTGCTGAGAGTGGTGCTCGAGGTGCTCGACCCGGGTTCGGATCCGGTTCGCCGGGCCGGGATCGATGACCCCAGCGGGGGCCCCTTCGACAGGGCAGCCGATCGCTTCGTCCTCTTCAAGCGCCCGGTTGGCGTCCCGTCGACCAGCTGATGGGCCAAGGGGCTCGGGTAGGCTTGGGGTCGCCAGGTTCCCCAGCGAAAGAATTGACGTGAGTGCAACGCTGTTCCGTTACGACAAGCTGGAAGAAGCCGAGTTCGATGCCATCGCGGACAGCCGTCCCGAGATTCGAATCCCCCTTGAACAGACGCCGGCATGGGCCCGCTTCGAGGCCGCACTGGGGCGACAGCCCTTCGGGACCTGGGCCTACCGCGACTCGAACGGCACGCTCGTCGCCATTGCGAGCTTCCTCCGCATCCAGCGCCGGTTCCGGGAGTCGCTGGTGGTGGTCAATGGTCCGGTGTGGTTCAGCGAGAGGACTCCGGCGGCCGAGCGCGTGCTGATGCATACCCTCCGCCAGCAGTTCCGGGCCGATGACGACGCCTCGCCCCTCTACATGCGCATGCAGGTCGCAACGCTGCAGCCGCCTGCCACTGGTCCGCTGGAGCACGGGTGGTATGAGCGGGAGATCGTCGTCGACCTGCGGCCCGAGGAGAAGGCCCTGTTGGCCGGCTTCCGCCCCAATGCAAGGAACAGCATCCGCCGTGCCCGGAAGGAAGGGGTTGAGGTCCGAAACATCCCCCAGGAGGAATGGACCGCGGTTTTCCGGACCGAACTCTTTCCGATCCTGCAGGAGACCGCCGAGCGGGATGCGTTCCAGAGCTTCGATTCCTCCTACTACGAGACGTTCCTGACGCAGCTCGCCGGCTATGCCGGACTGCTGGTCGCCTACTCCGATGGCAAGGCCACCAGTTGGCTGATCACCACCCAGTACCGGGGCCATGCCGTGTACTACTTCGCGGGCAGCACTCTGGACGCGCGCCGCACATTTGCTCCCTATCTGCTCCTCTGGGAAGCATTCCGGCTGCTGAAGGAAGCCGGAGCCACCAGTTGCGGGCTCACGGGCATCGTGAGCGAAAACTACCCGCAGCTCATCAACGTCACCACGTTCAAACGCAACTTCTCGAAGAACGTGGTCACCATTCCCACCACCTACGACATTCCTCTGCATCCCCTCCGCTACCGCGCGGTGGCTGCAGTGCTTGATGTGCGGCGCAAGCGCTCCCATGGCTGACGTCGAGATCGTCGGGTCCGGACCGAACGGGCTGGCGGCCGGCGTCGTCCTGGCCCGTGCGGGGCTCACGGTCCGTATCCATGAGGCGTCGCCGACCATCGGCGGAGGATCACGCACGCTCGAACTGATGGAGGACGGGCACTTCCACGACTTCTGCTCCGCCGTCCATCCCATGGCACTGGCATCGCCCTTCTTCCGGGCGTTCGGCATCAGTGAGCGTATTGGTTTCGCAGTGCCGGAGGTCTCCTTTGCGCATCCGCTCGATTCCGGTCGAGCCGGGGTCGCCTACCGCAGCCTTGACCGCACGGTCGAGGGACTGGGGGTTGACGGGGACGCGTACCGCCGGCTGATGGAACCCCTGACGGAGCGCGAGGAGGGGATCCTCGGCTTCGCACTGAACTCCTTCCTCCGCATGCCGAAGAAGCCGGAAGCGGCGCTTCGTTTCGGGCTCGCGGTACTGGACCAGGGATCCCCCCTCTGGAACCGGCGGTTCCGCACCGACGAGGCACGCGCACTGCTCACCGGCGTCATGGCGCATCCCGTGGGGCCGCTTCCATCGCTGACCGCGGCAGGGGCAGGGCTCGCCCTCGGCCTCCTCGCCCATACGGTCGGCTGGCCGATCCCGGTGGGCGGTTCCCAGGTCATCGTGGACGCGATGGCTGCAGATATCCGGGCGCACGGCGGAGAGGTGGTGGTGGACAGCCGCATCGATTCCCTGGCTGAGCTCGGCGCGGCGAAAGTGGTTCTCCTCGACGTCGCGCCGAAGTCATTGGCCCGCCTTGCGCGGGGCCGGCTTCCGGCCGCCTACGAACGCGCCCTTCGCCGTTTTCGATACGGTAACGCTGCGTGCAAGGTCGACTACATCCTTTCCGGACCTGTGCCGTGGGCCAATGCCGAAGTGGCCCGGGCAGGAACGGCCCATCTGGGGGGCACGAGGGCCGAAATCGCCGCGGGGGAGGCGGCAGTCGCGGCGGGCAGGCATCCCGACAGTCCCTACGTCCTGGTGTCCCAGCCGTCGACGTTCGATCCCACGCGCGCTCCCGGGGGGCGCCACACGCTCTGGACCTATTGCCATGTCCCCAGCGGTTCGACAAGGGACATGACCGAAGCGATCACCCGGCAGATCGAGCGCTTCGCGCCGGGCTTCCGCGACGTCGTCGTCGCCACCCATACGACGACGGCGGCCGAACTGGAAACCTATAACGCCAATTATGTGGGCGGCGACTTCGGCAGCGGTGCCGTTACCCTGCGTCAGATGCTGGCGCGGCCCGTTCCGTCAGTGCAACCGTGGGCAACGCCGCTCAAAGGCGTCTACCTCTGCTCCCAGTCCACCCCTCCGGGTCCGGGAGTCCACGGAATGGCCGGGTTCCATGCCGCGAAGCTCGCGCTGCAGCGGGAGTTCGGGATGCAGGTGCCCGCTCTCGGGGTGGACTAGCCGGGTTCGTGCGTGGCAGCAGGGTCCAGCAGCCACGCCGTTGCATCGGCCCGCGACGTGAAGAAACGCGTGGGGCACGGCGGTGTGTGCACCCCGAGGAAGAAGTTGGCGAGCAGACGGTCCACGGGGGACTTTCCCAGGAGAGCGATGCGTGACGCCGCACATGGAATGGAAAAGACGCTTCGTGCGCTCCGGCTCACGGCTTCGGTGGTTTCCATATCCACGAGCATGGGGTGCGAATCGTCCTGGCACAGCGCGTCGACCGCTTTCATCGCGGCACGGGCATCCTGCTCCTCGATGCGGACGCCGCGGATCCAGGTCAGGTGCACAATGCCGTCCGCCCGGAGTTCGAGGGTCGCTTTTCCGCCGTCGATCGTTCCTCGCGGTGTCCCCGCAGTCACGGGCGGCTGAGCATCGCGTAATAGCCCGGGATGGCGGTCGGTCCACCCGCCGTCATGGTGACCGCTTCGATGGTGACCGGGCCTTCTCCGTCCACGTGCCAATCCCCTGCTGGAAAGGTTGCCGCCCGCTCTCCGGCACCAAAACGGCCGGGCGCGGGAATGCCGGAAATGGCACGCTCAAGCTGCTCGGGGATATCGCCCGGAGTTGCACCGAGGCTCTGCAGGTAGGCAAGCGGATTGCCCCGGAAGTTCGTCTCGGTCAGCAGCACTTTTCCCGGATTGCCCACAACAAGATCAGCGAGGTTCCGCGCGAGCGCCCGCTGCTGGTCCTTCCGGAGGACGTGAAGCACGCCGCGGACGAAGACGTTCACCGGTCCGAACTCCGCGCGAATCACCGCCCCGATGCCCGCTGTCGTGAAATCTGCAGCACGGTATTCGGTTCGCGAAATACCGGCTGACTCCAGTTCAGCCCGGTCGACCGCACTTCGGGCGACATCGACGCCGAGGGCGAGCGGAAAAACGCCGGCCAGCCGCCGCGTGAACGTCCCATTGCCGCATCCGACGTCGACAACGGGGAGGGTGAGGTCCATCCACTTCTGAATGAGACCTTCGTACTGGTTCCATTCAGTGTCCGAAACCGAGTCCCACAACACCTCTCCGCCGGCACCGGTCTGCCGCACGCGGCTCCAGTATCCCTCCCAGGCCTTGGCCGGATCCCGGGGCGCCCGCGTGGAGAGGAGGGCAACCCGCGGCACCATGCGGGCCTGGTCGATGAAATTCGGCATGAGGCTACCCTAGGAGGTCACGTCAGCAACTCGCGCACCATCGGTATCACTTTTGTTCCGTACAGCTCCACGCTGTGCATCAGTTTTTCGTGCGGCAGTGGCCCGGCGCTGTACTTCATGTCGAAACGGTCGATTCCGAGGGTGGTCGCCGTGGCGGCGATCTTCCTCGCAACGGTCTCCGGCGAGCCCACATAGAGGGAGCCGCCGTCGGCCTCGGCGTCGAACTCCGCCCTTGTAGTGGGGCCCCAGCCGCGCTCGGCGCCGATGCGGTCGCGCAGGATCCGGTTGTCGGGCCAGAGCTCCTCGCGGGCCTGCTCGTCGGAGTCGGCGATGTAGCCCGGAGAATGCACGCCGATGGGGAGCATCGGCTGACCCAGTTGAGCAAGGGCGCGGTGGTACAGATCGACATAGGGTGCGAAGCGGGAGGGATCGCCCCCGATGATGGCCAGCATGAGGGGCATTCCGTAGCGTGCGGCGCGCACCACGGATTCGGGGCTGCCGCCGACGCCGATCCACGTCTTCAGGCGCCCGGACTCCGTGGGCGGATAGACGCGGTGGTCGGTCAGGCCCGGGCGGGTACGGCCGCTCCAGTTCACCGGCTCTTCCTTGAGAAGTTCGGCGAAGAGGCTCAGCTTTTCCTCGAAGAGCTCCTCGTACTGCGAGAGTTCGAAACCGAAGAGCGGGAAGGACTCGGTGAAGGACCCGCGGCCGAGGATCACTTCGGCGCGCCCGTTCGACGCCGCATCGAGGGTTGCGAATCGCTGGTAAACCCGGACGGGATCATCGGAGCTCAGTACCGTGACGGCCGAGCCCAACCGGATCCGCGTGGTCCTGCCAGCGATGGCGGCAAGGACCGTTTCGGGCGCCGAGACCGCGAAATCGTCCCGATGGTGTTCGCCGACACCGAAGAAGTCGATTCCCACCTGGTCGGCCAGCACGGCTTCCTCGATCACGTTACGGATCACCTGCGGGTAGGGAACCAGTGTGCCGTCTCTTCCCCTCGTGACGTCGCCGAAGGTATCCAGTCCCAGTTCGAGGTGCCGTGCCATGGTTGACGCTCCCGTGTTCTTGTAGTCGACCCGCTCCGGATCCTGGTGGCTACAACGCGGCCATTCCGGGCCCCATTCCCGATCCCCATGCACATGCATGGTTCGCGTCGGGGCCTTCGGCTCGTCCAGTCCTACCTTCCTGCGGTGCACATCACTCATACCGCGAGAGCTCGGCCCACTTTTGCCCGACCCACCACCACGCGGTAAGCTTGTGAGAAGGACCACACACAATTGAATACGCCATTGACCTGCAGCGGGAGAGTTCAACCGTGAAAGTCGACTCCGGTAGGCGCCGTAGGAGCAAATCCTCCCCAGGAATCTCTCAGGCCCAGTACCGCTGCGGTTAGGCAACTCTGGAAAGCAGCACTGCATCCTCCCGCGTTTCTTCGCGGAACCTGCGGCGCTCACCGACGGTGCAAGCAGGCGTTCATGCCTTGCGGAAACTCTCAGGTCCCCTACAGAGCGGGGAGGAACCCACCACGTAGGCGCACCCACGCGCACCCACCTGACGTATGGAGTTCCCATGACAGCCTCCCCAGAAATGGCTTCAACCTTCGCAGACCGGCACATCGGCCCCCGCCCGTCCGACGCCGGTCGGATGCTGGAAGTGCTCGGCTACCCCAGCATCGACAAGCTCGTCGATATCGCTGTACCCGCCAGCATCCGCTCCGAGCGTGCACTGAACCTTCCCGGCGCGCTGAGCGAATCGGAGGTCCTCGTCCAGCTGCGTGCCATGGCAGGGAAGAACAGGACTGCGGTCCAGATGATCGGGCAGGGCTACTTCGACACCGTCACGCCACCCGTGATCCGCCGCAACGTGCTCGAATCCCCCGCCTGGTACACGGCCTACACGCCCTACCAGCCCGAGATCTCGCAGGGACGCCTCGAAGCGCTCCTCAACTTCCAGACCATGGTGCAGGACCTCACCGCCCTCGACATCGCCAACGCCTCGCTGCTCGACGAAGCCTCCGCCGTAGCCGAAGCCGTCCTGCTCATGCGCCGCACCGGCAAGAACAAGGGCCGCACGGTGATCGACGCCGACGCCCTCCCCCAGACCGTCGCCGTCGTCCGTGGCCGCGCCGAAGCCCTCGGCTTCGAAGTGGAGATCGCCGACCTCTCGACCGGACTGCCCGACGGCGACATCAACGGCGTCGTGCTGCAGCAGCCCGGCGCCTCGGGAGCCATCCGCGACTACAAGGCAGTGATCGACGCCGCCAAGGAGCGCGGCGCACTCGTCACCGTCGCCGCAGACCTCCTCGCACTGACCCTCATCACCCCTCCCGGCGAGCAGGGCGCCGACATCGCCGTCGGCTCGGCCCAGCGCTTCGGCGTCCCGCTCTTCTTCGGCGGGCCGCACGCCGCGTACATGGCCGTCCGCAAGGGGCTGGAGCGCATGCTCCCCGGACGGCTCGTCGGCGTCTCGAAGGACGCTGGCGGCGCACCCGCCTACCGCCTGGCACTCCAGACCCGCGAGCAGCACATCCGCCGCGAGAAGGCGACGTCGAACATCTGCACCGCGCAGGCACTGCTGGCGATCGTCGCCGGCATGTACGCGGTGTATCACGGACCGGAGGGGCTGAAGGCCATCGCGCGCACCACGCACGAGCGTGCCGTGCAGCTCGCCGACCTGCTGGCCGGGACCGATGCCACCGTGGTCCACACCGAATTCTTCGACACCCTGCTGCTGAAGGCGCCGGGCAAGGCTGCCGGCCTCGTGCAGCAGGCCGAGGAGCAGGGCTTCAACCTGCGCCGCATCGACGCCGACTCCTTCGGCATCTCCTGCGACGAAACCACCACTGTGCAGCACGTCGAGGCGCTCGCCGGGATCCTCGGGGCGGAGACCACGGGATCCGCCGGCGCCGACGGATCCTCCGCCACCGGCGGAACGAGCCGTATCCCCCGGGAGCTGCAGCGGACGTCGTCGTTTCTGACCCACCCCGTCTTCTCGATGCACCGCTCCGAAACCGCCATGCTGCGCTACCTGCGCCGCCTGTCGGACAAGGATCTGGCGCTCGACCGCACCATGATCCCGCTCGGCTCGTGCACCATGAAGCTCAACGCCACCGTGGAGATGGAGTCCATCTCCTGGCCCGAATTCGCCTCGATCCACCCGTTCGCGCCGGAAGGCCAGACCGAGGGATGGCGGGAACTCATCACCGACCTCGAGGAGCGGCTCGCCGAGATCACCGGATACGCGAGGGTCTCCCTCCAGCCGAACGCCGGTTCACAGGGCGAACTCGCCGGCCTGCTCGCCATCCGCGGGTACCACCGATCGCGCGGCGATGAGGACCGCACGGTTTGCCTCATCCCGTCCTCCGCACACGGCACCAACGCCGCCTCGGCGGTCCTCGCCGGCATGAAGGTGGTGGTCGTGGCAACGGCAGCCAATGGCAATATCGACCACGACGACCTCGTCGCGAAGATCGAGAAGCACGCGGATCAGCTCTCGGCGATCATGATCACCTACCCGTCCACGCACGGCGTGTTCGAGGAGGACGTCCGGTGGGTGTGCGATCAGGTGCACGACGCCGGCGGCCAGGTCTACATCGACGGCGCCAACCTCAACGCACTGGTGGGCCTTGCGAAGCCCGGTGAATTCGGCGGCGATGTCTCGCACCTCAACCTGCACAAGACGTTCTGCATCCCGCACGGCGGTGGCGGACCCGGCGTCGGGCCTGTGGCCGTTGCCGAGCACCTTTCACCGTTCCTCCCGGGGGACGCGAACCGCAGCATCGCGGACGACGGCGGCGCGGACGCGGCCGGAGGCGCCCCGGTGTCGGGTTCGATGTACGGATCGGCCGGCGTGCTGCCCATCTCCTGGGCCTACGTTGCGCTCATGGGATCCGAGGGTCTTACGAGCGCCACGGCGCACGCGCTGCTCGCCGCGAATTACGTGGCGGCCCGCCTCAACGACCACTTCCCCGTGCTCTACACCGGAGCGCAGGGACTCGTGGCCCACGAGTGCATCCTCGACCTGCGGCCGCTCACGGCGAAGACGGGAGTCACTGCCGAGGACGTCGCCAAGCGCCTCATCGACTACGGGTTCCACGCACCCACGCTGTCCTTCCCCGTCGCCGGAACCCTGATGGTGGAGCCCACCGAGTCCGAGGACCTCCGCGAGCTGGACCGGTTCATCGAGGCCATGGTCGCCATCAAGGGCGAGATCGACCGGGTGGCGAACGGAGACTTCAGCCTGGATGAGAGCCCGCTCCGGCAGGCCCCGCACACCGCTCAGCAGCTCATCGACGATGAGTGGAGCCACGCGTACGCGCGTGAGCTCGCCGCCTATCCGCTGCGCTCACTCCGGCAGAACAAGTACTTCCCGCCCGTACGCCGGATCGACGGCGCACACGGTGACCGCAACCTGGTGTGCTCGTGCCCGCCGATCGAAGCCTTCGAAGACTAGGGACTCCATGACCAAGCAGACAGCGCTCTACGCCCAGCACGAAGCCCTCGGGGCGTCCTTTCTGGACTTCGGCGGCTGGCAGATGCCGTTGAAGTACCGCAGTGAACTCGATGAGCACCACACGGTGCGGCGGGCCGCCGGGCTCTTCGATCTCTCCCACATGGGCGAGGTGCTCGTCAGTGGTCCGCAGTCCGCGGACTTCCTCAACTACGCCCTGGTCAGCAACCTGGCAGTCGTGGCCATCGGCAAGGCGAAATACTCACTCATCTGCAACGCCGAGGGCGGCGTGATCGACGACCTCATCGTCTACCGCCTGGCCGAGGAGCGCTTCCTGGTGGTGCCCAACGCGGGCAATGCGGACAGTGTCGCCGTGCAGCTGCGCATCCGCGCCGACGGGTTCGACGTCGCTGTGGAGGACCAGTCGGAGGAAACAGCACTGATTGCCGTGCAGGGCCCCACTGCTGAAGCGATCCTCCTGGCGATGGCCGCTCCCGAGGCGGCGGCGAGCATTACCGGACTCCGCTACTACGCGGCAGTCGAGGTGGAGCTCGCAGGGCTTCCCGTGCTGCTGGCGCGCACCGGCTACACCGGGGAGGACGGCTTCGAGATCTTCATCGGCGGCCCCTTCGCGGTCCGCCTTTGGAACGCGGCGATGGAGGCGGGTCGGGAGCACGGCCTGATGCCGTGCGGCCTCGCTTCCCGTGACTCCCTGCGACTCGAAGCGGGAATGCCGCTGTACGGTCATGAACTCGGCCTCGACACCAACCCGTTCGAGGCCGGCCTCGGGCCGGTGGTCAGCCTCAAGAAGACCGAGGACTTCGTGGGCCGGTCCGTCCTCGAACCTTTGAAGGGCCAGGAACCGGGACGCCGGCTGGTGGGACTGCGGGGCTCCGGGCGCCGCTCGGCGCGGGCGGGGTACGACGTCGTGGTGGACGGAAGTGCCGTGGGAACCGTGACGTCGGGCCTCCCGAGTCCTACCCTCGGCTATCCCGTGGCGCTGGCCTATGTGGAGGCATCCCTGGCCGTACCCGGCACCGACGTGTCTGTCGATCTGCGCGGAAAACCCGAGCCCTTCACTGTGGTGGAGACACCGTTCTACCGGCGCCAGAAGTGATGTCCTTCTCGTATGCCCTGATCAGCATATTCCCGGTTTTGATCGAATCCGGCCTGACCGACCCTGCCGAAGAACACGCGCAACGGAATGGAATCGACCCATGAGCATCGCTACCGGGCGCATCAGCGCCGTCGATCACCTGAACGCCGGCCTCGCCGACCTCGATCCTGAAGTCGCTGCGGGCATCGACGCCGAGCTGGGCCGCCAGCGCCGCGGCCTCGAGATGATCGCGTCGGAAAACCACACCCCGCAGGCAGTGATGCAGGCGCAGGGATCAGTGCTGACCAACAAGTACGCGGAGGGTTACCCCGGCCGCCGCTACTACGGGGGCTGCGAGCATGTGGACGTGCTGGAGCAACTCGCCATCGACCGTGTGAAGTCCCTTTTCGGGGCGGGTTTCGCCAATGTCCAGCCGCACTCGGGAGCCCAGGCCAATGCCGCCGTCATGCATGCGCTCATCAAGCCCGGAGATACCATCATGGGCCTGAACCTCGCCCACGGCGGTCACCTGACGCACGGCATGCGCATCAACTTCTCCGGCCGGCTCTACAACGTGGTGCCCTACCAGGTGCGGCAGGACGATCACCGGGTAGACATGGACGACGTCGAGCGCCTGGCTCAGGAGCACAAGCCGCAGCTGATCGTGGCGGGCTGGTCGGCCTACGCCCGCCAGCTCGACTTCGCCCGGTTCCGCGAGATCGCCGATTCCGTCGGGGCGTACCTCATGGTGGACATGGCCCACTTCGCCGGTCTCGTCGCCGCAGGGCTGCACCCTTCCCCGGTTCCGCATGCCCACGTCACCACCTCCACGACGCACAAGACCCTTGCGGGGCCACGCGGCGGCATCATCCTCAGCAATGACGCCGACATCGCGAAGAAGATCGATTCCGCAGTCTTCCCTGGCCAGCAGGGTGGGCCGCTGGAGCATGTCATCGCGGGGAAGGCCGTCGCTTTCAAGATCGCCGCCTCCGGGGAGTTCGCCGAGCGACAGCAGCGGGTGCTCGACGGCGCCCGCATCCTGGCCGACCGGCTGATGCAGCCCGATGTTGCCGCTGCGGGAATCTCCGTGATCAGCGGCGGCACCGACGTGCACCTCGTCCTGGTAGACCTGCGGAACTGCGAGCTCAACGGGCAGCAGGCTGAAGACCGCCTCGCCACGATCGACATCACGGTCAACCGCAACGCCGTCCCCTTCGACCCCCGGCCGCCGATGGTGACCTCGGGTCTCCGGATCGGCACGCCGGCGCTGGTGAGCCGGGGGTTCGGTGACGACGCCTTCCGCGATGTTGCCGACATCATCGCCGCAGCCCTCACTGCAGAGGAGGGTGCGGATCTGTCGGGGCTCGCCGCGCGTGTCGCCGGCCTCGCCGATGCGCACCCGCTCTATGACGGCGTCGAGCCGTTCCTGCGGCAGGCCACCGGACCAGGCACCCCATGACGATCAGCGCCTTCGATCTGTTCAAGATCGGCATCGGCCCGTCGAGTTCGCACACCGGCGGGCCCATGACGGCTGCATACCTCTACGCAGAACTGTTGCGCGCAGAAGGACTGCTGGATGGCGTGGACCGACTGCATGTGCAGCTCTTCGGGTCGCTCGGGGCCACCGGTCACGGCCACGGGACGGTCAAGGCAGTACTCTTGGGCCTCGAGGGCGAGCAGCCGCACCTCGTGGACCCGACCACCGCCGACGCACGCGTCGACAGTATCGGCGAAGCCTCGTCGCTCCGGTTGGCAGGGGAGAAGCCCATCCGCTTCGACCCGAAGGTGGATCTGGTCCTGCACCGCAGGGAGCGCCTCGACTACCACACCAACGGCATGAGGTTCGAGGCCTATGGCTCCACCGGTGAGCTGCTCAGGACCCGCGACTACTTCTCGGTGGGCGGGGGATTCGTGCTGGACGAGGACCAGATCGGGTCCACGTCAGCCACCGAGAAGCCCGTTCCCGTCTCACAGCCGTTCACCACCGGAGACCAGCTCCTTGCCCTCTGCAAAGCCACCGGCATGTCGTTCTCCGATGTCGTGCTCTCCAATGAACTGTCGTGGCGGACCGAGGCGGAAGTGCGGGCCGGTCTGCTGGAGATCTGGGACGTCATGCAGGACACGATCCGCCGCGGCACCTCCACCGGGGGGATCCTGCCGGGCGGGCTCAAGGTCCGGCGCCGTGCGGCGCGTCAGCTCGAGTTGCTCGAGAAGGCGAACGATCCGGACGACCGCCTCGGAACCATGGAGTGGGTCACGCTGTTCGCGCTAGCGGTCAATGAGGAGAACGCTGCCGGTGGGCGCGTGGTCACAGCTCCCACCAATGGTGCGGCCGGCATCATTCCCGCCGTCCTGAAGTACTACGTCGATTTCGTGCCGGGAGCCGACGACGACGGCGTGGTGCGGTTCCTGCTCGCCGCCACCGCCGTCGGTTCGCTGTTCAAGAGGAACGCGTCGATCTCGGGTGCCGAGGTCGGCTGCCAGGGCGAGGTCGGTTCGGCCTGCGCGATGGCTGCCGGAGCGCTGGCCGAGGTCCTGGGAGGTACGCCGGAGCAGGTGGAGAACGCGGCGGAGATCGGGATCGAGCACAACCTCGGGCTCACCTGCGATCCGGTGGGCGGGCTCGTCCAGATTCCCTGCATCGAGCGCAACGCCGTCGGAGCAATGAAGGCGATCACGGCAGCCCGTATGGCGGTGCGCGGTGACGGGCAGCATCACGTCTCCCTCGACGTCGCCATCAAGACCATGCGCGACACCGGCGCGGACATGATGGACAAGTACAAGGAAACAGCACGCGGTGGCCTGGCCCTCAACGTAGTGGAGTGCTGAGAGGCCCAAGAACGGCGGCGTCGACGGTCAGGTCGGAGCTGCTGCGGGTAGCGGTGACCAGCCGCGCATTCGCCTCGTCCACGCGTTCAACCCAGGACCGGGCGGCGGAAGAAATTTCCCGAACCGGACATGGCGGTCGATCAGGCGTTCGATGCGCAGCTGATCGTCGGATTCGCAGTACCAGGTCTCGCTGCATTCAGCCCGTGCTTCCCGCCCGCCCGGGGCGTCAGGGAGCAGATAGTTTCCCTCCGTCACCACGAGCGCGACAGCGAGCGTCGATTTCCCTGCTCCGGGCACCCCGGCAATCCCTGGAACGGTGCGCCCTGTCCCCGCTGCGGCAAGCCCGAGGAGGCGTGCGGCAAGCTGGTCGAGGGAACGCATCGGGTCCCCAGGAACGGGGCTCAAAGGGAGCAGGACCAGCGCGGATCAGACCGCTGCGGCAACGAGCTTCTGCCGCTGGGGGGCGAGTTCGCCGACAATTCCACGGAGCAGGGCCCGTAGTTCGAAGGATTCGAGGCCCTCGCCTGCCATGAGTGTCCGCTCGATGTTCTCGGCCTTGATCAGCGCCTCCGTGCCGGAGGCGCTGATGGTGACCCGCTGGCTGCGGCGGTCCATCGTGTCGCGGATGCGCGAAATGAAGCCCTGGCGCTCGAGCTTCTCGATCGTCTTGCCGATGGTCTGTGCCTGCACGTGCACCGCGAGCGCGAGTTTGGCCCCGGTCATGGTTCCTTCGCGGGAAAGGACCCCGAGCGTGGTGTAGCCGGCGTGGGTGATGCCGATATCGAGAAGACGCTCGTTCCACGCATGATCTACCAGCCGTGCGGCGGTGGTGAGGAGGCGGCTCGTTGACCACTCGTTCATTTCAGGCATGTCGGCACTTCTTCCCAGTCTTTGGAGCACCTGGCCGGCCTCGCTGCGGAGAGGCTGGCCAGGTGCATTATCTCTCTACTATGCGCTTCAATCTTCAAGTTATCCCTATGGTGCCGCTGAAGCTTGTTGCAAGCCCTACTTCGCATCGGCGCGGGAAGGGATCGACCGCGTGAAGGTCCGGATCAGCTCGGCGACTGCAGCAGGCGCGCTGTGCTGCACCACATGGGGGTGGCCCTCGATCTCGCTGAACTGGCCCGCAGGGCTCGTTTCTGCGAGTTCGCGGCACCATTCCTTCCGTGCCACCGGATCCCGGGAGCCCCGAAGAACCAGAGCGGGACACTTCATCCCGGGCATCCTGTCCTCGAGCGGATAGGTCATCATGGGCTTCAGTTCGCTGAGGTACCAGCGTATGCCGGTCCGGAGGTAGTCCGTGAACACGATCAGGTTGGCCGAGGGCGCTTCCCGCAGGGAGTCGTGGGCCAGCGCAAACGCCTGACGCAGTACGGTGCGTCGCCTTCGGTCCACCACAGGGCCGATGAGGACGACGCCGGCAACCAGTTCCGGGGCCTGCAGTGCCGCTTCGGCAACGATCTGCGTACCCATGGAGTGTCCCACCAGGACGCAGCGGGACACGCCGGCATCCAGCAGCACCTGTACCAGGATGGCAGCGTGCTCCTCGACCGAAAGGGGACGGCCGGGCCGTGGGTTGGGCCCGAAGCCGGGAAGGTCGAGGGAGTAGGTGTCGGCCGAGACGGACAGCAGATTCTGCAGTCTCGCAAGGTAGCGGTGGGACATCCCGATCCCGTGGACCAGGGCAAACGCGGGCCCGGGCGTGGCCGATCCAGTACTCGAATGCAGCTTGAGGGTCTGGCCGAAGACGGTGAGGGACTGCGCAGTGGGTGTGGTCACCAGAAAATCCTACGGGCACGACTACCGCGCCAAGTTCAAGATCTGTTCAAGGGCAGACAATATACATTGCCGTTTTCTGGCAATGTAGAGGTATGCCCAATCAGTCGCCGCAGCGCACTGCCCTCGTTGTCGAGGATGACCAGGATATCCGCGATCTGCTGTCCGCGACGCTGCGCATGAATGGGTTCTTCACCTTCGAAGCACCAAGCGGCCAGGAAGGCCTTGCCCTGATCCGCACACACCAGCCCGACCTCATCACCCTGGACCTCAACCTGCCGGATCTTGACGGCGTGGAAGTGTGCCGCCAGGCCCGCGCACTCAGTGATGCCTACATCGTGATGGTGACCGCACGCCAGGAGGAGATCGACCGGCTGATCGGCCTTGAGATCGGGGCTGACGATTTCATCGGGAAACCCTTCAGCCCCCGCGAATTCTCGGCCCGGGTGAACGCCATGTTCCGCAGGCCACGCACCGGTGCCCAGCAGTCGGCTTCCCCGTCGGACGGGAATGCGGTGCTCGAACACGGCGGCCTCGTCGTGGATGTCGAGGGGCGCGTGGTGACCCTCGACGGCGTGGAACTAGCTCTCACGCGCATTGAATTCGACCTCCTCGAGACTCTCCTGGCGGGTGCCCAGCGCGTCTGGACGCGCGAATCACTGCTCAGCCGTGTGTGGGGGGACGGTTGGGGCCAGGATCACCACCTGGTGGAGGTGCACATCCGCAATCTTCGGAAGAAACTCGGTGAGGATGCCAGCACGCCCCGCTTCATCCGGACCGTGCGGGGCGTTGGTTACCGGATGATTCCCCTGGGCACAGCCATCTCCGCAGCAGCAACGTTCCAGGCTGCGGCTACAGGAGAGTGAACCAATTGGGGGCGTCCCGCGGCCACGGGCCCGCGCCGCGTTCCTCGAGGATGCTTTCCTGCTAGCGGTACACCGCATGCAGGTCGTCGGCCATGATTCGCGAGGAATTCGTCGACGTCGTCCGGGATCGCGCCTGTGACGCAGACGTGGCGCCGAGCCCCGAGTCGGCGTCCTTCCGCAGTGCCGGTTTGCCAGCGGATGAAAGACTTGGGCAGTGGCACACCTAGACGTCTCCAACATCGATTACTTCCTCTCCGACGGCCGGCAACTCCTCAACGCAGTGTCCTTCAAGGTGGGCGAGGGACACAAGACCGCGCTGATCGGACCCAACGGAACGGGCAAGACAACCCTGCTGCGCATCATCGCCGGTGACCTCCGCGCGGACGAGGGAGCGGTGAGCCGCTCGGGGAACATGGGCATCATGCGCCAGTTCGTGGGGCAAGTCCGCGACGATACGACAGTCCGGGACCTCCTCGTCTCCGCGGCTCCCCCCGCGCTCGCTGCGGCAGCGAAGGGGGTGGACGACGCCGAGCTTGCCATGATGGAGGCCGACGATGAACCCACGCAGATGAAGTACGCGCAGGCGCTCGCCGACTGGGGTGACGCCGGCGGATACGAGCTCGAGACCACCTGGGACGAAGTGACCATGGCAGCCCTCGGCGTGCCGTTCGACCGCGCGCAGCACCGGGCGGCGTCGTCGTTATCCGGTGGCGAGCAGAAGCGGCTAGTACTGGAGGCACTTTTCACCGGACCGGATGAGCTCCTGCTGCTCGACGAGCCCGACAACTACCTGGACGTGCCCGGAAAGCGCTGGCTCGAGGCGAAGCTCAACGAGTCGAAGAAGTCGGTGCTGTTCGTGAGCCACGACCGCGAACTGCTCGCCAATGCCGCCACCCGCATCGTCACCCTGGAACCGGGAGCATTGGGCGCCTCCTCCTGGACACATGGCGGGGGATTCGAGACCTACCTCAAGGCCCGTACCGACCGCAACGCACGTTTCGAGGAGTTGCGGAAGCGGTGGGACGAGGAACACATCAAGCTCAAGGAGCTGGTGAACATGTACAAGAACAAGGCGGCCTTCCGCTCGGACATGGCCAACCGGTACCACGCGGCCCAGACCCGTCTGGCGAAGTTCCTCGAAGCGGGCCCGCCGGAGGCCATTCCGATGGAACAGAATGTCACCATGCGCCTGCGGGGAGGCCGGACGGCGAAGCGCGCCGTCGTTGCGCAGAAGCTCGAGCTGACCGGGCTGATGAAGCCTTTCAGCTCGGAGATCTGGTTCGGCGACCGCGTGGGAGTACTGGGCTCCAACGGATCGGGGAAGTCCCACTTCCTGCGGCTCCTTGCGGGTGGCGGAACCGATCCGGACAAGGAGCACCTGCCGGTGTCCGAGGTCGACATCGCGGAGGTGCCGCACGAGGGTTCCGTGAAGCTCGGCGCGCGCATCCGCCCCGGATTCTTCGCCCAGACCCATTCGCGCCCTGACCTCCTGGGACGCACCCTGCTCGATATCCTGCACCGCGGGGATGAACACCGCTCGGGGCTGGGGCGCGAAGCGGCGTCGGCTGTTCTGGACCGCTACGGGCTCGCGGGCCAGTCGGAGCAGGTCTATGACTCGCTGTCCGGCGGCCAGCAGGCACGGCTGCAGATCCTCCTGCTGGAGCTCTCGGGGGCAACGCTCCTGCTGCTGGACGAGCCTACTGACAACCTCGACCTGCATTCCGCCGAAGCCCTCGAGCGGGCCATCGACGCGTTCGAAGGCACCGTCCTCGCGGTGACCCACGATCGCTGGTTTGCGCGCAGCTTCGACCGGTTCCTCGTCTTCGGAACCGATGGCAAGGTGTACGAATCGAAGGAGCCGGTGTGGGACGAGGGCCGGGTGGAACGGGCGCGCTGACCACCGAGACTTGGGGGTGCATTGCCCCCATTGCTACGGTTGCTCAGTGAATCCCAACCTTCGAACGGCTATGTGGGCGACCTATGCGATCTTCGGGCTCAACGGCCTGGTTTTCGCCAGTTGGGCAGCGCGGATCCCGGCGGCGTCCTCGATCCTCGGCCTGTCCTCGGGACAGATCGGTTCACTGCTGCTGGTCGGGGCGGTGGGCTCGGTCATCTCCCTTCCGCTGGCCGGGTCGATGTCCGCCCGCGTGGGTACCGCGAACACGGTTCGCCTCGGTGGAGCGGCCGCGGCGATCGCCGCAGGGGCCGTGGCTTCGGGACTGTGGCTGGAGTCGGTGCCCCTGACGGGCATCGGCCTGTTCCTCTTCGGTTCGGGCGTTGCGCTATGGGACGTCGCCCAGAACATCGAGGGTGCAGACGTGGAGCGCCGACTCCGGCGCACGATCATGCCGCGCTTCCACGCGGCGTTCAGCGGTGGTGCGTTCGTCGGCGCCATGGTCGGAGCCGGTCTGTCGGCGCTCGAGATCTCCCTGCCGGCGCATTTGGTCGGAGTGTCGATCGTGTCGCTGTGTGTTTCCCTGTGGGTCCCGCGGTACTTCCTCCCCGAAGCCGCCCATCCCGCCTCTGCCGGGTCCGGTCCCGTTCCCGGACGGCTCGACGCATGGCGGGAGCCGCGGACGCTCCTGATCGGGCTCGTCGTCCTCGGCGCAGCGCTCACCGAGGGTGCCGCGAACGACTGGGTGGCGAAAGCGACCGTCGATGGTCTTGGTACAAGCGAGAGCGTCGGTGCAGTCATGTTCGCGGTTTTCGTCGCGGCGATGACCGCGTTCCGCTTCATCGGCGGGAGCTTCATCGACCGCTTCGGGCGGGTGCGCGTGCTGCAGGTCAGCCTCGGTGCGTCCCTGGTGGGCCTGGTGATCTTCGTCTTCGCCCCGAACCTTCCGCTGGCCGCGCTGGGTGCAATCCTCTGGGGTACCGGCGCCGCGCTCGGATTCCCCATGGGAATGTCCGCTGCCGCCGACGATCCGACGCGGGCAGCGGCACGCGTCTCCGTTGTTTCCACCATCGGCTATACGGCTTTCCTGGCCGGACCTCCGTTGCTTGGATATCTCGGTGATGTTGTCGGCATCCGCAATGCCTTGCTGGCGGTGGGGGTGGCGGTCCTTGCGTCGTTCCTCGTTGCACCTGCAGCCCGAGAGCGGGAAGTATCAGTGCCGGCCGACAACCGCGCACCTCTGGATAAGGACAGAACCTGACCTGATTTCGTAGTGGGAGGGGTCCGGGGGTCCTAGGCTTTGTCGCATGGCAATCATCGAGGCGCACGGCCTGCGCAAGACCTACAAGTCGAAGAGCGGCCTCGTCCATGCGCTTGACGGCATGGACCTCTCAGTTCCGCAGGGCACCGTGAAGGCTCTGCTGGGACCCAACGGAGCGGGAAAGACCACTGTCGTCAAGATCCTCACCACGCTGATCCAGCCCACCGGGGGCAGCGCCGTCGTCGACGGGATCGATGTGGTTGCCGACCCGAAGTCCGTGCGGCAGATCATCGGGGTGTCCGGCCAGTACGCAGCAGTGGACGAGAACCTCACGGGTTTCGAGAACCTGGAGATGGTGGGCCGGCTCTATCACCTTGGAGCGCGCACCGCGAAGCGCCGAGCGCAGGAGCTGATCGACCAGTTCGAGCTCACCGAGGCCGGCAACCGGCCGGTCAAGGGGTTCTCCGGCGGTATGCGGCGTCGGATCGACCTGGCCGGAGCGCTGGTCATCAATCCGAAGATCCTCTTCCTCGACGAGCCCACCACCGGCCTCGACCCGCGCAGCAGGCTCTCGCTGTGGGGCATCATCCGTAACCTCGTCAGCGACGGCACCACGCTGCTCCTCACTACCCAGTACCTTGAGGAAGCGGACCAGCTTTCCGACGACATCGCCGTGATCGATGGTGGAAAAGTGATCGCCGAGGGAACCGCCGACAAGCTGAAGGCGCAGATCGGCGGGCACCGGGTCGTGGTGACCCTTGTGGACGAAGCCGATGCCGCGGCGTCCGTCGAGGTGCTGGGACGCCACGGTGATGGCCCACCGTCCCTTGCCGCCGACGGCCGCACCGTTGAGGTGCCCGTCATCAACGGCCCTCGAGCCCTTCAGTACATCCTCGCTGACCTCGGCCAGGGAGCCATCGAACTCCACGACGCAGGGATGCGGCGCCCCAGTCTCGATGACGTCTTCCTGAAGCTCACGGGACGCCGCGCCGAAGACACTGAAAACCTGTCGGACAGCGAAACCCTGAAGGAGAAAGCAATATGAGTGTCCTTGCGCCACCGAAACAGCCTGCGCAACAGCCGGTGGTGCCAAGCGCGGGTGCCATGTGGTTCTCGGACGGTTGGACCGTCACCAAGCGGAACCTGACGAAGTTGAAGCGCTCACCGGACATGCTCATCTTCGCCGTCCTTCAGCCCATCATGTTCGTCCTGCTGTTCAGCCAGATCTACGGCGGATCCATCGAAGTCGAAGGCACGGACTACACCCAGTACCTGATGGCAGGCATTTTCGCGCAGACTGTCATTTTCGGATCGACCTTTTCCGGCGCCGCCATGGCCCAGGACCTGAAAGACGGCATCATCGACCGTTTCCGCACCCTTCCCATGAGTTCGTCTTCGGTGCTCATCGGCAGGACCAACAGCGACCTCGTGCTCAACACGATCTCGGTGCTCATCATGATGGCGACGGGTTTCCTCGTGGGCTGGAGGGTGAATGCTTCGGCGGGGAGCTTCCTGGGAGGCGTAGCCCTCCTCCTCCTCTTCTCCTATGCATTCAG
Source organism: Arthrobacter sp. CAN_A214 (assembly GCF_015751955.1). Taxonomy (NCBI): domain Bacteria; kingdom Bacillati; phylum Actinomycetota; class Actinomycetes; order Micrococcales; family Micrococcaceae; genus Arthrobacter; species Arthrobacter sp. CAN_A214. The sequence goes on from NZ_JADOUU010000006.1 coordinate 158,084, forward strand.
TTGGGTGATGGCCTTGCTCGGCATGTCGGTCAAATCACCGGAAACGATCAACAACGCCTCCTTCATGATCCTGTTTCCCCTGACGTTCATTTCCAACGCCTTCGTGCAGAGCCAGACGCTACCGGGCCCGTTGGAAACCATCGCGAACTGGAACCCGGTTTCGGCCTTCGTGCAGGCCGCGCGGGAGCTGTTCGGGAATGTGGGATCGGCGCCGGTCCCGGACGTCTGGCCCATGCAGAACGCCCTTCTGACGGTGCTTCTCGGTGCAGCCCTGATGCTCATCATCTTCGTGCCGCTCTGTATCCGGAAATTCGCCTCGATCAGCTCGCGGTAGGGGTGGGCGGACGGTCTCCAGATTCGGCGTGCCGGGCGAAACCGTCATCCCAAAGGGGTACGGATGGTTCCCCCGGATCATCCCCCGGGCCGGTTACTCCTGGATCTGCCCGGCCTACAGTTGCAACAGGGCGGTTTGTCCGCCTGATGCAGACGATATCGAGGGGAAGGACCGGAATGATCGAGGCACACGGCCTGGGCAAACGCTATGGATCCAAGACCGCGGTGGACAACATCTCCTTCACCGTTCATCCGGGCAGGGTGACAGGTTTCCTTGGCCCGAACGGTGCCGGAAAATCCACCACGATGCGCATGATCGTCGGACTGGACAGTCCGACGTCGGGAAACGTCAGCGTGAACGGGCGGCCCTACGCGGACCACAAGGCACCGCTGCGTGAAGTGGGAGCACTGCTCGACGCCAAGGCGGTCCACACAAAACGCTCCGCCTACAACCACCTCCGCGCCATGGCCGCAACCCACGGTATCCCCAACAGTCGCGTGAAGGAGGTCATCGAGCTGACGGGACTCGGCCCCGTGGCCAGAAAGCGCGTGGGCGGCTTCTCACTCGGCATGGGCCAGCGCCTGGGTATCGCCTGCGCACTCCTCGGAGACCCGCACACCATGATCCTCGACGAGCCGGTGAACGGGCTGGACCCCGAGGGCGTCCAGTGGGTGCGTCATCTTGCGAAGGGCCTCGCGGCCGAAGGGCGCACCGTCTTCCTCTCGTCGCACCTGATGTCGGAAATGGCCCTTACCGCCGACCACCTCATCGTGATCGGGCGCGGACGCATCATCGCCGATGCTCCCATCAAGGACATCATCGACGGCGACAACCAGGCACGTGTCCGCGTCCGCGCCACCCGCCCGCAGGATCTTCTGGCGGCGATTGCCGGCGATGGCGTTTCCTCGAAACTCCTCGAACCCGAACTGCTGGAAGTCATGGGCCTGGATGCCCGCAGAATCGCCGAAGTGGCGCTGCGCGAGAACGTGCTCGTCTACGAGCTGACACCGCTCCAGACATCCCTTGAGGATGCCTATATGCAGCTCACCCAGACGGAAGTCGAATACCGGTCCCATGACCTTCCGCAGCACAACACCGGCATGGTCCAGGCAGAAGGACACTGACATGGCAACGACAACACCGCCCGCCCCGTCCGGGCAGCAGCCACGATACGCTCAGAATTCCGGAGCAGGGGTCAACTTCGGCAGGGTCCTGAAGTCCGAGTGGATCAAGGTCACCACAATCCCTTCGACGGTTATCCTGGTGATCACCACCGTGGTGGTCATGGTCGGGCTTGCGGCACTCTTCGCCTGGTCGCAGGCCATCTTCCAGGAGCAGCTTTCCAACCAGGACATCCCTGCAGAGTTCCAGCCCCCGACGGAAGGACCGGGAAGTCCCAGCTACGACTCATTGACGGTCCCGTCATCCGGAATCGTCTTCGGCCAACTGCTCATCGCAGCGCTCGCCGTGGTACTCATCGCCTCCGAATGGGCTACCGGAATGATCCGGTCCACCATGGTGGCTGTACCGAAGCGGATTCCGGCTCTCCTCGCGAAGAATCTCATCATCGCCCTCGTGGCCCTGGTGGTTGGTGCGTTTGCAGCGCTTACCTCGTACCTGGTCGCGCAGCCGCTCCTCAGCCCGCAGAACCTGGACTTCTCCCTTGGCAAGGAGGGCGTTGCAGCGAGCATCATCAACACGGGTACCTACCTTGCGCTGGTCGCGGTGATCTCCATGGGAATCGGAACACTGATGCGCAACACCGCCGGCGGTGTGGTGACCGCCGTCGGAATCTTCTTCGTACTGCCGATCATCGTCCAGCTCATCTCCGGTCTCGCCGACTGGATTCCGGACGCCGCGCGGTTCCTTCCAGGTTCTGCGGGTACTCAACTGGTGGCAATCACAACAGCCGAGGACGCCCTCACCCAGCTCGAGGGTGGCCTCGTCATGGCGGCCTGGGCCGTCCTCCTCCTCCTCGTGTCCCTGATCGTCACGAAGAAGCGGGACATCTAGTGCCCCGACGCCCCTGAACTCGCTGCATGGGACCAACCTCATGAGCGGCACTCCTTCGGTGAAGGAGACTGCGGAACGAACGGCCGCAGTCTCCTTCACCGAACTCAATGCACGCCGTCTCGGTCCGATCCGGCGGTTCTTCCGTGGGCATTTGCGCATCGCCGACGCCGCCGTCGTTCTCGGATTCCTGATTCTCACGCTACCGAACGTCCTTCCTGGCGTGGGCCTTCGGGATGGTTCGGCGGGACTTGCTCCAGTGGCTGTTTCCGCGGTCATCCTGATGTTCAGGCGGAGCAGGCCCCTGCTGGTCCTGGCCGTGATCAGCCTCCTTGAGCCCGTCACGCTATTTTTCTCACAGGGTGTTGTCACTCTGGCGATCGGCATCTGGGCTGCGCTGTACACGGTTGCAATCTGTCAACCGCTGCGCACAACGCTCCTCGCCACGGTCGCCGCGAGCTTCCCGGCCGCGGGCGGTCTGTTCGTCCTTCCACCCGGCATCATGGGGGAACCGGCGGGGCTCGTCTGGCTGGTCAGCGGTATCGTCGTGCTGTTCCTGGCGATCTCGGCGGGTATCGGAATAACCGTCCGCCGCGATCGCGCTCATGAGACCGAGCTCCGGGAGTGGGCGGGCCGCAACGCTGAGCTGGCGTCCGCGGGGGAGCGAAACCGCATTGCTCGGGAAATGCACGATGTCGTTGCCCATTCATTGACCGTCATGGTGGCACTGTCGGACGGCGCCGCCGTCGTGATGACCCGAGACCAAGCCAAGGCGCAGGCGGTCCTCGGGGAGCTTTCCGCAACGGGTCGCCACGCCATCGCGGACATGCGGCGCGTACTGGGCGTTCTCCGTACGGAGTCCAGTGGCGCGGACTTCCAGCCGCTACCCGCATCCAGTTCACTGGCACAGCTGCTGGAAGGATTCCGGTCCGCCGGGCTCCCGCTCCGCATCCTCATCAGTGGACCCGCGTTACCCGCCGACTCCGCATTCCAGTTGACGCTGTACCGGATCATTCAGGAATCGCTGACCAATGTCCTGCGCTACGGCAAGGGGGTTACTGTGGTCGAAGTATCGATAGCCCGCACCGGAAACGAGGTGGCCATCCGGATTGCCGACGACGGGAAGGGCAGCATGGGACCGGGCGTTTCGCAGGGATCGGGCCAGGGGATTGTCGGTATGCGCGAGCGTGCCGCGATCTATTCCGGAACGCTCAAGTGTGGGATGCGGGTGGCCGGCGGGTGGGTTGTGGATGTGCAGCTGACGGTCCCGGATTCGGGCGATCAACGGGGGAAAGAAAAGGATGACCGACCATGATCAGCAGGACAGCATCATCCGGGTGCTGCTCGCGGACGACCAACCGCTTCTGAGAATGGGTTTCCAGCTCATTCTTGAAGGCCAGGATGACCTCGCTGTGGTTGGTGAGGCTTCGAACGGTGAAGACGCCGTGCGGCTCGCTGCCGACCTTCGTCCCGACGTCGTGCTGATGGATGTGCGGATGCCGCAGCTCGACGGAATCGAGGCAACCCGACGGATCACGACTTCGGGGTCGTGCGCGCGGGTCATCATCCTCACGACATTCGATCTCGACGAATACGCGTTCGCCGGACTACGGGCCGGCGCCTCGGCTTTCCTGCTCAAGGACGTTGCGCCACAGGATCTCGTCCGCGCTATCCGCATCGTCGCCAGCGGCGATGCAGTGGTGGCGCCCCGCGTCACCCAGCGCCTCCTGGAAACATATGTGCGCTCCTTGCCCCCGGCACAGGCGAACTCAGCCCAGCCCCATCCGCGGTTCGCCGAACTGACGCCGCGTGAGCGGGAAGTTCTCGAGGCCGTGGCCGAAGGCCTGTCGAACGCTGAACTGGCGCGCCGGTTCTTCCTGTCCGAGGCGACCATCAAAACCCACGTTCGCCGCATCCTGACGAAACTGGGCCTCCGCGACCGTGTGCAGGCTGTGGTCTTCGCCTACGAGAACGGAATCGTGTTTCCAGGCCCCGCCGGCACCTGAAGATCCGCGGTGCAACCAGTGCCCGGGCGTCCCGTGCTGTCCATCTCTGGTTGAATCGACCTTATGTCTTCCGCAGCGCAGCACATTGCCGACCTCGGGGCCTATGTTTCGGCCTCCCCATCGAGTTTCCACGCAGCACGCGAGGGAGGACTGCGGCTCGCGGCCGCGGGATTTCTCGAACTGCACGAAGCGGACGCGTGGTCTGCGGGGCCGGGCCGCTTCTTCGTGGTCCGCGACGGCGCGCTCATCGCATGGATCGTGCCGGAAAGCGCGACACCGATCACGGGATTCCACATCCTCGGAGCGCACACGGATTCGCCGTCGTTCAAGCTCAAGCCGAAGCCGACCACCGGTCGCCACGGATGGCTTCAGGCCGGCGTGGAGGTCTATGGCGGTCCGCTGCTCAACTCCTGGCTCGACCGCGAACTGGCGCTCGCCGGTCGGCTGGTCACGCACGACGGCGAAGAGCACCTCGTCTCCACGGGTCCCCTCCTCCGTTTTCCCCAGCTCGCCATCCACTTGGACCGCGCGGTCAATGACGGGCTGTCTCTGGACAAACAGCAGCACATGAACCCGATCTGGGGTCTCGGTGCACCGGGAGAAGCCGATCTGCTCGGCCTGCTGGCGGAGCGGTGCGGGCTGGACGCCGCCAGTGTTGGAGGATTCGACGTCGTTGTCGCCGATACGCAGGAACCCCGGGTCTTCGGCGCCGACGGTGAGTTTTTCGCCTCCGGCCGCCTGGACAACCTCACCTCGGTGCATGCGGGCCTGGTTGCCCTGATTCAGGCGGCTCCAGTGGAGACCGCAGGAGCGCCGATCGCGGTGCTCGCTGCATTCGATCATGAAGAGGTGGGCAGCGGCTCACGCTCCGGCGCCAGCGGACCGTTCCTCGAAGACGTCCTGCTGCGGATCTCCGGTGGCCTCGGTGCCGATGGAGAGGAAAGGATGCGGGCACTGGCGGCGTCGTTCTGTGTGTCAGCCGACGCCGGGCACGCGGTGCACCCGAACTACGCGGAGCGCCATGATCCCGCGAACCACCCGGTCCTGAACGGCGGACCGCTGCTGAAGATCAATGCCAACCAGCGGTACACCACCGATGCTCCCGGAGCGGCGTACTGGGCACGGCTGTGCCGTGCGGCCGGGGTGCCCTACCAGGAGTTCGTGTCGAACAACGGAATGCCCTGCGGATCAACGATCGGACCCCTCACCGCCACCCGGTTGGGTATCCGCACCGTGGACGTCGGAACCCCGCTCCTGTCCATGCATTCGGCGCGTGAACTCTGCGGCGTGGATGATCCGGCGCATCTGGCTGCCGCGGCGCGGACGTTCTTCGTGAGCACGGTCTAGCCGGCTGTCCACAGGTTTCCGAGCTGCCGCCGACTTCCGGTAGTATTGACAGGTCTGTGCTGGATCAGCGCCCGGGAAATTCCAGGCGTACCGGCCGGATCTACGCTAAAGAACCTCCTGTTGCGGAAAGACCGCGACCGTTCAGCCCAAAGGAGGTGGGTTCACACATGCGTGCATATGAATTGATGGTAATCATCGACCCCGACGTCGAGGAACGCTCCATCGACCCAACACTCGAGAAGTTCCTGAATGTCGTCCGCACTGGCGGCGGCACCGTGGACAAGGTGGATATCTGGGGACGTCGCCGTCTGGCGTACGAAATCCAGAAAAAGACCGAAGGCATTTACGCCGTGGTCAACTTCACCGCAACGCCCGCCGTGGCAGCAGAACTTGACCGTCAGCTTGGCCTCAACGAGACCATCATGCGTACCAAGATCATCCGCCCCGAGGAGCAGAAGGTTTCCGCCGAATAGTTCCGGCGGTTCTTTCAGTACTCAACAAACCCGCTCCCGCGGGATGTGACCCAAGGAGGCACCATGGCAGGCGAAACCATCATTACGGTCGTTGGCAATCTGACCAACGATCCTGAGCTTCGGTTCACGCCGTCGGGATCTGCGGTGGCGAACTTCACCATCGCCTCGACGCCACGCACTTTCGATCGTCAGTCCAATGAATGGAAGGACGGCGAAACGCTGTTCCTCCGTGCATCGGTCTGGCGTGAAGCTGCGGAGAACGTTGCTGAGACGCTCACCAAGGGAACCCGCGTGGTTGCCCAGGGCCGCCTGAAGTCACGATCGTACGACACCAAAGAAGGCGAAAAGCGCACCGTCATGGAGCTTGAGGTGGACGAAATCGGTCCGTCCCTGCGCTATGCATCCGCGAAGGTCAGCCGCACCCAGCGCTCAGGTGGTGGTGGCGGAGGAGGCTTCGGCGGCAACAACAGTGGAAACTCCGGATCGGGTTCCAACCCGAACTGGGGCGGCGGCCAGCAGGCCCAGCAGCCGGCAGATGACCCCTGGGGAGCACCCGCAGGCGGGAATTCGCAGAGCTGGGGTAACGGCGCCGATTCCGAGCCCCCTTTCTAGGTGCGGGACGGCTCCGACTCCGGGGCCCCCGCGATGGTCACCCGCTGACCAGTAGTTCCCATCCCGCAGAATCGTTCTGCGGGCTCCACAAGAATAAGGAGCACCACGATGGCTAAGGCTGAACTCCGTAAGCCCAAACCAAAGTCCAACCCCTTGAAGGCCGCTGACGTCACTGTCATCGACTACAAGGACGTAGCACTGCTGCGCAAGTTCATTTCCGACCGCGGAAAGATCCGCGCCCGCCGTGTCACCGGCGTAACCGTGCAGGAACAGCGCAAGATCGCCCAGGCAATCAAGAACGCCCGCGAAGTTGCGCTCCTGCCTTACTCCGGCGCCGGCCGCGGCTAAGGGAAAGGAACCTATCTCATGGCAAAGCTCATTCTGACCCAGGAAGTAACCGGTCTCGGTGCCGCGGGCGATGTTGTCGAGGTGAAGAATGGTTACTCACGTAACTACCTTCTTCCCCGCGGCTTCGCGCTCATGTGGACCAAGGGCGGCGAGAAGCAGGTCGATTCGATCAAGGCGGCACGCGCAGCGCGCGAGCACGCATCACTCGAAGACGCCCAGAAGCAGGCGGCCTCGCTTTCGGCAAAGCCGGTCAAGCTGACAGTGAAGGCAGGCGACTCCGGTCGCCTGTTCGGCACGGTCAAGGCCGACGACGTCGCCAAGGCTGTCGAGGCTGCCGGTCTCGGCCGCATCGACAAGCGCAAGGTGGAGCTGCCCGCCCACATCAAGTCCGTCGGTTCGTACCAGGCCAACGTGCGTCTTCACGAAGACGTCGCTGCGGTCATCGACCTCGACGTAGTGGCAGGCTAGTCCTCCCGCATCTCCTGCTCGACACACTGCCCCCGCGGACCTCCGCGGGGGCAGTGTCCTTTAAGCGACGTCTTGATGGGATGGACGTTTTACGAAGGAGACTTCGCTTACTTGTCAACACGCAAGCTGTGGATGAAGGTTGACTCAAAATACTTTTCCTCCACAGACGCTGGATAAAGTTTGCCCACGTCAGGAGCACTATTCACGGAAAACTATTTTGTTGTCCACAGTGTTGTCCCCATCCTGTGCACAAGACACGCCGTACTCTCCACAAGTTGTCCACAGGGTCGGTCGACACGCGGCTTTGCATGGGGGTGCTGCGCGGCTACCGTTGCGAAGGGTCCCTCGGAGAATAGGGGGTACCGGGTGGTAAACCATCCATGAAGGCCCCGGACCGGCTTGCTGCATCGACAGCCCGGCTACTCCGGAAATTGATTAATGAGTGAAAGGCACCCACGTGTCACTGGCCCAAGCCGATTCCCCGCAGGACGTCCGCACACCCGATTTCGCCCGGACGCCTCCGCAGGATCTGGTGGCCGAGCAGTCCGTCCTCGGCGGCATGATGCTGTCCAAGGACGCGATCGCCGACTGCGTGGAGGTACTTCGCGGCATCGATTTCTACCGGCCCGCCCACGAGAGCATCTACGAGGCAATCATCGGCCTGTACGGGAGGGGAGAGCCGGCCGATGCAGTTACGGTCTCGGACGAGCTCACCAAGCGCGGAGAGATCTCCAGGATTGGAGGTCCCGCCTACCTTCACACGTTGATCCAGTCGGTGCCCACCGCGGCGAACGCCGGCTTCTACGCGGAAATCGTCCGCGAACGGGCTGTCCTGCGGCGCCTGGTGGATGCCGGCACGAAAATCGTGCAGCTTGGGTATTCGAACGACGGCGAAGTTGACGACCTCGTGAACGCAGCACAGGCCGAGGTGTACGCGGTCGCTGAACGCCGGTCAGCCGAGGATTACGTTGCACTCAAGGACATCATCGAAGGCACCGTCGACGAGATCGAGTCGGCCGGTCACCGGGGCGAGGGCATGACGGGTGTGCCGACCGGTTTCTACGAGCTCGATGAGCTTACCCAGGGCCTCCACGGTGGCCAGATGATCGTCGTTGCTGCGCGGCCGGCCATGGGCAAATCGACCTTCGCACTCGACTGGGCGCGGTCCGCGGCCATCAAACACAACCTGACCACCGTTTTCTTCTCACTGGAGATGGGACGAAACGAGATAGCCATGCGCCTCCTGTCAGCCGAGGCAACCATCGGGCTCCAGGACCTCCGCAAGGGAACAATCAAGGATGAGCAGTGGGGCAAGATCGCTACCACGATGGGCCGCATGAACGACGCACCGCTCTTCATCGACGACAGCCCCAACATGTCCCTCATGGAGATCCGGGCCAAGTGCCGGCGCCTGAAGCAGCGCCATGATCTCAAGCTGGTGGTGCTGGACTATCTTCAGCTCATGTCGTCCGGCAAGCGCGTCGAGTCACGCCAGCAGGAGGTCTCGGAGTTCTCGCGTGCACTCAAACTGCTGGCGAAGGAACTGAACGTCCCCGTCGTCGCGCTGTCGCAGCTGAACCGTGGGTCCGAGCAGCGCACCGACAAGCGGCCGCAGGTGTCCGATCTACGCGAGTCGGGATCCATCGAGCAGGACGCCGACATGGTCATCCTGCTGCACCGCGACGACGTCTATGACAAGGAGTCACCGCGCGCGGGTGAGGCCGACGTCATTGTTGCCAAGCACAGGAACGGCCCGACCAAGACGATCGTCGTCGGCTTCCAAGGCCACTACTCACGGTTCAATAACATGGCGTCCGACGGCGGCGGATACTAGCGCCGGGACTTGGAACTGACTGCGGGAGGACCTTGATCATTCCTTTTCCGCAGGAATCTTATTCGGTCCGAGTTCATTGATCACCGTCTCCAGGCGCTTACGCAGATCCTGCGACGCAAGCCCGTCCTCGGGCATCAGTTCGTTCTCGATATTCTGCGCACGCTCGAGTGCTTTTGAGCCGGCAGGGGTGATCGTAATACGCTGACTTCTTCTGTCGGCGGTGTTGCGAAGCCGCGTTACGAGCCCCCGCTTCTCGAGCCGGTCCAGTGTACGTCCGACGGTTTGCGCCTGGACGTGCACCAACTGGGCCAAGCGGACGCCCGTCATGGTTCCTTCGCGGGAGAGCACCCCGAGCGTGGTGAGGCCCGCATGGGTGATGCCGATGCTCAGGAGCTTTTCATTCCAGGAGTGCTCGACGATGCGCGCAGCTGTCGTAAGCAGGCGGCTCGTGGACCATTCATTCAACTCCGGCATTGTGGCATTTCCTTCCTCAAAATCATCCGCGGATATTCTTTCCCTGTTATCCACTGTAGACAGTCCAACCGCAAATAGGAAGCCTACTTATTATCGGCCCCAGGGTTGGTCAGCCGGGCTCATGCAGCGCTTCAGGGCGCCGTGCAGCAAGTCCGGTGTAGACGAGGAAGGCCCGGAGCTGCGAGCTCCGGGCCTTCCATTCCAGGACGGGTTATCGTGTCCTGCGATCGGTGTCATTGATGTCGACATCGTCCGTTTCGATCTTTTCCTTACGGACGTCACTGCTGACGGTTTCGTTCGTGGTCACCGTCTCCTTGTCGAGGCGAACGCGCTCAACGGGAACGGCTTCCTTCTCGACGACAGGGCGTTCCGCGTGAAGAACGACTTCATGCTCTTCCTCGCTGATCGCGGGGCCATCCAGGGCGTCGCCCCGGTTGGCGTCCGTGATGGGCTCGCGCTCTATCCGGACTTCCTCATGGCTGACAGGCACGGTCGTGGTGACGTTCTCGGTCACCACGTACTTGCGCAGGCGGGCCCGGCCCACCTCGCGGTTTTCGGTGCCGACACGGAGCTGTTCTTCCGAGCGGGTCATGGCGTCGTCTGTGGTGGGACCGGAGGTGTCGTGGCCGACAGCTTCGCGGTCCCTATCGCCGGTGAGGTTCGCCTCGTGGCGTCCTCCCCTGGCGTCGAGGTCGAGGTCGCTGTCCCGATTCGTGCCGCCGAAGCCGCCAACGCCGGCGGTACCGGCAGTTTCGAGGCCGCTCGTATCAGCAGTGCCCGAGGTGGTTTCGGTGCGGCTACCGGCGCCGCTGAGTTCGTAGTGGCGGTACAGCCGCTCTTCTTCCTCGGGGCTCAGGCTGCCGTCCGAATCGACGCGGGGGGCGTCCTTGACCTGGTGCTTCGAGTAGGGCACGCGCACGTCGTGGCCCTCGAGGTCGGCGCCCTGCAGCGGAATGAAGGACTCAGAAGTTCCGAAGAGCCCTGTCTTCGCAGTGACCCAGCTGGGCTCGCCGGTCTGGTCATCAAGGTAGACCTGGCCAATCGATCCGATCTTGTCACCATCTGATCCGATGACGTTGCCGCCGCTGCTGAGCATGGTGTCGATGTTGTTCTGCGTAATCATTTCCTTCTCCTTCTGAGCTGTCTCATTGTGAGGGGCTTTGAATTCCTGGCTGCTAGGTCAGCGGTGGCGGGATGCAAATCTTCCCCCCAAAGGACCACCGGTATCTACTCTAAGCACACTTAGTACTCGATGCAAAGCGTGCTTAGCATTTATTTTCTCCGCCTATGAGGAGCTGTCGCCGCATCCATGGCGAATCAGCCAAGGAGGGCGCCGAACACTTCGTGTTCCGCACCCTCCCGAGACTCGGTCGCCTCTTCGCCGCCTAGCGGATTCCTACTGGCTCTTTACCTGGCTTGTGGCATCCTGCGCCTTGCCCTTAACGTCTGAGGCGGCCTGCTGGCCCTCATCCTTGACGTTCTGCGCCGATTGGGTTGCTGATTCCTTGACCGATGCCATGGCCTCCTGTGCAGGCTCCTTGATGTCTTCCACGATCTGCTTTGCAGCATCGGTCAGTTCTGCCTTGAGGGGTGCAGCCTGTTCCTTGAGCGCGAATGCGGCCTGCGCCTCCTTCTGGCTGGCGGGGATGATCGACGCCACCAGCAGCCCAGCGCCGAAGGCGATGAGGCCTGCCGCCAGGGGGTTTCCCGCAGTCTTCGAGCTGAGTTCGCGGGGGGCACCCTGCACGGCCTGGCCGGCGTGCTGCGCCTTCAATTTTGCCTGGCCGGCTTTGCTCTTCGCGGAGCCCTTCCCTTGGCCGGCTTTGTTCTTCGCAGAGCCCTTCACATCGCCGGCTTTGTCCGAAACCGTGTCCTTGACGTCATGAGCCTTGCCCTTGACGCTGTCTACAACATCTTCCGCTTTGCCCATTACCGTGTCCTTGACGTTGCTGAAACTGGTTTTTACCTTCTCGGTCTGACGGTGTGCAATGTTGGCCGGGTTGACCTTGTCCGCGAGGGCGTCGACATCGGTGCCGAGTTCCTGGCGGGTGCGCTCAATGTCAGCGCGGATTTCTTCTGGAGTTTGGCTCATCGGCTTTCTTCACCTGGTTTCAGTGTCGGCGGAATTTCTTTGACGGTTTCAGAAGTTAGGGGAAGGCCCTTGACCTGCTTCATTTCCTTCTTGCCCATCATGGCGAGGACGGCGGCAATGATGCCCCAGATCACGGCAACGATCACTGCTGCCCAACCGAGTGGCATGAGCGCGCCGAGGCCCCACATGAGGGCGATCGACAGGAAGAGGAGCACGAAGTGCCCGCCGACTGCAGCCCCGGCGAACATGCCGGCGCCTTTTCCAGCGTTTTTCGCAGACTCGGTGGCTTCCGCCTTCGCGAGGGCCACCTCCTGCCTCATCAGGAGCGAAAGGTTCTTGGTCGTTTCGCTGAATAGCTCACCCACTGAATGATTGGCCGCCAGAACTTCGGCTTCAGAGGGGGGTGGTGGTGCGGCGGGGTGAGCGCCGCCCGAGTATGCCTCGCTCATTAGCGCAGGTCCCTTTCTCCCGGAAGGGTTCCGACGGGTGGGGTGCCCGGGGGAATGGTCGGGTATTCGACGGCAGGGTCCACGAAGGCGGGAGCTGGGTCAGATACGTGATTTCCACGACTTGTACCCGTTTCGTAACCAGTTCCAGTCAAACCCGTGCTGGAGGTGTCAGTTACATAGGTGTTCGTTGCATAGGGGTCTGTGCCGTATGTTCCCGTGGACTGCCCGGTCGTGGACGACTCGTTCGACCCCTGCGAGGTCTCACCCGTGAGCCCCTTGGTCAGCCGGCCCACCACAACGCCCACTCCTGCTGCGAGACCGAGGAATGTCCCGGGCTTGCGGCGTGCGAAGCTCTTGACATCATTCAGGATGTCGGTCGCGTCGCGTCCCTCGAGCCAACTTGCTGCCGAACTGGTGCGGTCGGAAACCTGGTGCACGATCTTCGAAACCATCGGGTTCTCGGACTTGTCGGCCATGGACTTCAGCTCATCGCTGATGCCGCGGACGCCGTCGGTGACGCGCTGCTGCTGCGTCCCGGCCTGGCTCTTGATGTCGTCCCCGAGATTGCCGAGCAATCCCTTCGCCTGGGCTTTCGCTTCTCCTGCAACGTTCTTCGCCTCGGAAGCGGCGGTGCCGGCCACGTTCTTCGCAGCGCCCGCGCCCTCCTTGCCAACGTTCTTCGCCTGGTCCTTGGCGGCCGACGTCTTCGACTGGTCGTTGCCGGCGCTGCCGGTTCCGGTTGCGCCGAACTCAGTGGTCTCGAACTCGTTGCCGGTAGTGGACGGAACCAGGGGGTCCTGTGGCCAATTCTGCGTAGTCATGTTCGTTCCTTACGTTGATTCTGCCGGTAAAACGGACGTTCCATCGAGTTCTCGATGCGTGCGTCCTGCAATGTTTTGCTGGACTTATCTCCAAAGCTAAGCATGCTTAGTTTAAACCCGCAAGCTCTTTCAGAATTATTGCAAGTTCTAAATAAGTGAGCTTAGTATCTACCGAAATCGGTGTCGAGAGCATTAACGTCGACAGAGGAGGTCCGGCTCCACCCTTCCTTGGTGACATGGACCCAAGGTCACCGGACCACAAGACGGGGGAGATGCTCATCCTCGCTATTTCACAAGCAGGAACACTAGTACAAAGCAAGTCCGGCCAAGCCCGACGCGGTCTACGCGCGGAAGCTCCAGGCGGTGCTGGGCGGCCAGTACAGCGAAATCACCGGGGCTCTGCAGTACAGCTTCCAGGCGTGGAACGCCCACATTCCGGGCAAGTACCGGGATCTGCTCTTCGGTATCGGCGCGGAGGAGTTCGGTCACGTGGAAATGCTCGCTACGATCATCGCCCAACTGTTGGAAAAGGCACCCCTTAGCATCACCGAGGACGCCGTTCAGTAGGATCCTTCCATTGCGGCCGTGGTCGGTGGAACCGACCTGCAGCAGGCGATCGTTGCCGGTGCGGGAGGCCCGGGCCGCCGGCAGTATGGGCAACCCGTGGCGGGGCAGCTACATCATGGCAAGTGGGAACCTGCTCGCGGACTTCACCGCGAACGCCAACGCTGAGATGCAGGGGCGCCTTCAGGTGGCGCGGCTGTATCACATGACGGATGACCACGCCTACCACGATGGTCCAACGACGAGCGCTCCCATGCCCCCGCCAACCCACCCGGACGCACGCTTCTATGGAACTACCGAAATTCCCAATGTCGTGGAGAAGGCTGCGGGAACTATCCAGGACAAACTGAACCGCGAGTAGCTGTGAGGAGAATCATATGACAACATCAGGCAACACCACCCACCACGGCAAGACGGCGATCCAGAAGGCCGCGCAGGCCGTGGGTGCCGTCTGCTCGTCGGTATCCTGGGATTCATTCCCGGAATCACCAGCAACTACGACCAGATGTCCTTCGCGGGACACGAATCCGAAGCGTTGCTGCTCGGTATCTTCCAGGTCTCCATCCTGCACAATATCGTCCACCTGCTGTTCGGTGTCGCCGGACTGGCAATCGGTCTGGCACTCGCCCTATCGAGAGTGAGTGACCGCACGGCGGACCGGGTCTAGGCCCGGCGCTCCTCCGGCTGCCGGCCTGACCCACCCAATTCGGGGGGCAGGCCGGCAGCTTCACTTGACCGGCCGTCCCTCCTGGCCAGTGCGGCCGAGCGGCGAAGCGAAGTATGCTTACTACTGGCCCGATGGCCGGACACCTCGCCGATCAGAAAGAGCGTTCAATGAAGCAACCTTCAGCACGCGGTCCCGTCAGTGAGCTGGTTCTCGGCATCATCACCAGTCCTGAAGCCGGAGGTGCGGCTCTTGCAGGGTTGCCGGACGCCGTGGACGAGGCACTGGAATCCTCCCCGGACCTCCTTTTCGACGATGACCTGCAACTCACCCTGTTCTGCCTGTTTGAACTGCATTACAGCGGCATCGACGGTGCGAGCACCGATTGGGAGTGGAACCCGGGCCTCATCGGGGCGAGGGGCAAGATCGCGGCGGCGATGGAACAACGGCTCCGGCGGGACATTGCGTTGGGTGAGCTGCCCGCGGCGACGAGCGAAGCGGTTGCCGGCGAGCTCTTTCGGATCACCGGTGAGGCTGGTGGGCCGAGCATGTCCCGGTTCGTGGCAAAGGAGGCGACCGACGAACAGCTGCGCGAGTTCCTCATCAATAAATCCATTTATCAGTTGAAGGAAGCCGACCCCCACACCTT
Source organism: Arthrobacter sp. CAN_A214 (assembly GCF_015751955.1). NCBI lineage: Bacteria > Bacillati > Actinomycetota > Actinomycetes > Micrococcales > Micrococcaceae > Arthrobacter > Arthrobacter sp. CAN_A214. Next base: position 173,229 of record NZ_JADOUU010000006.1, read on the forward strand.
CACCATTCCACGCATCGCCGGACGTGCGAAAGCGGCTCTGGTCGAAATCCAGGCCGACGAGTATGGCGGCGGCCGCCCGGCACGCATGCACTCGGCGCTGTTTGCGAAAACGCTCCGCGAACTGAACATCGATGACACCTATGGCGCCCATCTGGACACCACTCCGGCCATCACCCTCGCCTCAAATAACCTGATGTCGCTTTTCGGCCTCAGCCGACGCCTCCGCGGTGCCGCAGTAGGTCACCTCGCTGCCTATGAAATGACGTCGTCACAACCGAACCGCCTCTATTCCCGGGGCTTCAAGCGCCACGGATACAGCGAAGAGGCGCGGGAGTACTTCGACGAGCATGTCGAGGCCGACGCCGTTCATGAGCAGATCGCGGCAAGGGACATGGCGGGCGGTCTCGTCGAAGCGGAACCGGAACTTCTGGGCGATGTCCTGTTCGGAGCCGCGGCGGCGCTTTACGTCGACGAACTCATGACCGTCCAGATCATGGAGGCCTGGGCCGGTGGGAGAACCGCGCTCCTCCAATCCGGGGCGGCGTCGACGGCATGACCAGGACTCCGGACGATCAAACCGACGATGACGCACCCCTCCTGAAAGAGGCAGGAGCGTCGATCGTGGCCTTCCCCGACGGCCCGCTTCTGGTGCGCGGCGACTATGAGCTCGTCGACCCCGACGGTGCTGCGCTCCCGCGAAGACGCAAAACTGTTGCCTTATGCCGCTGTGGAGCGTCGGCATTGAAGCCGTACTGCGACGGCACCCACAAGCTGATCGGGTTCAAGGCAACGCCATAGGGATTGCGCTCTCGCCGAGGAGGTCAGGCTGTGGGTTCCTTGATCCCTGGAGCGACCGGGAGCGGAGATTCCGTGCCCCCGGGAGCGGGCGTCTCATCGCAGGGCGGTGGTTTCAGAGCCTGACCTAGTGCGTCGAGCAACGGCGCCGGAAGATCGACCGACGGTGCAGCCTTTGGCCCGTCCGAAATTGCAGTGCATTCAGGGCCGACCTCGGGCGCCGGTGCTGGCTCGGGTGCGGGTTGAGGCGCTGGAGCGGGTGCTGGTTCCGGTGCGGGTTGAGGCGCTGGAGCGGGTGCGGGTGCGGGTTGAGGCGCTGGAGCGGGTGCGGGAGCCGGAGTGGTTTCAGCGACTGGTGGCGCCGGGGTCGGTGTCGGCATGACGGGCTTCGGCACCGGTTTCGGCGCTGGGGTCGAACTGGGCGACAGGTCCGGAACCGGCGTGGGGACCGGTTTCGCTTCGGCCGGCGGCTTTGGCGACGGTGCGGGTTCCGTTGAGGGAGCAGGGTCGCTCGCCGGCGTCGTGGAACGTGGAGGAGCAGAAGAGGGCGGTATCGTCGAGTCGGGATTCAGCGCGTCCGGTGTGGACGGTGAGGACGGTTTCTGCGCGGCGGGTGTGGACGGTGAGGACGGTTTCTGCGCGGCGGGTGTGGACGGTGAGGACGGTTTCTGCGCGGCGGGTGTGGACGGTGAGGACGGTTTCTGCGC